>CAZPGF010000028.1:0-28630 GCA_964586025.1 uncultured Planctomycetales bacterium
ACTGGTGCGCGGCAAGCCACTTCAGCGCGTCGTCGACCGCGTCGTCGAACTTCGTTCGGCCGCCGCCTCCCCTGCCGCTGTCCCGGCCGCCGCCGCGGCCCTTGAACGAACCGCCGCCGCCGCCGCCGATGCCGAGCGTACCGTTCGAACCCGAGCCCTCGAACGGAGCGTCCGACACGCCGGTCTCGAACTCGCTGAACGCGCGGTCCTCGTTCGGCAGGTCGTTGTCCATCTCGACGATCTCGGAGATCTCCTCGTCCTTGAGGACGGGATCCTTGACGACGATCTCCTCCTCCTTGATCTCCTCGGTCTCTTCCTCGACCTCTTCGAGTTCCTCCTCGGGGTTCTCGACGGCGCTCGCCTCGATCACCGGCGGCTTCTTCGCCGGCGGCTCGGTCGTCTCGAACAACAGCGCCAGCCCGAAGACCGCCAGGTGGATGGCGAGGCTGATCACGTACCAGGGAGCCTGGCGCAGCGCCTCGTAGAGCTGCGTGTCGAAGTTGCCTTCCGTCGCGAAGGCGTACTCGTGTTGGGCGCGTTCGGTCCGAGCCATCGGAGTCCTCACTCGTGTGTCGCGGAAGCCCCCCAGGTTCGGGGAAAGGTGTCCGGACGGAAAGGGGAATCGGGTACGCGACCTCGGCCCTGGTGGATCGGGTCGCGTGGCGTTCGAAACGAGCGGCGGCCGCCAAGGTTCGCCGCCCCCGACGGATCGTGCCGAAGACCGGAGGGCCGGCCGTCAGGCGGTCGCCCGAAGCCCCTCGTCGAGAGCCAGGACGGCGGCGGCGGACTGGAGCAGCGACGACGCGAAGAAGCCTCCCGGGATCAGCCCGTCCTCCCCGATCCACTCGCTCAGGGCCGCGTGCAGGCGTGCGAACCACGCCGCGGCGCCCGGAGCGCGGGCGACGAGGAAGGACTGGACCCACCAGGCCGAGACGTCGGTATTCCCCCCCCGCCAGACCGGGGGAGCCGCGAGGATCGCCTCCACGACCTGGCCCGGCAGGGGGTCGAACCCGGCTCCGCCGCGCGCCCGCAGCAAGCGCACGACCACCTCGGAGAGGGTCGTGTCCCACAGCAGGTAGTCGGATCCGGTCGGCACGACCTCCTCGAAGCGGGCGTCGAGAAGGGCGTCGAGGCCGCGGGGCAGGAACCCCTCCCGGTCGAGTCCGACCGCCCTCTCGGCGGCGATGCCGACGAGCGACCGGCTGCGGCCAGCGGGAATCCTCTGTTCGGCGAGTCGGGTCAGCGCCGTGCCGGCACCGTCGAGCAGGGTCGCGTCCGCGGGGTCGCCCGCGAGAAGGAAGGCGAGGAAGGCGCCCGCCGTCGCCTCCGCGACGACCCAGGTCGCCGCGCCCTCGCCCCGTGCGAACGCCCCGCCGGGGAGCCGTCGCGTGCGCAGCCAGGCCAGCCCACGGCCGAGGGCCTCGTCGAGCCCGGGCACCGGCTCCCGCCCCGCGGCGACCTCGCGCACCGTCGCCAGCGCCGCGAGCGCCAGCGCGGTCGCCGCCGTGCGCTCGCCGTCGTCGTTGTACCCGCCTCCGCCCTTCGCCTCGGGGCGGAACCAACCGCTCTCCTCCTGACATGCCATCAGGCCGCGGACGAGCGTCCCCATGGTGGCGCGCACGTCGCGCGCCGCCGACGCCTCGAAGACCCCGTCGCCGCGCGGGGCGCCGGACGCGCGCGGCGCGAGTCCGCTTGCGCGCCACGCGAACACGACCGCGGCGATGGCGCATGCCGCGCCCACCGCCGCGATCCATGCGGGTGTGCGTCGCCCGCCCCGCGTCACTGCAAGCGGACCTTGCCCATGATCTCGTTCGACGCGATCTCGTCGAGTTGCGCCTGGGCTCGATCGAGAACCTTGTCCTCGAGTTCCGGCGGGGAGACGACCGAACCCGCGGAGAGCATCCGGATGACGACGCGGGCCCGCGCCGCGAGGCCTCGCGCCTGCAGGATGGACCGGACGATGCCGTCATAGGCATCCTCGAACGAACGCCGCGACATCGGCTCGTGCTCGAGGACTCCGTAGACGATCGGACCTTCGGGCTTGCGCACGACGAAGGTCTGGCGCGCCCCGACATCCGGGCGATCCAGCCACTCCCCGAGCCCCGGCAGAATCCTCGGCTCGTCGAAACGCGCGACGATCTGGTCGATCGGCTGCATCGTCGTCGCCACGGTGAACTGTCCGAACTTCTCCTGATCCAGTCCGTAGCGACGCGCGAGGAACTCCGGATCGTGTCCCTCGCGGAACAGTTGCGCGAGTTGCTCCGCGCGCCGCTCGGCGAGTTCCTGCCACTCGGCCGGCGTGTGCTCGTCGTCGGCGAGTCCCCTGACGTAGAACACGAAGACCGCTGCGCGCACGGCCGCGGGTTTGTCGAACGCCTCGGGATGGTCGCGGAAGATCCGACGCACCTCGGCGGGCGTGACGTCGATGTCCACCTCGGGCCGGGTCGGTCCGCCGATCCCCCGCAGGAGTTTGCTGACGTACAGCTGCGCGATGGTCTCGTCCTCGAGCTGACGGCGGAACTCCTCCCGGGTGACCTTCTTGGACGCGAGCCACTCGTCGTGGCTGACCGGGCGGCCCTCCTTCTCCGACGCCTCCTTGGTCAGCTCCTTCAACTTGTCGTCGAGGACGCGATCCACCATGCGCGCCTCCGCGCGCAATCCCGCCTGCCGTGCGGCGATCCCGATCAGCTGGTCCTCGGCCCACTTGATGCGTTCCGCGTCGATCTCGGCGTCGAGTTGGTCGCCCGAACCGCTCCCGCGCCGATCGACCACCCTCAGCCGGCGCAGGACCTCGCTGCGGGTCAGCGTGCGATCCCCGACCGCCGCGACGAGGCCGTCCACGACCTGCTCGCCGCGCTCGCGCTCGCGACGGGTGGTGCCGGCGGCGCCGCCCGACTGGGAGAGGGCTTCGAGGTAGCCAGCGGGGATCGGCGACGGGCGCACGTCGCTGACGCTCTGCGAGCACGCCCCGCACGCGAACGCGAGCAGCGCGACTCCGTACGACGAGCGGGTGGGACCGCGGCGCGGCATCATCCGCGCAGGATACGGGCGGTCCGCGCGACACCTCGACCTGCGCCGGAACGGAGTGACGGGGCCGTTACCGGCGCGACGCACGACGCCGGCTGGGGCGGGATCGCTCGTCGTCGCGCGCGTCGAGACGTGCGCCGAACCGCGCGAGCAGCCGTCGAAGGAAGTCCACGACGCCCTCGCCGGGCACGCCCGGCAGCGGCAGGAACACGCGGCGCGGATCGAGCGGCCGGGCATCGTCGAGACGATCGAGCAGCGTGGTGCGCTCCGCCTCGCGCGGCACGAGGATCGCGCCCGCACTTCCGCGCGGTGCGGGTTCGACCCGTTCCACGCCGAAGGAGCCGGCGACGATGCGCACCGCCTGGGCGAGGAGGAGCCGATCCAGCGGCTCGGGCACGGGACCGAAGCGGTCTCCCAACTCCTCCCGCCACGCGGCGAGTTCGTCGAGCCGACCGATCGCCGCGGTGCGCCGCATCACGCGGAAGGTCTCACGAACGTCCTCGACGTAGCCGGCGGAGAGACCCCCGGGGACGTCGAAGCCGAGGTCCGCGAGCCGCGGCCGGTCCAGCGGACGGCCCTGGGCGTGGGCGACCGCATCCGCGAGCAGGCGGCAGTAGAGGTCGTATCCGACAGCCGCGATGTGGCCGCTCTGCTGCGGACCGAGCAGATTCCCCGCGCCGCGGATCTCCAGGTCGCGCATCGCGATCTGGAAGCCCGCACCGAGTTCGCTGTACTCCTCGATCGCGCGGAGCCGTTCCCGCGCGTCGGGCAGGAGCCGCTCGTCCGGCGGGATGAGCAGCAGGGCGTGCGCACGGCGGCGCTCACGACCAACCCGCCCGCGCAACTGGTGGAGTTCGGCCAGTCCGTATCGATGCGCGTCGCGGATCACGATGGTGTTCGCGTTCGCGATGTCGAGACCCGACTCGATCACCGTCGTCGCCAGGAGCAGGTCGATCGTCCCCTCGAGGAATCGCAGCAGCCGACTCTCGACCTGCTCCTTGTCCATCCGGCCGTGGATCGTCGAGATCCGCAGGTCCGGAACCAGCGAGAGCAACCATCGTTCGACCGTTCCGAGGTCGCGAATCCGCGGATTCACGACGAAGATCTGGCCGCCGCGCGCCCGTTCCCGCACGATCGCGTCCCGAACGATCGCGTCCTCCTCGCGCACCACCTTCGTCTCGATCGCGTGCCGCCCGAGCGGCGGTGTCGTCAGGTTGCTGATGTCCCGCAGGCCCAGCAACGCCATGTGCAAGGTGCGCGGGATCGGCGTTGCCGACAGCGAGAGCACGTCGACGTCCGCACGCAGGCTCTTCAACCTCTCCTTGTGCTTCACGCCGAAGCGCTGCTCCTCGTCGATCACCACGAGGCCCAGGCGCGCGAAGGACACGTCCTTGCCGAGCAGACGGTGCGTGCCGATCACGAGATCGACCGGGCCCTCGGCCAGGTCGGCGAGGGTTCGACGATTGGCGGGTTCGCCCTCGAGGCTGGTCAGCGCCGAGACCACGAACGGATACGGCGCGAACCGCGCGCGAAACGTCCGCACGTGCTGCTGGGCGAGCACCTTCGTCGGGACGAGCAGGGCGACCTGCCGTCCCGCGGCGAGGACCTTGAAGATCGCGCGCAGCGCGACCTCCGTCTTGCCGTACCCGACGTCCCCGCAGAGCAGTCGGTCCATCGGGCGCGAACCCTCGAGGTCATCCTTGATCGCCCGCGCCGCGGTGACCTGGTCGGGGGTGTCGGGGTGTCCGAACGACGCCTCCAACTCGTGCTGCCAGGGGCCGTCGGGCCCGAGCGGCGGATCGTGGCGCTCCGAACGCGCGGCCTGCGTCTCCAGGAGGTGCAGCGCGAGTTGCTCGACCGCCTCCTCGACGCGCTTGGTCCTCCGCGCCCACTCCGTGCCGCCGATCGTCGAGAGCCGTGGAGTTCGTCCCGTGCCGACGTAACGCTGGACCAGATCGATTCGGTGCACCGGAACGAAGACGCGCGTGCCTTCGGCGAAGCCGATCTCGAGGTAGTCGCCCGCACCGTCCGGGCCCTCGATCGTCGTGAGTCCATGGAACAGCCCGATGCCGTGGTGGCGATGCACGACGAGGCCGCCCGGCTGAAGTTCGAGAAAGTCCTCGACCGGGCGGCTGCGCTGCGGCGCGTCGCGGGTGCGGCGGTCGCGCAGAGGCAGGTCGATCAGGTCGTCGTAGGCGACGTAGGCGACGTCGTCGGGCGGCCACACGAACGAACGCGACAGGGATCCGTGGCGGAAGCGCGGGCGTTGCTCGATCGACCGCTCGTGCAAGAGTTCGAGCAGTCGCTCCTCTTCGCCGTCTGCGCGGCGGAAGATCACGACCTCGTGATGGCGCGCGAGCACCTCGCTCAACGCGTCGACGAGCCGCCGCGCCGGATCGGCGTCGCGCGCGCCGCGGGCGGGCAGGGCGACCCCGCGCAGCCGGTCGAGACTCCCGGCGGCGACGTCGATGCCGACTCCGGCCGACGGCGGGTCGGGATCGAGCACCCAGGTCCGACGCGCGGCGAGCGCCGCCTCGAGTTGCGGAACTCGCGCGGCGTCGCCGTGGGAGCGATCCAGGGTCGCCGTCGCGGCGGCGAGCGCCGCGCGATCGACCAGCGCCACGGGAGCGTGGGCGGGCAGGTGATCGGAGAGGAAGCACGGCGCGTCGGCCTCGACCGGTGCGGCGAGATGGCCGGGCAACAAGAGCGGCAGGTCGAGTTCCGCGCGCTCCTCGCCGCTGCGCTGCGTCGCGACGTCGAGTTCGCGGAGGCTCTCGATCTCGTCGCCGAACCAGTCGAGCCGCCACGGCCCGGACCCATCGAACGGCCACACGTCGAGCACGCCGCCGCGGGCGGCCATCTCGCCCGGCCCCCCCACCACTCCGACGCGGGCGAGTCCGGCGTGCGCGAGGTGTTCGAGCAGCACGTCGATCGGATGCCGTGCTCCGCGCAGCAGGCGGAGGTGGGCGGCGGCGAACGCCCCGGGGGACGGTACCGGTTGCAGCAACGCCGCAAGCGGCGCGACGACGACAAGTGGCGTGGTGCGTTCACCGACCCGGTGCATGGCTTCGAGAACGCGCGTGCGGCGCACCACGACATCGGTGTCCGGCGCGTCCCGCGACGGCGTCGCCGGCCATGCGGGGAACGGAAGCACCGCCCTCCCGAGAAAGGACTCGACATCGAGACGGAGCGCATCGGCGCCGACGGCGTCCGGCGCGACGACGAGCAGCGCGGATGCCCGCGCTGCGGGCGCGACGACGGCCCCCGCGAGGAAGCGCCCGGCCGCGGCACCGGTCAGGCCGCCGACGTGGACGGTCCGCTCTCGGCCCAGGCGCTCCCACCAGGGTTGCGCGGGTTCGGGCGACGCGGGCTGCTCGTACCGTTGGCGCGTCGGCGTCACGGGGATCCCGTCGAACGTAGGTCGGCGCGGAAAAGGCTAGTCCAAGAGACGCCGTCGCGAGGCCGGAGAGACCGAAGCGAGCGACGATCGACGGCCCGGAGGCGGTACGCGTTCAGGGGGTCTCTGACCTTGCGTACGTGCGGCTTCGCCGATCGGGGGCGTTCAGGTCGAGGAGGCGACTCCGGCAGGGCGACGGCGCGCAGCAAGGGGATCGCCGGGCGCAGCAGGGGGCCTCGGGAACAGGTTTTCAGTCGATCCCCGCCGAGAAGTCATCGTCGGCCGGGGGCGGGGGAGGCGGCGCGGGCGGCGACGGCGGACGCACCCGCGGGGGAACGGGGGGCGGCGCGGCGGGGCGTTCGGGGCGCAGCGCGGACGGACGCTTGGAGGCCGACTCGTCGAACAGTCCGACCGCAAACTCGTCCTCGACCGGTTCCTTGGCGGGAGCGGGCGGAGCGATCGGCGCGGGCGGCCGCTCGACGCGAGGCGGAGGAGGCGTCCTCGCCGGCTGGGGCGGGGCCTCGCGCAGCCGGGCCATCTCCGGATCCTCGGTGACGAGGGCCTTGGCTCGCTCGGGGGTCGGTCGATGCTCGCCTCGGCGGCGAGGTTGGCGCGTGCGCTGGATCGCCAGGAGGCGTTCGAACGTGTCCTCGACGCCGCTCGCCGACACGGGCTCTTCGTCGATCGCGGGTTCCGCACCCGGGAACCGGGGCGCCGCCACGTCGGCGATCGGCGCCGCCACGGGCGGCTCGCTCGCCGGCTCCCGATCCGTCGAGGCCTCGTTCGCGCCGCGCGCGCCCCGCCCGCGGCGACGACGCCGCGGAGCCGGTGCTTCGGGCGACTCGTCGGGCGCGGACGCCTCGATCGGCTCGTTCCGCGGCGTCGGTCGATCCAGGGACTCGTCGATCACCTCCGCGGCGATCGCCTCCGCGACGACCGCCTCGTCGATCTCGGGCTCCGCGTCGGCGACGTCCGGCGTCGCAACGGAGCGCCCGCTCTCGGAGCGCCACGCCTCGAGGGCCCGGCGCGCGGCCTCCTGTTCGGCTTCCTTCTTCGTCATCCCCGGCGCCCGCCCCCACTCCCGACCGGCGAAGAGCACCGCGACGACGAACGACTTGCGGTGGTCGGGCCCCTCTTCCTCGACGGTGCGATACGTCGGCGTCACGTTGATCGCCTGCTGGATCTCGTGCTGCAGCAGGCTCTTGTGATTCTTCACGCCTTCGTCACCCAGTTCCCGTTCGAGGGTCTCGCCGAGGTGGCGCAGCACGAACTCGCGTGCGGCGTCGTACCCGGCGTCGAGGTAGATCGCGCCGATCACCGCCTCGACGAGGTTCGCGACGACGCTCGGCGGCAGTCGATCGCGGCGACCGACACCACGCGCGAAGTCGGCGTGGTCGGCGAGTCCGAGGCGCATCGACGTGGCGAGCAACGCCGGCCTCGACACGACCGCGCTCTTGATGCGCGTCAGCTCGCCCTCGCTGTGCTCTGGCAGCAGATGGAAGAGTTCCTCGGTGACAACCAAGCCGAGAACGCTGTCGCCGAGGAACTCGAGGCGCTCGTTGCACGCGCGGTCGGGGGAACGCAGGGACGAATGGGTCAGCGCCGTCTCCAGCAGGTCGGGATCGGCGAACCAGTACCCGATGGCGCGCTGGCAATCGGCCAGTCGCTTGCCGAGGGGATCTCGCTTCATGGGTTTCCGTTCGCGGGGCCGAGTCCATGACCCCGTGGCGGCGAACGGTACCGCGTCCGCCGCCGCGCTCCCCTTTCCGCGCGGGTCAATGCCGGAAGTGACGGCGGCCGGTGATGACCATCGCGACACCGCGTTCGTCGCACAGCGCGCGGGCGCGCGCGTCGTTGCGGCTCCCGCCCGGTTGGATGAACGCGGTCGCACCCGCGTCGAGGGCGCGCTCGATCGCGTCGTTGAACGGGTAGAACGCGTCGCTCGCGACGACGCAGCCCGCAAGCGTGGCCGAGGCCTCCTCGGCCATGCGCTGGGCCCGGAGCACGGCGATCTCGGTCGCCTCGACGCGGCTCATCTGACCCGCTCCCACGCCGAGGGCCTGCGAGTCCTTCGCGAGAACGATCGCGTTCGAGCGCACGTGCTTCACGACGCGCCACGCGAACGCGAGATCGGCCGCCTCGCGCGGATCGGGAGCCCGCGCCGTGACGACCTGCCATGTCGTGTCGTCCGCACCGGCCGCATCGGCCCCCTGCACGAGCAGCCCGCCGTCCACGCTCCGGACATGAAGTCCGTGGACGCCGCGACCGACCGTGGCGGCGTCGATCAACCGGAGCGAGGCGCCCCACGCGGGCGCACCCTCCGCGACGAAGCGGGCCGCGGCGTCGTCGCGGATGCCCGGCGCGACGAGCACTTCGAGGAAGCGCTCCGGGACGGCCATGGCGCGGGCGACGTCCGGGGTCAGAGGTCGATTGAGTGCGACGACGCCGCCGAACGCGCTTCGCGGGTCGCACGCCAGCGCCCGCTCCCACGCCTCCAGCGCGCTCGCGCCGAGCGCGACCCCGCAGGGATTCGCGTGCTTGACGACGACACAGGCCGGTTCCGACCACTCCCGGACGAGCGCCCATGCGGCGTCGGCATCGCCGATGTTGTTGTAGGAGAGTTCCTTCCCACCGAGCACCCGCGCCGCGGCGAGGCTGCCCGCGGGAGCGAGGGGATCCACGTAGAAGGCGGCGACCTGATGCGGATTCTCCCCGTAGCGGAGATCGCGGGACTTCGTCGCGGGACCGAACCCGAACGGCAGCGGTTCGCCGATCTCCGTCTGGAACCACCGCGCGATCGCCGCGTCGTAGGCCGCGGTCCGCGCGAACGCGCGAGCGGCCAGAGCCCGACGGTACGCGAACGACGTCGCGCCGTCGCGGGCGTCGAGTTCCCGGAGCAGCCCCTCGTACTGCGCCGGCTCGACGACGATCGCGGTCCACTCGTGGTTCTTCGCGGCGCTGCGCGTCATCGACGGACCGCCGATGTCGATCTCCTCGACGACGCCCTCCGCGGGGACGTCGGCGCGACGCAGGGTCGCCTCGAACGGATAGAGGTTGCACACGACGAGGTCGATCGACTCGATGCCGTGGGCGGCGATGGCGCGAGCGTGCTCGGCCAGGTCGCGACGGGCGAGCAGGGCGCCGTGGACCTTCGGGTGGAGCGTCTTGACGCGCCCGTCCATCACCTCGGGGAAGCCGGTGAGGTCGGACACGTCCCGCACCGCAAGGCCCGCATCGCGAAGCGCGCGCGCCGTGCCGCCGGTCGACACGAGGTCCACACCGCGCGCGGCGAGCGCGCGAGCGAGGTCGAGGAGCCCGGTCTTGTCCGAAACGGAGAGCAGGGCGCGACGCAGGGGAACCAGTTCGGGCATGGCCGGGGTGTACCCGGCCGGTCCGACGGCGGTCGCAGGGGAACGCGGCGAGGAGTCGGGACGTTCGTCCTCTAGTGTTTGTTGCAACAACCTTAGCGCGGACCTACCGTGCTTGCCGCGGGTCGATGCCCGCCCCCTCCCCGGAGTCTCCCCCATGCTTCGTCGTCGCTCCGTCCTCGCCCTGGTCGCCTCGGGTTTCCTCCTCTTCGCCGGCCTCGCCTCGGCCAAGCCTCTCGCCTACGAGATCGATGCCGGCCACTCGAGCCTCCTGTTCCGGATCAAGCACCTGAACGTCGGCTACGTGTACGGGCGCTTCAACGAGTTCACGGGTGTCGTCGTCGTCGACGACAACACGCTGTCCCACGCCCGCGTCGAGTTCACCGCCAAGGCGTCCTCGGTGGACACCGGCAGCACGCAGCGCGACGAGCACCTGCGCAAGGCGGACTTCTTCAACGTCGCGCAGTTCCCCGAGATCACCTACCGCAGCACGTCGGTCACGAAGGTCGAGGGCGGATACCGCGTCGAGGGGAACCTGACGCTGCACGGGGTGACGCGTCCGGTCGCCGCGCGCATCAATCTCGTCGGCGAGACCGACGATCCGTGGGGCAACCACCGCCGCGGCTACGAGGGAAGCTTCTCGATCAAGCGCAGCGAGTTCGGCATGAGCAACATGCTGGAGATGCTCTCCGATCAGGTGGACGTGACGATCGCTGTCGAGACGACGCGCGAGAAGAAGTAGGACCGGGGGACGCGATGCCCGGCTTCGGCGAAATCCTGACCACGGCGCTCTCGGATGCCTGGCCGGCCGTGGCCGTCGCGGCGACGGCGGCGTTGATCGCCGCGACCCAATCGAAGGCGGGACGCCCGCGGGCCGCACGAGCGCTCCTCGCGCTCGGCCTCGCGGGCGGCTTCGCCGCCGGACTCTCGCGAATCGTCGTGTGGCCCTCCCTGCCGCTCGCACCGAGCGACGACGGCTGGAAGTGGATCGCCTGGATCGCCCCCGCCGCGGGCCTCGCGACCGCGGTCGCCGGCCTGTCGCGCGCGCCTCGTCCGGTTTGGTACGCGCTCGCGTTCGGCGTCGCCGCCGGGGCCGCGTGGCTGCTGGTCGATCCGTTCGTCGATGCCGCGGGCAACGTCCGCGGCGAGGCACGCGTCGTCCTCGTCGGCAGCGTCGCCCTGGTCGCGGGCGCGCTCGCGACGGCCTCGTCGCGCGCGCTGCCGACGGCACGCGGCGTGGACTTCGCGGACATCGCGTGGCTCGTGACGATCAGCGGCGTCGCGATGCTGCTCGCGCTGTTCGCCCACTCGGCCGTGCTCGGGCGCACGGTCGGCGTCCTCGCCGCGTCGTTTGGAACGCTGGTCGGCATGCGCTTCGCGCTCGGCGGCGAGGCGCCGACGCGCGCGACCGCGGTGCCGCTCGCGACGATCCTGACGGGACTCGGGCTGGCGTCGTATCTGGCGTTGAACTACGAGGGCCAGGTCACCCTGCCGGCGACCGCCCTCCTCGCGGCGTTCGGCGGCCTCCTCGGCGGTCTCGCCGCGATCGCCGCGGGGCCACGCTCGCTGCTCGCCCGGGGCCTCGGGCTGGCGTTGGTCGCGGCCGGCGTCGCGGCCGCGATCCTCATCGCCGACGCACGTCCCTCGGGCCGCGAGACGACGCCGTTCGAGAAGGAGCGCGAACGGCAACTCGAGGACATGTACAACGCCGTCGGCTCGCCGCGCTGACGCGCGGCGTCAGGACGCCGTCGACTCCGTGCCGATCCGGCTCTTCAGCCAGGCCTCCATGAACGGCATCAGGTCCCCGTCGAGAACCGCCTGGATGTTGCCGGTCTCGTGGTCGGTGCGGTGGTCCTTGACCATCTGGTAGGGGTGCAGCACGTAGCTGCGAATCTGCGCGCCCCAGGCGATCTCGCCCTTCTCGTCGTACCGGTCCGCGGCGTCCTTGCTGCGCTTGTCCTCTTCGAGCCGGAGCAGCTTGGCTTTCAGCATCCGCATCGCCATCTTGCGATTGCGATGCTGGCTGCGCTCGTCCTGGCAGGCCGCGACCACGCCGGTCGGGAGGTGGCGGATGCGAACGGCGGACTCGGTCTTGTTGACGTGCTGGCCGCCCGCCCCGCCCGCGCGGAACGTCGTGATCTCGAGGTCCGACTCCTTGATCTCGAGCGTGAACGTGTCGTCCACGACGGGCGTCACGTCGACCGACGCGAACGTCGTCTGTCGGCGACTCTGCGCGTCGAACGGGCTGATCCGAACGAGACGATGGACGCCGGCCTCGCTCTTCAGCCAGCCGTACGCGAACGGCCCCTTCACCTCGATCGTCGCACCGCGGATCCCGGCCTGCTCGTTCTCCTGACGTTCGAGCGTCTCGACCGCGAAGCCATGCCGCTCCGCCCACCGCATGTACATCCGCAGCAGCATTTCCGCCCAGTCGCACGACTCGGTCCCACCCGCGCCGGCCTGGATCTGCATCCACGCGCTGCTCGAGTCGAGCGGTCCGGAGAGCATCGCCTTCACCTCGAGCGCGTCGAGTTCGGCGGCGAGACCCGCAGCCTCCTCCGCGCACTCGGCGACCGTCCCCGCGTCGTCCTCCTCGTCGGCGAGTTCGAGCAGGGCCTCCGCATCGATCAGACGGGGCTCGAAACGCTCCCAGGGGTCGAGCGTCGCGCGCACCGCGCGCAGGCGGTCGACGGTCTGTTGCGCCGACTCCGGATCGTTCCAGAACCCGGGCTCTCCCAACCGGGACTCGAGCGCGCCGCGTTCCTCCCGCTTCTTGGCGAGGTCAAAGACGCCCCCGGACCTGGTCGAAGCGGTCGCGGAGTTCGTGGAGGGACTTGCGGACGTCGGAGGGCGTGGACATGGGCGTCAGCGTAGGTCCCCTCGCGGCGAACGCGACGTTCCGTGGCGACGCCGCCCCCGACGTAGGATTCCGCGCTCGGTCCGCGCCCCCGCGCGGACCCGGGAGACGAGGAGCGCGCCATGGCGAACCCCCCGACCACGCAGCCCCCGGAGGCCGCCGCCGAACCGCGGCCTTCGCGGAAGCCCGACGTGCGCATCCTGCTCGGTTTCCTCGGCGTGTACGTGCTGTTGCTGATCGTCTGCCGCGAGGTGCTCTTCCCGTTCCTGATGGCGATCTTTCTCGCGTACCTGATCGAGCCCATCGTGCGGTGGGTCAAGCAGCGGCGGCTGTTCGGGATCTCGTGGGGGCGCGGCCCCATCGTGGTGATGCTCTACGGGCTCTTCGTCGGCGCCGTGGCGTTCGCCGGATGGAAGGCGGTCACGAAACTCGCCACGACGGTGCGCTCGACGGCGACCGACGTCGCCGCGGCGCTCCGCGAGGAGGGTGGGCGGGCACGGTTCCGTCTGGCTCGCCCGGCCGAGGGCCCCCACCACGCGCTTGCGATTCCGGCGGGAACCGCGCTGACCAGCGGTTCGGGCGACCTACAGATCGTGTGGAAGACGCTGCACGACGCACGCATCGAGCCCGACGAGGACCAGGTCGAGGTGCTGCTCGAGATCGAGAGGGCGCCGCGTGGCGCACCGCGCCCTCACGAGGGCGATCCGCTGATGCTCGTCGACCCGACGGCGTTCCGATCCGCCGGCGACGAGGTCGCGACGCCGGTGCCGGAGGTCGTCGCCGGGGCGGAGACCCACGGATCGGAACTGGCGTTCGAGCGTCGCATCGTCGGCCCGGTCGTTCGCAACCTCGCCGCGCGCGGCATCGACGTGGAGCCGACGAGCCTGCGGGCCTTCGTCGCCGTGAAAGCACAGGCCCTCTCGGCGGACCTGCCGGATCGCGTGACGCGCGGGGCAGTCGGCCTGGCCGGGACGATCGTGCTGTCCGTCTATCAGTTCTTCCTCATCCTGATGATCACCGCGTTCCTCGTGATGGATCGGCGCGCGATCGGGACCTTCTTCGCAAGCCTTCCTCCCGAACCGTACAAGCCGTCCTACAACCGCCTCATGCGCTACGTCGACGACGGACTCGCCGGCGTCATCCGGGGCCAGTTGGTGATCTGCGTCGTGAACGGCGTGCTGACGTGGCTCGGACTGATCCTGCTCGGCATCCAGGGCGCCGCCTGGCTCGGGCTGCTGGCCGCGGCGCTCAGCCTGATCCCGATCTTCGGCACGATTCTCTCGTCGATTCCGATCGTCGTGATCGCCTGCACCGACAGCGTCGAGAAGGGCGTGCTCGCGTTGGCGTGGATCGTGCTGATCCACATGATCGAGGCGAACATGCTGAACCCGCTGATCATGGGCAGCCACGCGCGAATGCACCCCATCATCATCATCTTCGCGCTGCTCGCGGGAGAACACTACTTCGGCGTGTGGGGCGCCCTGCTCGCGGTGCCGACGGCGAGCATCATCCAGTCCTGCTTCCGCTTCTACCTCCACGAGATCGCCGGACTGCCCGAACCGTCCGACGAGGGCGGCCACGGACGCTGGTTCAAGAATCTGCTCGCGCGCATCCGGGGTCGGAAGGCCGCTGCGCCGTCCGACGCCTCGCTATGAGCGAGGGCGATCGTCGAGACGAAGCAGTTTGATCGACGTCGTCGTGCCGGCGGGATCGGTCGGGCCGCCCATCACGACGACGACTGTCGCATCCGACGCGAGGCCCTCGTCCCGGCGCAGCCGCTCGGCGACGGCGTCGATGCGCGCGTCCGACGTCCGCCCTCCCGGCAGCCGCCGTGCGACGACGCCCCACGCGAGCGACAGACGTCGCATCACCGCATCGCGGGGCGCGTACGCGACGATGGGCGTCCTCGGCCGCTCCTTCGAGAGGCGGAATGCCGATGCGCCCTCCCGCGTGAGCACGACGATAGCCGCCGCTCCGACCGCCGCGGCGAGTCCGACCGCCGCGCGGACGACCTGCCGATCCGGACGGCCCGCCGAGCGGTCGGGGGGGACGAACCCCGGGGTGTCGGCGTACGGCGCGTGCGGATCGCCTTCGGCGGCGGCGAGGATGCGGTCCATCGTGCGGACGGCGAGCGCGGGATGGCGACCGATCGCGGTCTCGGCGGACAGCATCACGCCGTCGGCCCCGTCGAACACGGCACCGGCGACGTCGCTGGCCTCGGCGCGCGTCGGTCGCGATCGCTCGATCATCGACTCGAGCATCTCGGTCGCGACGTAGGCCGGCCGTCCGTGACGCCGTGCCGCGGCGAGGATGCGTCGCTGCAACGACGGCACGCGCTCCGGACCGACGTCCACGCCGAGATCGCCACGCGCCACGATCGCGACGTTCGCGCGCTCGAGGATCTCGTCGATCGCCTCGACCGCGTCCTCGCGCTCGATCTTCGCGACGAGCGGCAGGTCGGGACGCCCCAGCCGATCGAGGTGCGCGCGGGCGCGATCGACATCCGCCGCGTCGCGAACGAACGAGAGCGCGATGGCATCGGCGTCGGCGGCGACGGCCGCCTCGAGCAGGGTGAGGTCCTCGGCGGTGGGCACACGCGTCGGGAACCGCGCCCCCGGAACGTGAACGCCCTTGCCCGCCAGGAGCCGTCCGCCGACCGTCACGATGGCGTCCAACCCGCGCGGATCGCCCCCGACGACCTTCAACTCGAGCTGTCCGTCGGCGAGCAGCACGCGCGTACCCGGCGTCAACCGCGAGAGCCACGGCAAGGGATCCACCGGGAGGCGGTCACGTCCACCCCCACGCCGGCCGCGAACGACGCGGATCCGGTCCCCCGTCGCGAGTTCCACCCCACCCTCGGGTCCCAGGTCGCCCACGCGGATCTTCGTGCCGGGAAGATCGACCAGGGCGGCGATGGTCCGCCCGGCGGTCTTGGCGGCCGACCGGATGCGTCGCACCCACGGTGCGATCTCGTCCGGCAGCACGTGCGACGCGTTGATCCGCATCACGTCGGCGCCGGCGCGGATCACGTCCACGAGCGCGGAGGGTGCCTCGCACGCCGGTCCGACGGTTGCGATGATGCGGGTCCTCACGGTGCGCATACGCCCACGGTACGGGCCGGAGGGGCCGGCCGGAAGGAGCGCCGCCCGGATGCCGACCCATCACCCGCGGCGAACCGGCGAAGGGGGGGAACGCGACGGACCGGCGATCGACGACCGAATGACGAAAAGGTCGCGGTGATCGCCGCGCGGGATCGCGCCAGCACGCGACGGAGTGGGTACGCTCGGGGGTTTCCCCTCGCGTTTCCGCCCGGGCCCCACCCCATGCACCCGTCATCCGCGCTACGCAACGTCGCCGTCGTCGCCCACGTCGACCACGGCAAGACCACCCTCGTCGATCGCCTGCTGCTGACGGCGGGCGCGCTTGCGGCGTTGCCCGAGGACGAGCGCCTCGTGATGGACTCGAACGCGCTCGAGGGCGAACGCGGCATCACGATCTTCTCGAAGTGCTGCGCGATCGAGTACGGCGACATCAAGATCAACCTGATCGACACACCCGGTCACGCCGACTTCGGTGGCGAGGTGGAACGCGTTCTCCGCATGGCCGACGGCGTGCTGCTGCTGGTGGATGCGTACGAGGGGCCGCTCCCCCAGACCCGCTTCGTGCTGCGCAAGGCTCGCGAAGCGGGCCTGAAGCCGATCGTGATCATCAACAAGGTGGACCGCCGCGACGCCCGCCCGCGCGCCGTGCTCGACCTCGTCTACGACCTGTTCATCGACCTCGGCGCCGAGGAGGACGAGTTGCACTTCCCGGTCGTCTACGCGTCCGGCCGCTCCGGCGTGGCCGGCCCGTCGCCCGAATCCCTGCAGCCGAACCTCGCGCCGGTCCTCGACGCGATCGTTCGTCACGTGCCGGCGCCCCGCGCCGACCCGGACGGCGCCGTCGGCATCCCGGTCTGCGACGTCGCCGTGGACCGCTTCACCGGCCGCATCGCGATCGGTCGGATCGAGAGTGGCGAACTGCGCGAGGGCATGAACCTGCTGGCGCTCCGCCGAGACGGGTCCAGGCGCGCCCAGGGCGCGATCAAGCTCTTCACCTACGCCGGCATGAAGCGCGTCCCGGCGACCGCCGCGTCGACCGGCGATCTCGTGGCGATCGCCGGCCTCGGCGACGTCGAGATCGGCGACACGATCACCGATCCGCTGCGTCCGGTGGCGCCGTGGCAGATGACGATCGAGGCCCCCACGCTGGCGATGGAGTTCCGCGTGAACGACGCGCCCACGGCGGGTACCGAGGGGGAGTTCGTGACCTCCCGTCACCTCCGCGCCCGACTGGAGCGCGCCGCCCAGGAGGACGTGGCGCTGCAACTCGCGGCGAAGTCCGAGAGCGACTCGTTCGAGGTTCGCGGGCGCGGCATCCTGCACCTCGGCATCCTGATCGAGACGCTCCGCCGCGAGGGGTACGAGTTCGCCGTGGGTCGCCCGCGCGTGCTGCTGAAGGACACCGACGAGGGGCTCCAGGAGCCGATCGAGACCGTCTCGGTCGAGGTCCCGCCGGACGACGCCGGTCGGGTCATCGAGATGCTCGGTCGCCGACGCGGCGAACTGCTCGACATGACCACCCGCGGCGATCTCGCCTTCCTCACGTTCGAGGCGCCCTCCCGCGGCCTGATCGGTCTGCGCAGCCGGATGCTGTCCGCCACGCGCGGCGAGGCGGTGATGAGCAGCGTCTTCGCCCGGTACGACGCTTGGCGTGGCGATCTGCCCCGTCGCAACACCGGAAGCCAGGTCGCGAGCGAGGCCGGCCAGGTGACCGCGTACGCACTGAACGCCCTCGTCGATCGCGGGATGTTCTTCGTCGATGCGGGCGAGGCGGTCTACGAGGGACAGATCACCGGGGAACATCGCCGTGAGGAGGACGTCCTCGTCAATCCCTGCCGCCGCAAGCAGTTGACGAACATGCGCGCGTCCGGCACCGACGAGAAGGCCGACTATCCGCCGCCGATCCGCAAGAGCATCGAGGAGTGCCTCGAGTTCCTCGCCGACGACGAGTTGCTCGAGGTCACGCCGAAGAGCCTGCGCCTACGCAAGCGACTGCTGAAAGAGACCGACCGGCGCCGTCAGGCCCGCCAGGAGCGCGCGCGCTCGGCGACCTGACCGCGCGCGTATCCGTTCAGGGGGTAGCAGGGCCGTCAGGCGCGTTCGGCGGCGCCCGCAGGACTGGACGCCCGACGAGGCGGCGCGCCGCGTGAACGATCTCGCCGCGCAGGGGCACGGGCCGCAGAGGCACGAGGGGCAGGTCACGGGCGCGCAGCACGATGCGCGGGAGAGGGTGCTGCGCGGCGTCGATCCGGAGACGGGCCAAGTGGAGGTATTCACGCGGGGACCGGAGCGGGGCCAACCAAAGATCACGAAGAAGTCTTCGTCGTTCCGCTCCAACGAGGCGTACGCGCAGGCGGAACATGCGGCGCGCAACAGTCCGGAGTTCGAGGCCCAGGTACTGGCTGGCGAGAAGACAATCTACGTAGAGCGATTGAGGCTGGACGAGGCGATTGGCTCGGACTACTTGCGCCACGTGGAGGGTCGAACAACTGTCGATGTCACCAAGTCTGGCACCACGCGTGCTGCCGAGTTTCGTGACGGCACAGTCTTTGTCAAGTACCAGTGGAACGCCGGGACGAGACGGTACGACCTCGTGACGATGTACCCGAAGGGGAGGTAGCAGTGGGCCGCGACATTCCGTGGTTGAACACTGCCGTCGAGACGGTCGTCAGAGGTTGGTGGGACACGGATGTCCGTGAAATCGGATCGAGCAGCGATGCCCGCGAGGATCTCCATAGTCGCGGTGTATACGACGCCGTCCGCCGCTTCCTGCTGGAGGTGATCCTGCGCGATGCTGTGACACCGGAGGAGTGGGGGGACTTGGTCAACGTGCGCACAGATACTCAATACGATGTGCGGGCGGACGCTCTTGGGTTCTGGGAGTGGCTCTTCGACGGGGAGCCTCTTCCCGGCATCTCCAGTCCGCGTGGCCCGCTCGGGCCTCCGCAGACATGACGATCGCCGTCTACGATGGCCGCATCCCCACTGTGGCGCTGTCCTCACGCACTCCGGCGGACGGCTACCTCGGCAGAGGGGAGGAGCGAGGGACGAGACCCGCCGGTGAGCCGCGCCCGGATCGACGCCTCGAGGAAGTCGAGGATCGGTCGTTTCTGCGCCCGGAGGCTCTCGCTCACGGTGAGCATCCGCTCGACGAAGCGGGAGCCGGCGCGGCTCGCGGAGCCGAACGATCCCTTGCGCCAGAGGACGGCCTTCCTCAGCGAGCGCGCCGCCGCGTGACCTTCCTCTCGAACCCAGCTCGCCGGGGAGAGGAGGAAACTGCGATGGCCACATGACGATAGGTCGGCACGCCTCGGCGCGGCCTTTACCCCCTGAACGGTTACCCGCGCGCATACGCGTTCAGGGGGTCGCTGACCTTGCGGATGTGCGGCTTTGCAGATCGGGGGCGCTCAGGCCGCCGTGTCGGGCTAGAGTGGTCCACCACACGTCGCCCTCCACGGCGACCTTCCGCTCCCCGCCTGCGAACCCGGACCGGCGGTGAACGCGAAGGGAAGGCATGCCTCGTGGCGATCGGTCGCCATCGGACTGGCGCGCGGCGCACGGCCTGAACGGATACCTGCGCGCGGTTCGCGGCGCGCCGCGGCGTCCATGGGAGCCGGCTCCTAGCCGAGTTCGAGCAGGCGCTGGTACCAGGGCAGGACGTCGTCGGGCTCGTCCGTAAGGAGGACGTGGGTGTCCAGCCATGCGGGCGCGCGGTCCGCGGCGACCATCTGCCGGAACTGGCGGACCTGGTGCCGCCAGTACGGCTTCCCCTCGTGCCGTCCGAAGAACACGAGCGGCGAGCGCTCGATCACGCCGAGTTTCATGTCGGTCAGCGTCAGCCCGACCTCCTCCAACGTTCCGACGCCGCCCATGAAGAAGATGTGGAACGACGCGATCTCGAACCAGCGCTGCCGCGCCTGACGGCTGCGGCCTTGGAAGGTCTGATAGAAGTCCGCGGTCTTGTTGGTCTCCTGATCCTCGGTCTCGATGAAACTCGCTCCGACGAGCATGCCCATGCCCTGCGCGACTTCGGTCGCCTGAAGCATCGCGCCCGGACCGCCACCCGTCAGGAACGCGATGTCCGGCCCGAAGAAATGCCGCAGCCCGACGATCAGCCGCTTCATGCGCTGGACCTGATCCGGCGGCAGGAGGCGGGAGGATCCGTAGGCGGCGAAGATCAGCGCGCTGCGGAAGCGCTGCGCCTTGTCGGCGTCGACGAAGTAGCCGCGCAGGCCGCGGAACACGTGTTGCGCGACATGCCGCCGCTGGTCGTTGCACCAGAAGACGTCCACCCCGAGCCCCTCGTAGTCGGCCAGGCGGCCGTGGTCACGGGACGAGAAGAACGGCCCGTGCTCGAACGACGCGCGCCGGAACAGGATCCGCGCGATCTTCTTCTCGAGCGCCGCGGCGCAGATTTGCGTGTGCTCGACCAGGTTGGGGAAGTACCCGAGCAACAGCGTGCCGCCGAACCCCTCCGGCAAGGACTTCAGCATCGCCGTGCCGCTCGGCACCGGATGCCTGGAGTCGACGACGTCCTCGATCACGCGCGACGAGGCGTCGGTGCCGACGTCCGGCGGCAACGTGCTCTCGGGGTGGCACCAGAGTTGGCGCGGCGCGGCTCCGGCGAGAGCCGCTTCGACATCGTCCACGACCGCGACGAGGCGGTGCGAGTACCGATCGCCGCTGGCATGCTCCTCCCAGCGGTCGAACAAGCCCGCCAGCGCGCGGTAGGAGCGCTCCGCCGGCTGGACGTCGGAGGCGACCGCGAGCAACTCGAAACCCATGTGCCACACCTTCGCCGGCTGCTTCTCCTCGATCGCTTCGTAGACGGAGGCCGCTACGGTCGGGTTGACGATGCGACGGTCGCCGCGGTTGTGGAACTCCAGGTAGACCGCCATGCCCCTCGTGGTGATCGGATCCAGCACCACCGCCTCGAGGTGCTGGCCGAGGCCGGTCGGATCGCTCTCGAGGACGACGTAGTGCCGGTGCAGGAACATCGAGCACGACGTGATGACGCCGTCGCCCGCCTCCAGGGCGATGCGACGGACCAGCCGGCGCACCTGGATTCGATTCAGGACCTCCTTGCCCCCTTCCCGCATCAGGATCGTCCGCAGCGTCTCGAGCGTCAGCGGTTGGGACATCTCGTAGACCCAGCCCTGCGGCCGGATGCGGAAGCGCCCGGCTCCGTCGATCGAGTAGTTGCGCGGCAACTGGATGTGGTGCTGCTGGACGAGTTCGTCCACCTGCTCGCTGGTCAGGCGCCGCTCGCGGGGACACACGACGAAGCGACCGACGCGCAGGCCCGGGACGAGCAGTTCCGGGAGGAACCGACCGACGTCGTAGGCGCGGACGGTCGCTTGGACCACCGCATCGAACGTGGCCTGCCGGCCTTCCAACACCGCCGGACCGGTCGGCTGCACGTTGATCCCGAGCCGCGCAAGGCGACTGCGCGCTGCGAAGACGATCTCCCCGGGACCTCCGTTGAACCAGGGTCGGACCTCGTCGGAGACCGGGACCACCGCCCGGACGAGGAACGCCGATGTGTCCCCCTCGACCAGGGGGGTGGCCCGCTCGATCCATCCGTCGGGCGTCTGCAGCGCGGCGAACATCGGAGCGGTCCCTCCCGTGGAGCGGCTCATTGGACAGGCGACGACCGGAACCGCGAACCGGATCCGGGCGCGGACGCACGTCCCAGCCGGGCCGGGGCCCCCACGCGTTCCCGGCCCGGGACTTTCGCCACCGGACGGTGACATGTCCCGGGTGCGTTACCCCGGCCGTTGGGTGGCCACAGGCCGGCCGGACGGTCTCCCGCCCCCTTCCATCGGGGCATCCGTGGGTAGAAGTATCGCTGACGATACGATCGGGGAACTTCCGGTGGCGCTCGGGTACACCCTGTGCGACGGTGTGGGCCCGTCCGGCGTCCCGGATGCCGCGTCCGACCGGGCGCGGCCCACTCGAACGGGGTTTCGCCTGCAGTCTGGAGATTCTCGATGAAGCGCCTTGCCTTCTTTGCCTTCCTCGCATCCTTCGCGCTCCTCGCCGTCGCGTCGAACGCGTGGGCGCACGGCGGCCAATTCAAGGCCCCGGGCGGTGCCGTCGATCCGGGCCAGCGCGCGCCGGAAGATCCGACGCCGCCCCCGCCCCCGCCGCCGACCGGACCGCCTCCGACGACCCCGTCCCCGTCGGATCCCGGCAAGCCCTCCTCGGGTCCGGTGACCCCGCCGCCGTCCGCGCCGCCTCCGGCGACCGGCACCGGTCCCGGCGAGATCGGCAGCGGCCTCGGTGCGCGCAAGACGGCGCCGCTCTCCTACGACCAATGGGTGTTCTGGTACGCCTACAACAACGGCGAACTGGAGAACCTGAAGGAGTCCCTCTACGCGTTGGTCGCGACGGACACGCCGCTCGCGGTGATGGGCACCGGCGGCGGCGGCAACACGGGCGGTGAGACCCACGACGTCAAACGCAAGATCGAGACCGACCTGATCCCCGCGATGCTGTGGGCACGCGTTCCCGAGAACGCCGGCTACACCGACATCGAGTCGGCCGCGTACATCGGTCTGGCCAAGATGACGAAGGATCCCGCGCACATCGACATCCTGCGCGAGGGCCTGAACAAGAAGTTCGACAAGATCATCAAGGAGTCGGCGGCGCTCTCGCTCGGACTCCTTCGGCGCACCAAGCCCGAGGACCAGTTCCTGTCGGGCAGCGATCTCGATCGCGTTCGCGGCATCCTGTTCGACGTCGTCGAGGACAAGGACTACGAGGAGCGAGTTCGCTGCTTTGCGGCGTTCTCGCTCGGCCTCCTCGGCGATCAGCCCGCCGGCACCGCGACGGGCACCGACACGAACAAGGCGGCCGAACACACCGCGCGCCTCTTCGAACTCGCCCAGCGCGACTACCCGGCCGAACTCGTCCCCGCGCTCCTGACCGCGATCAGCCTGCAGGATCCCAGCACGGTGACGAACGAGCAGCGCCAGATCCTTCGCGACTGCATCCTGAAGGGCAAGTTGGGTCGCGCCGACGCGAAGGGTGTGATCGTCGGCTCGGAGGCCGCCGCGGCGCTCGGCCGTGTCGGCGACGCGTCGGACGTCGAGTTGCTGATCCGTGCCATCGGCAGCCGCCGGACCGACATCTACATGGAGAGCTCGTGCGCGATCGCGCTGGGCCGTCTCGCGCGTCTGATCGACACGACGAAGCGCACCGAACTCGCCAAGGGCCTGATCGCCTACATCAAGAAGAGCAAGAACCAGCAGGCGATCAACTTCGCGCTGATCAGTCTTGCCTACATCGCGATGGAGGACGTGAAGGCTGGCAAGACGGACGCGTTCACCGTCGCGAAGGTCGGCGAGTTCCTGCTCGATTCGGCGACCAGCGGCAAGCCGCTCGAGAAGCCCTACGGCGCACTGGCGATCTCGCTCGTCTGCCGCCAAATCACGAACGAGCCCACGGTCAACGTCTACGGCGATTTCCGCCACAAGGCGATGACGGTCCTCAAGGAGGGCACGAGCAGCGGCAAGATGACGTCGCGCGATCAGGCCGCGTTCGTGATCGGCATCGGCATCGCCCAGGACTTCGACAGCGCCCCGCTGCTGGTCGACATCCTCAAGGATCGCAAGACCCATTGGGAGAAGCTCGGGTACGCGGCCGTCGCTCTCGGCATGGCCAAGCCGGGTGGCGATCGCGTCGCTGCCGAGATGATCCGCAAGATCCTCCTCGACACGAACGAGGAAGAGCTCAAGGTTCGCTGCGCGACGGCCCTCGGCCTCCTGAAGGATCGCGGCGCGCTCGACCTCTTGATCTCCGAACTCGAGAAGGCCGAGACGCAGTCCCTGAAGGGACAGCTCGCCGTCGCGATCGCCAAGATCGGCGACGCCCGTTCGATCGAGCCGCTCGTCACGAGGATGAAGAACAAGAAGGAAAAGGAGCTCACCCGCGCGATCGTGACCGCCGCCCTCGGCGTGATCGGCGACATGGAGCTCGTGCCCTCCCTCTTCCGCATCACGCAGGACATCAACTACCGCGCGATGAACGACAGCCGCAACGAGATCGTCTCGATCCTGTAGATCGCACCCGTTGCGATCGTTTCGTGCGGCCGGCCGTGTTCCACGGCCGGCCGCTTCGTTTCGGGGCGGTCAGCGCACCGTGCCGAACGGTCGGACGCGGCGATGGCCGACGCCGGCGAGCGGTTGCCAGCCGGGCGCGACGCGCGGTTCGGCGACCACCGCCGACGACGCGGCGAGCCGGTAGCCCCCTCCGAGGATCCACCAACCCGACTCGCCGCGGTACCGGTCGAAGGTCGCAGTCATCTCCGCGAGGTTTCCGGCGAGGTCGAACACGCCCCAGGGGGAGCGGTCGAGGGGCGTCCCGAGCACGTCCCGAGGTCCGGCGAACGAGCGGTCGACGTGAATGTCGGCGCCGCCGAGCGCGTGCAGCGGTCCGATCGGCGTCGCACCTGGGCCCCCTGCGAGCGCCGCCCACGCCCACTCGGCGGCGGTCGGGAGCCGTGCGCCGGACGCCTTGGCGTGGGCGATCGCATCGCGCACCGAGATGCCATCGACGGGGCGGGACGCCGCACCGGGCGGCACCGCCGGCAACCCGTCCGGCCCGGCCTCCCAGAGCGGCGCGCCCGACTGCCCGAGATCGCCGGCGCGCCGCGGCACGCGCCGCCAGGCCTCCTCTCGCGGCAGCGATCGAAGCCACGCCCCGTAGGTCGCCTGGGTGACTTCGTGGAGATCCCAGAGCAAGGCGGGGACCTCCACGCCGGCCCAGGGCCCGCGCGCGATCGTCCCGGCCCCGACCAGCACCTCGCCGGCCCGCAGCGCGTTCGGCGCGATCGGACAGCGAAGGATCGGACGCTCGCGCGGGCGATCCGGCACCTCGAACGGCACGAGCACACTGCGTCCGTCCCGAAGGAACCGGACGATCCACGACCCGTGCGCGAGTCGCACGACACCGCCGTCGGGAACGATCCGTCGTGCTGCGTCCCATCCGATCCTGCCGTCGTCGGCGTCCCAAGGGATCGCGTCGATCGAGAGGTCCGGCGCGACCCCCTCGAGAACGACCTCGAATCGCGGGTCCAGGGCGGCGCGCAGCGCTGCGACGCGCGCGTCGTCGTCCGGATGCGCCTCGACGCGCGCTCGTCCACGGGCGAGCACGTCCTCGAGTCGAGACGCCGCCGCACGAAGTCGTTCCTCGCGCGCGGCGGCGGTCGGCTCCCGCTCCGCCACTTCGACGCTCCGCGCAACGTCCTCCAGGCCGATGTCGAAGGCGCGTCGGAGCGCGACGCGTTCGGCCTCCGCTCGCGCCTCCTCGGCGACACGCGCGCTCGCCGCACCGTCGTCGTCCGCGGGCCGGGTCAGGACGTACGCCCCCGCCGCTCCGAGAACGAGCGCGGCGCTCGCCGCGAGCGCCGTCGTCCCGCGTCGCGAACGCGAGAGTGCGCCCGGCACCCCGCCTCCGACCGGCTTTCGGTCGAGCCAGGCCTCGATCTCGCGACCGAGGAACGCGGCGTCCTCGTGCCGCGCGTCGGGATCGACGGCCATCGCCCTCTCGACGATCGCCGCAAGCGAGCGGCTCGTGCCGGGCGGAAGCGGTCGGTGCTGACCGCGGAGGACCTCCCTGCGCAGCGTCTCGGGCGTGCGCTCACGGCCGGAGCGGAGGTCGTCGAGAAGCGCTCGGTAGGTGCGCACTTCGTCGGCACGTCCGGCCGCGATCGCGTCCTCGAGCAGGAGTTCGACGTTGCGCTTGCGGTCCTCGACCGGGACACGCGACTGGACCGCCGGCTCGTACGGCGGCCGCCCGGAGATCAGCGTGTGGATCAGCGCGCCGAGACTCCAGACGTCTCCTCGTGGATGGGCCTCTCCGCGCGCCTGCTCGGGCGGCATCGTGAGCAGCGTTCCGGTGACGAAGACCCCCTCCCCGCGCAGCGGCATGGGGAACTGGTCGTCGATGTCGGCGAAGCGCGGGTTGTCCCGCCGCAACAACGAGGCGACGCCGAAGTCCACCAGGTACGGACGCCAGCCGTCGGGATCCACGAGGACGTTCGCGGGCTTGATGTCGCGGTGCAGCACGCCCTCTCGAACGTTGGCGTGTTGCACCGCGGCGGCGATGGGCAGGAACACGTGGCGCAGCAGCCCCTCGAAGGTCCGGATCGCCTCCGCGCCGGGGCGCTCGCGCAGCCGTCCGTCGTGCAACTCCTCGACGAGACGATCCAGACCGATCGGATCGTGGAGAAGCGCCATCGCGTAGAACCGCGTGCGCCCGGCGGTCCCCGAGTCGTGGATCGGCAGGATGTTCGGATGGGCGAGTCGCCCCTGGATCGCGATCTCGCGCTCGAACCGTCGTGCGTCCAGGTCCGACGCGTCGCGCGGCAGGATCTTCAGCGCGACCTGGCGGTTCGTGACGGGGTCGAAGGCCCTTGCGACCACGCCCATCCCGCCGCGTCCGAGGGGCACCTCGAGTTCGTACCGGCCGAGGCGCTCGCCCGGCGGACCGGGATCGGCGGGGACAGAGTGCGCCGGCGGAGGCGGCGGCGTGGGCGGGACGGCGCCCCCCACCGCTTCGACCCGCCAGCGCCCGCCGTCGAACCGGACGAGATAGGAACCTTTGCAGGAGCGACAGCGGGCGTGGCGACCCGACGGATCGCCGACGAACTGCGCCGGCTCGACTCGAAACCGCGTGCCGCAGCTGGGACAGGAGATGCGGTTGGCCGGTTCGTTCACGAGGTGCGGATTCTGGACGTGGGAGCGGTCCGCTGCAATGAGGGGGCCTCCGCGGCCAGTGCCGTGTGCCCCTTCCAACGTCTGCGGCGGCGGCACGCTCCGGGACGATCCCTGCGTAGAATCGCCCCGGGATCGACGCGCGGAGGGGCGGGACAGAGCGCCCGTTCGAAGGACACCGCGCCGGAGGCGTCCATCGGAACACCGGCTCCCACCGCCCCGTCCGTCCTCATCTGGGGTCGTGACGCGCTACGTTCGGCGGCCGTCGAGGACGCGCTTCGCGCGCTCGGCGCCGCGCCGCAGCGGACGAGTCGCGCCCCGACCCCGGCCGACGCGACCGCGTACGTCGCGGTCGTCGTGGACCTGGCGACGGTCTCTCCCGCCGAGCGGGCCGCATGGCGATCGGCGGGACCGAGGATGCCGTGGATCGCACTCGAAGGGGAGGCCGACGGGATGCCTCCCACGGACGCCCTCGGGACGCTGAACCTGCGCGACGGCCTCGTCGAACGCGAGGGCGTGCTGGTGCGCTGGATCACGACGGTGCGGGACACCCCCGAGGTCGCGCCGTGGGTCCTCCGGATGGAGCGGGACCTGGTCTCGCTGCGCTACACGCCGCGCCCCGGCAGCAACGCCGAGGTGGTCCGCTTCCTGCTGCGGGATCTCGACCTGCGCCACGCCGGCCGCCGGCTTCCGACGATGGAGATCCAACTCGCGCTGCACGAAGCGCTCGCCAACGCGATGGAGCACGGCAACCTCGGCATCACGTTCGACGAGAAGTCCGTTGCGATGGAGACCGCCGGGGGCGTGCGGGCGCTCGTCGACGCCCGCCTGCTCGATCCGAAACTTGCCGCACGCAGCGCGCACGTGCGGGTTCGCTACGACCAGGAAGCGATCGTGTACGTGATCCGCGACGAGGGTCGCGGCTTCGACGCAACGGGCCTCGGCGAGGCGCCGATGGCCGACGCGACGGCCCTCCACGGCCGTGGACTCAAGATGATCCTCCACGTGATGGACGAGGTGCGCTGGAGCGACGACGGCACCGAGATCACGATGTCGAAGCGGCTCGACAGTCCGAGCGTGTTCGACGACGACGAAGACGACGACCCGGACGAGGCGGGCTAGCCGATGACGACGGGCCCCTCCGGCGGAGGGCGGTACGGCGTGCTCGAGATCAGTTTGAACAGAAGCCGTCGCACGACGCGTCGCCCGGGTGCGAAGCTCTGCAGCCACGCGTTGATGTGATCGAGGCCCTCGCCGTCGATCTCCGCGCCGAGGAACTCGACCTCGAGGCGCACGCCGTCGCGGGCGCGCGGATCCATGATCGGGTCGAGCACGAGCACCGTCGCGAGCGGCTGGCGACGCAGGTTGCGGAACGCGGCCCCGGCGACGTGCTCCTCCTCGCCGCCAGCGATCCGCCCGTCGTCGAGCCACCGCGGCGCGACGAGCAGGCACGTCTCCGGAACGCCGTTCGCGCCCGCCGTCGCGAGGATCGCGATGGAGGTTCTTCGATCGAGGAACTCCCGAGTCCGATCGGCGCGCAGGTTCATGGCCGCGACAAGATACCGGCCTCGGCTCACGCTGCCCCGGAGCGATCCAGCCTCCCCCCCGTACACTCCGCGGGCGATGTCGGCCCTGTCCGCCCTGACCCTCATCTACGACATCCGAGGATTCACGGCGGCGAGTCGTCGTGTCGGCACCGCGGACCTGGGAACCTACGCGACCGCCGCGCATCGCATCGTGCTCGACTGTTTCGCGGAGCATCCGCCGACGTTCGTGAAGAACCTCGGCGACGGCCACCTGCTGATCTGGGAAGTGGACGACCCGCTCGACCCCACGCTTGCCGCGGCCGTCATCGCAGCGGCCGGTCGCGCACGAACCGCGTTCGCCGCGTGGGCGACCGGACAGCGCTCCGCCGGGGCGAACCTGCCGACGCGTGTCGGCATCGGGATCGCGTTTGGCGAGGTGCATCGCAGCGACGACTACTACGGGCGAACGATCAACGTCGCGAGCCGCCTCCAGCACCTCGCACGACCGGAAGGACTCGCCCTGGACGAGTCGGTCTACGCCGCCGTCCATCGTCAGGAATCGGACCTCAACAACGCCTTCACCCGCCTCAAGGCGAGACTGAAAAACCTCGGCACAACATGAGTCTGGATACAGCG
>CAZPGF010000029.1:0-18361 GCA_964586025.1 uncultured Planctomycetales bacterium
GGACGCGCGCCGGAGACGGTCGTGTCCGGCTCCATGTCGAGCGCGATCCACCTCGCGATCGGCCTTCTCCTCGTTGCGCTTCCCGGCGGCGAGGTGCGGAGCGACGCATGAGGCGCCTGTTGGTCGCGGGCGCGTTGCTCGTCGGCGCCGTCGTCGTCGCACCCGAGCCCTCGCGCGACTCCGGCGATCCCCTTGCCTCGTTCGCGCGAAGTCTCGGCGGCGCGCGTATCGCCGCGATCGACGCGGTGTTCCTCCAGGCGGAGGCGGCGCGACGGGCGGGCCGCGCTGACGACGCGGCCGATCTGTACGAACTCGCCCTGCGTCTGGATCCGGACGACGACGCCGCGGCGGCCTACGTCGCCGAGGCTCGTTTCGACGCGCTCTCCTCGATCCCCGAGGTCCCGATCCGGCGCGACGCCTTTCTTGCGCTGCTCGACGACCTTGAAGCGACGGTCTCCCGGCGTGCGCGGCGGGCGCGCCTGCGCGAGGTCGCGGCGCGACTCGTCCTCGCCGCGCGTGCGTTCGATCCCGACCTCTACGCGGCGCTGCGCACGCGTTGGTCTCGCCCGACGCTCACCGCCCTGCGATGGCTCGCCGACGCGGCGCGCGAGACGGGACACCTCTCCGGCACGGCGCTCGATCGGAGTCATCTCCGGCAGGCCGCGAGCCTCGCGATCGAACTCGCCGCGACGGGCATCGCCGAGCAGAACGCCCCGCTCCGGGACGAGGCACTCGAGGTGGCCCGCGACCTCCTCTCGCGACGCGGCGATCTGCTCGCGACGCTCCTGAACATGCCGTGGGATACCGGGGAGGACCCCGAGCCCGGCGAGGCCGTGCCCCTCGACGATCTGCTGCGGGAAGGCATCGCTGCGGTCCTGGCGGTCGATCGCGCCGCCCCCGACGCCGCCGAACGCGTCGCGGCCCATCGCATGCGGGCCGGGCCGACCCGGGCCGCGCGCGCGCTCGAGGACGCGCTGTCCACGCGCACTCCGCGCTAGGGGCGCGCCGTCCGGCTACCCTGCCTCCCCTTCCGAGGTTGCCCATGTCGAGTCCCGATCCCCGCTCCACCTCCGTCAGCGACGCGCGCCGCGCCGCGCGCGCCGCGCCACGCGCGCTCGACGGCGACGCGCTGCTCGCGCTGCTCGTGGACGCCTGCCGCGAGCGTCGCGGCGAGGACATCGTCTCGCTCGACGTGCGTCCGCTCGTCGAGTACATGGACCACCTTCTGATCGTCACCGGGCGCAGCAAGCGGCAGAACCAAGCGATCGCCCGGCACGTGATCTCGCGCCTGAAGCGCGAGGCCGCGACGCAGCCGCTCTCGCGCAGCGGCCTCGAAGAAGGCACGTGGATCTGCCTCGACTACGTGGACGTCGTGCTTCACCTGTTCGATGCGCCGACCCGGGCGCACTACGACCTCGAACTGCTTTGGGCGGACGCGGCGCGCACGGAGCACGCGCCCGCGGGGCCCGGCGAGGTCCTTCCGGACGAGCCCGAACTCGGCGACGACGATTCGGAAGGGTTCCTGACGTAGAGCCATCGCGGATGGGCCGCGTGCGGGCCGTCGGTCGCCTCTCGCCTCGGTCTCACCGGGCTCGCGACGGCGTCCGCCGGCATCGGCCCCTGGACCCGACGCCGGCGGTGTGACGCGGAGCGAGGTCGGCTACGCGAGCGAGCGTCGGACGAGGGACGCGCGGGCGCCGTCGCGGTCGGCAGCGTCGAGGGGAGCGTCGGCGAGTTTCTGGACGTGCGACGGCTGCACCAGCACGAACAGCTCGTTGACGCGCGTCAGGTCCACGCCGCCGAGGATCCCCGTCACGAGTCCGAGACGGACGTGCGAGAGGAGCTGCATCGACTCGTCCGTCGTCAAGAGGCGCGCGGCGCGCAGCGTCGCCAGCGCGCGATGGCAACGATCCTCGATCTTGGCGCGATGCCGCGGCGCCTGCAGTTCGTCGCGGCACTTCGCTTCGTAGCGGAGGATCTGCGGCAGCACCCTCTCGAGCGAGATCAGGATCTCGTTTTCGTCCTTGCCCAGCGTGACCTGGTTGCTGACCTGGTACAGGTCGCCGGAGGCCATCGTCCCTTCGCCGTAGAAGCCGCGCACCGTGAGCCCGGTCTGCTTCGTGGCGTTGAACAACTTCTCGACCTGCTTCATCTGCACGAGGCCAGGCAGGTGCAGCATCACGCTGGCTCGAAGTCCGGTTCCGACGTTCGACGGACACGACGTGAGGTAGCCCCACCGATCGCTCGCGGCGAACGGCAGCGCCCGCTCGAGTTGGCGATCCACCAGGAGTGCCTGCTCGTACGCCTCGCGTACGGCGAGGCTCGCCCGCACGGCCTGGATGCGGAGATGGTCCTCTTCGTTGACCATCACGGCGACGACCTCGTCGCTGCCGAATGCGACGCCGCGCGGACCGCTGCCGCCCTGCAACTCGCGGCTGATCAGGTGGCGCTCGACGAGGAAGCCCGCATCCACGTCGTCGGCGCTGTCGATGTCCACGTAGAAGGCACGCCGCTGCAACTGCAACTGCGCGAGCGGCTCCTTCACGCGTTCGACGATCGCCTGACGGACCTCCTCGGACGCGCGCGGCACGAACGCGAAGCCCTCGACGTTGCGCGCGAGGCGAACCCGCGACGAGATCACCATGTCGGCGTGCGGACCGCCGCCGCGCAGCCACTCGCCGCCGCGGTGCTCCAGATCGACGAGATTCACGGTGCTCATCCCGGAGGGCCCTTGCCGCTCTCTTCGGGGACGCTGCCCTCGTTGGGCGCTTCCTCCTCGACGGCGCGGATCTCGTCCCGCAGCCGCGCGGCTTGCTCGTAGCGCTCGGCCTCGACCGCGTCGCTCAGTCGGCGGCGCAGGTCCATCAGGCGCTCGCCGCGACGACTGGACTCGGGTCCGTGCCCGCGCGGCAGGCGGCCGACGTGCCGCTCGGCGCCGCGGTGCATGTTCGCGAGGAGCGGCACGAGCTGTGCCTCGAAGATCTCGTAGTCGTGCGGGCAGCCGAGGCGGCCGCGCTTTCGGAACTCGCGCCAGGTCAGGCCGCAGTGGGGGCAGGCGAGGGAACTCGCCGCCGCGGCGCGCGCGACGGACGCCACCATGCCGGTCAGGCCGCCGCTCGGAGGTCCCGAATCGTTCGTGATCCCCTGCGCCGCGGCGCACTCCTCGCAGACGTGGAGCTCGACCCGCGCATCGTCCTTGATGTCGGTGAAGTGGATCGTCGCGGGGTTCTCACCGCAGTGCTGACACACCGTTCCGGCCATGGGGGTGAAGCCTATCACGCATCCGGAGCGGTGGCCGTCGCGCCGTTCGCCACGGCGCCGACCGCGCGGCGAAAGGCCGCGCCCCGGTCCGCATAGGAGGCGTACTGGTCGAGGCTCGAGTAGCCCGGCGACAGCAGAACGACGTCCCCCGGGACGGCCATCCGCCGGACCGCGGCGATCGCTTCGTCCATCCGTCCCGTGACGACCGTTGCCGGATGCCCGGCGAGGCCCGCCGCCAGACCGGGGCCGGTCGAACCGATCGCGACGAGGGCCTTGGTGCGCCGCCGGATCGCGTCGAGCAGCGCCCCGCGGTCGGCGCCCTTGTCCTTGCCGCCGGCGATCAGCACGATCGGCGCGTCGAACGCCCCGAGCGCGGCGATCGTCGCTTCGGGATGCGTGCTGTTGCTGTCGTCCACGTACAGGACGCCGTCGGTCGTCCCGATCGCCTCGAGCCGATGGGGGAGGGGCTTGGTCGTCGCCAGGCCGCGTTCGATCGCCGCCGTGGGGTGCTCGAGCAGCGCCGATGCGGCCGCCGCCGCGGCGAGGGCGTTCCGGCGGTTGTGCGCGCCGAGAAGGCCGAGGTCGCGAAGGCTCGCCCTGCCGAACGGCCCGACGATCGCGTCTCCCTCGAGCCGGACGTCGCCGCCCTCACCCCAAAGGATCCGTCGCCCTCGACCGGCCTCGAGGTAGCCGGCCGCCCGCACGACGGGGTCGTCGCACGGCAGGACCGCGACGTCGCTCGCTCGCTGCGCGTCGAGCGCGGCCCGCTTGGCGCGGGTGTAGTGCGCCATCGTGCCGTGGCGGTCGAGATGCTCGGGAAAGAGGTTCGTGACGACGGTGACCTCGGGCGCGCGCTCGAGTCGTCGCATCCACCACAGTTGGAACGACGACAACTCGAGGACGACCCGATCCCCCGTCGCGATCGACGCCAGATCGGCGATCAGGGGCCGGCCGATGTTGCCCCCCTGATGGACCCGATGGCCGGCCGCGCGCAGCATCGACGTGAGGAGCGACGTCGTCGTCGACTTGCCCTTCGTTCCGGTCACGCCGACGACCGTCGCGCGGACGCGCGCGAGGAACACGTTCGTCTCGGTCGTCACGCCGAGCCCGCGTCGCGCGGCCGCGGCGAGGATCGGATGCTCGAACGGGATCGCCGGGCTCGCGATGACGAGGTCGCACCCGTCGAGCAGGGCCTCGTCGAGCGGTCCGAACACGACCTCGCCACCCAGGGCGCGGACGGCCTCGGTCGGCTCGGTGAGGGAGGCGGCCTCGCCCGAGTCGGCGACGACCACGCTCCTCGCGCCCGCACCCACGAGGAAGCGGGTCGTCTCGATGCCGCCGTTGTGTCGCCCGAGCCCGAGCACGAGGGCGCGACGGCCCTCGAGCGGCGCGGTCTCGAGTCCCGGCTCCCCGCGCGGCGGGTCGTCCGGGATCACCGCGTCGCTCCCGGCACGCGCGGCGCGCCGGCCTGATCGCGCAGGGCCTCCGCACGGCGCAGGACCGCCTGCAGGTCCTCCTCGTCGGGGCTCGGATCGAGAGGCACGAGGCGGAACGAGCGCCGCGCGTGGAAGTCCCGGGCCACCCGTTCGAGCACGAGATCGATCACCGGGTAGTCGTCCGCGCGGCTCGGGAGGCGCACCTCGGTGGCGAGGCTCTCGTAGCCGTCCTTCTCGAGCCGCACCTCCCACCAGCCGTACCAGGTGAACGGGATCGTGACCGGCGTCGTCTGGGCCTGTCGCTCGCCGTTGATCCAGACCGTAGCGCCGGGCGGCTCGCTGTCGATCGTCAGCGTGCGCCGCATCGTGCGGCAGCCGCCGAGGCCGACCGCCAGCGCGAGCGCGAGGATCCGGCACGGAACGAGGATGCGGCGCCGCACGCGACGCACGATAGCGTGCGTCCCGCGTTCCGACAGGGCCCGCCGAGGCCCGGCCGGTTTCGGCCGCCGGACCGTACACTGCGGCGAATCCCGACTCGAGCCGAACCCCCGCGCCGACTCGTCCGATGACCCGAGCCGAACCCGCCCCCCCCTCGTCGCCGTCGCTTCCTGCCGTCGTGTCGAAGGACGGCGTGGACCTGCGCCGTCCGCTCGTCCGTCAGATGGCCGACCTCGGCGACGCCTACGACGCCTGGGTCCACGATCCGGTCGGGCCGAAGCGTGCCGCGCAGGTCTCTCCCCACGTCGAGGGCACGCCGCGCGACCTCGCGTTCGCGCGGCGGTGGCCGGAGAGCCTGCGCATGTTCCAGGCCTCGTGGCTCGAGCACATGAGCCACATCCCGTGGTGGTCGATCCCGCTCGTCTGGATCCCGATCGCCGCGGGTCTCGCCGTCGTATCGGTCGTGCACTTCCAGATGGGCGCGGCCGCGCTCCTCGCGCACGCGGCGGCGGGGCTCCTCGTGTGGACGCTGACCGAGTACCTGTTCCATCGCTTCGCGTTCCACTACCGGCCGTCGAGCCGTCTCGGCCGCCGCTTCCACTTCATCCTGCACGGCGTCCATCACCTCGATCCCTGGGATCGCACGCGGCTCGTCTTTCCGCCGGTCGCGGGCATCGCGATCATGGGTGCGATGTTCGCGCTCTACACGCTCGCCCTGCCGGTCGCCACCGTCACCGCCGGGTACGTGGGACTCCTTCTCGGCTACGTCACCTACGACATGACGCACTACTACACGCACCACGGCCGTCCGAAGGGCCGCTGGGGCCGGTTCGTCAAGGCCTGGCATCTCGCGCACCACCACAAGGCGTGGAACGCGATGTACGGCGTCAGCAGCCCCCTGTGGGACTTCGTGTTCCGCACCGTGCCGCCCGAGGATCGCCGGGGCGCGAAGCCCGGCGACGACGACGATGCCCGGGCGGTCCGGCCGCGGGGTTAAGGCCGCCCACCGCCGCGTGGTCCGCCACGCCCTGACCGCTCATCTCGCGCAGCACTCGTCGAGCGAGCTGACGTCATCGACGACGAGGTGGACCACCGCACCGCGCCGTTCGACGCGCCCGCGCGCGAGCAGGGTCGCGGCGCGGCAGGCGACGCGGCGCATCCGCTCGAAGTCGTTCGGCCGCACGATGAGGTTCGCGGTGCCGGTCTCGTCCTCGATCGACAGGAAGAGCACGCCGTGCGCGGTCGGCGGGCGCTGGCGGTTGAGCACGATGCCGGCGACGGCCATCCTCGTGCCGTGCGCCGCGAACCCCTCGTCGGCCAGTCGCGCGACGGGGACGACGCCGCGCGCGTCGAGGTCGTCACGGAGGAACGCGAAGGGGTGGCCTTTCAGCGACAACGAGATCGCGTGGTGGTCGCGCGCGACCTCGATCTCCGGAAGCGGCGCGGGCAGCGCACGAAGTTCGGCAGCCAGATCGGCGCGCGCGGCCGGCGTCGCCTCGGCCGGCTCGGGAAAGAGCGGCGGTTCCTCGTCGTCGAGGGCGCGCACCTGCCACAGCGCCGCCTGCCGCGAGAGCCCGAGCGAGCCGAACGCATCGGCCGCAGCGAGGCGCCGCAGCGCCGGGCGCCGCAATCCGCTCGCGCGGCGCAGCGCATCGAGGCTCGTGAACGGTCCGTGGGCCAGGACCGCCGCCTCGAGCGCCGCCGCGTCGTCCTCGGCGAGCCCGCGCACCTGACGAAGCCCCAGCCTGAGCGCCGGCCGCGACGGGTCGCGACCCGCCTCCAGTCGGGACGCCCGACCGCTGTGGTTCACATCGACCGGCCGCACCTCGACGCCGTGCTCCTGCGCGTCGCGCACGAGCTGCGCGGGCGCATAGAACCCCATCGGTTGGCTGTCGAGCAGCGCGGCGACGAACGCAGCCGGATGGTGGCGCTTGAGCCATGCCGAGACGTAGACGATCAACGCGAAACTCGCCGCGTGCGATTCGGGGAAGCCGTACTCCGAGAAGCCCTGCAGTTGCGCGAAACAACTCTCGGCGAACGCGCGGGGCAGGCCGCGTTCGACCATGCCTTCGACGAGCCGGGCCCCGAGCGCGAGGATCTCGGACGAGCGACGCTTCCACCCGGTCATCGCGCGTCGCAGGCGATCCGCGTCGCCCGGCGTGAACCCCGCCGCGACGATCGCGAGCGTCATCGCCTGTTCCTGGAACAGCGGCACGCCGAGCGTGCGGCGCAGCACGCGCTCGACAGCGGGACTGGGGTAGACGACGGGTTCCTCGCCGGCGCGACGCCGCAGGTACGGGTGCACGACGCGCCCCTGGATCGGTCCGGGCCGCACGAGGGCGATCTCGATCACGAGGTCGTAGAAGCAGCGCGGCCGAAGCCGCGGCAACATGGCCCGCTGCGCGCGCGACTCGATCTGGAACACCCCGACCGTGTCGGCGGTGCAGAGCATGTCGTAGACGGCGGGATCCTCGGGCGGGATCGTGTGCAGCGCGAAGCCGCGCACCGCGGACGCGCGCACCGCGGACGGGGCGACGGCCGCGTCCCCCGCGTCCTCGTCTCGGCCGTCGGCATGGGTCGCGATGTGGTCGAACGTCTTGCGGATCGCGGTCAGCATGCCGAGGCCGAGCACGTCCACCTTGAGGATGCCGAGCGCGTCGAGATCGTCCTTGTCCCATTCGATCAACGTGCGTTCGGGGCGGCCTCGGCACGCGACGGCGGTCTGGATGGGGACGATCTCGGACAGCGCTCCCTCCGTCATCACGAAGCCGCCGACGTGCTGCGAACGATGCCTCGGCAGTCCGACGAGTTCCGTCGCCATCGCGAGGACGCGGCGCACGGTCGGGTCCGCGGCGTCGAGTCGGGCCTCGCGCGCGTCCGGGGCCTCGCCGCTCCAGCGGCCCGCGGCCCGCGCGAGCCGATCCGCCGCGTCGAGCGAGAGTCCGAGCGCCTTGGCGGCGTCGCGCAGCGCGCTGGGCATCCGGTACGTGATGACCTCGGCGCAGAGCGCGGCGCGATCGCGGCCGTAGCGTTCGTAGACGTGCTGGATGACCTCCTCACGGCGTTCGTGTTCGAAGTCGATGTCGATGTCGGGCGGCTCGTTGCGCTCGCGACTGACGAAGCGTTCGAACAGCAGATCGATCCGTTGGGGGTCCAGGGCGGTGATGCCGAGGCAGTAGCACGCCGCGGAGTTCGCCGCGGCGCCGCGGCCCTGGCAGAGGATCCCGCGTGAGCGGGCGAACGTGACCATCTCGTGGACGGTGAGGAAGTAGGACGCGTAGCCGAGTTCGGCGACGAGCGCGAGCTCGCGATCGAGGCGCTCGCGCACGGACTCGGGCACGCCGTCGGGATAGCGCTCGGCCGCGCCGCGCGCGACGAGCGCGGCGAGATGCGAATCCGGCGTCGAGCCGGAGGGCACCGACTCCGTCGGGTAGCGTATGCGCAGCCGGTCGAGCGAGAACGCCGCGGCGCGGAGCGCGACCTCGACCGCGCGCGCGAGCGCCGCCTCGTGTCCGCGAAACAGCCGCGCCATCTCGGCGGCGGGCTTGGGATGGCGCTCGGCGTTCGGAAACAGGCGTCGTCCCGCGACCTCGACCGCCGTGCCGAGGCGGATGCACGCGAGAAGATCCTGGAGCGGTCGCCGTTCGGGCGTGTGGGCGTGGACGTCGTTCACGGCGAGCAGCGGCACACGCGCGCGTCGCGCGACGTCGGCGAGGCAGGCGAGGCGTGCGCGATCGTCGGAGCCGTAGAGGCAGGAGGCCGCGAGCGAGAGGCGATCGTCGTCGAAGCGCTCGCGCAGCCACGTGAGCCGTCGCTTCAAGCGTTCGTGTGCACGGACGCCGAGACGCGACGGCGGCACGAGCACGGCGAGGAGGCCGTCCGCGTGGGCATCGAGGTCGGCGAGTTCGAGCGGGCACGCGCCGCCCTCGGCGCGTCGCTTGCCGACGGTGAGCAAGCGACTCAATCGTCCGTACGAGCCGACGTCGGACGCGAACAGCAGCAGGCGTGCGACAGGGCGCCCGGCGCAGCGATCGCGCAGCACGACACGGGCGCCGAGCGCGAGCGGGATCCCGTGCGCGCGGGCCGCCGTGTGCGCGCGAACGGCACCGCCGAGGGTGTGGAGGTCGGCCAGGGCCGCGGCGGCGTGGCCGAGCCGCGCCGCCCGCTCGACGAACTCTTCGGGCCGACTCGCGCCGCGCAGGAACGAGAACGCGGAGGTGACCGCGAGTTCGGCGTAGGCGGTCGGCGCGCCCATGGCTCATGCCCACTCGCCATGGAGGTACCACCGCGCGGCACCGTGCGCGCGGTAGAGCCAGAGGCGACGGCCCTCCTCATCGACGACGCGGAAGTAGTCGCGTGCGCCCGTCGGCGCGCGGTCGTGCGCACAGGTCCACCACGGCTCGGCGATGCGTTCGGGTCCGTGCGCCGCGAGCACGCGCACGACGCGCGACGCGACGCGCAGACGCTCGGGGGCGCCGTCGACATCGAGTGCGAGGACCTCGATCGGACGCGGACGTTCGAAGAGGAGCGAGGGCCGCGGCGCGCGCGCCGGCGCGACGGGCCGATCGCGGCGTCGCCCGCGCCGCGTCGCGTGCAGGAGACGCGCCTCGAAGGCGTGTTCGGGGCGATGCGACGAACGGAGGCGAAAGCGCAGCAGGCGCGTCTCACCGCAGCGCCCGGCGAGCGTGTCGAGCAGGTCGCACAACGCGCGGTCGGCCGAGGCATCGCGACCCGACGACGCGATCCACGAGGTCTCGGCCGCGTCGGACAGCCGTCTCGTGCGCTCCACGGCGACACGCAGGCGTTCGACCCCTTCGCCCGGGTCGAGGTCGTCGAGGCGCGCGGCGAGCAACAGCGCGAGATGGTGCGCGTCGCGACGCGGGGCCGCCAACCGCACGTCGGCCGCGAGCGTCTCGCCGTCCACGCGATCCAGGGCGAGACGGAGATGCGTCGCGCCGCGATCGGCGCGTTCGAGCGCGGCGTGCAGACGATCGGCGACGTCGCGCACCGCGAGGTGCAGCATCGCGCGGTCGTTCACGAGGCCGTCGAAGGCGCGCTCGATCTCGATGCGCGCGGCAGGACGCCACGGCACGAGCGGCTCGGCGCAGGCCCCGAGCGCCTCGTCCAGACGCTGCAGCAACGTCGCACCGCCTCGCGCGGCGATCGCGTGGCGCGGGAGCCGCAGCAGGTCGCCGATGCACGTCAGCCCGACGTCGGCGAACGGTTCGAGATCCTCCGCGGCGACGCGCAACGCGGCGAGGGGCAACGGCGCGAGCACGTCGCGTTCGCGCCCGGACGGAACGTGCGTCGGCTCCTCGCGCGCGCCGCCCGACGCGGTGCCGGCGTGCGCGACGGCGGTGGCGCATCCGGCGGTCGAGGCGACCGCGAGGCGTGCGTTCAGGCCGCGCCGCCACACGGCGTCGAGCAGCGCGTGGGCGTGGGCGATCTCGCCGCCGAACACCCGTTCGCACCCGGTGAGATCGAGCAGGAGGCCGTGCGGCGGATCGAGTGCGACGGTCGGTGTGAAACGCAGCGCGAACGACGCGAGCGTCTCGAGCGCACGACGCTCGCCCGCCGGATGGAACGGCAGGACGCGCGTCGTTCGCGCGGGCAGCATCGCGCAGGCCTCGGCGAGCGGCATCCCCTCGAGGACGCCGGCTGCCGCGGCGCGCGCGCATCGGCGCGCCACGGTGGCGCGTTCGCCCGATGACGCGGCGAACAGCAGCGCGTCCGTCGGATCCTGCTCGCCGCCGACGCGACGCCGTGTGACGTCGGCGTACAGGAACGGCAACCGCAGCGCCGCGATCCGACGACCGGCTCGGTTCAGCATCGCAACCGCCGCGACGGGGCGCTCCCGCCGCCCGGGTCGTCGCGACGCGCGACCTGCGCGACGCGACAGGTCGTGTGGTTCCATGCGAGGAGGGCGAGACCGCGGTCGCCCTCGGCCTCGCTCGCGAACGTCGTCGCCACCCCGACGCCGCGCGCCCGCAGCAGATGGAGGGACCAGCGCGGGGGAGCGATCGCGACACCGCGCACGGCGCGCGGAGCCGTCGGATCGACGACACGGCGCACGAGCCAACGCGTCGCGGCGGCCGAGATCGTCGCGCGTTCGTCGGGTGGTCGTGCGAGCAGGACGAGCGCGCCGCCCTGCTCGGCGGCGAGTTGCCAGCGCCGCGTGATCGCGAGGTTCACGCCGGCACCGTCGGCGACGACCGCCGCGAGGGCGGGCGAACGCAGCGCGACGTCCACGGCGGCGAGATGCGCGGCGCGATCGGGGGGATCGACGAACACCGATCGCGCGAGCAGACGATTCGTCAGCGTCGGCGAGTACGGCCACACGCGCCGTCCGACCCAGAGCACCTCGCGAGGTGCGTCGGGCCGGGCGAGCGCCCGCCGTGCGAGATGGATCAGCACGAACAGCGGCGGCGCCTCGGTCAGGCGTGGCGTGGAGGGCGATGCGCCCGGCTGCGCGGGGGGCGCAAGGCCGTACCACTCGTGCAACACACCGCGAACGAGGCCGCCGCCCAGGGCGCGATCGACCGTGGGCCATCCGGTGGGGACCAGGCCGTGGGCGGCACGGGGCAGGGCGGCGGCGGCGACGGGGACGGGGACGCGGGGGGCGGCCACGTCCGCCATCGTGGTCGGATGTTCGTATGTTGTAAAGTTCGGTGGCCGGTGGGAGCCGGCCGGGCAGCGAAGCGCCGAATGTGTATCGGATGCGTAACAGTCTCCGAGCGCTCGGAGATCCCACTGGTTCCGCCACCGGAGGGCAGCGCCCCTACACTCTGCGGCCCCTGCGCCGTTCGAGCCGTCGATGCCCCACGCCGAGTCCGCCCCGCCCCCGTCGCCGCTGGCCCTGGCGGGGAGGGCGTGGATCCACCGCGCGGCCCATGCGACGGGGTTCTCGAGGCGCCGTGCGTTCGCGACGGGCGCGCAGCGGGTGCTGATGCTGCACGGCGTCGGCGAGCGCGGCCTCGCGCGGAGCGCCCTCGCCCGCCTGCTCCGGTGGGTCCGTCGCCACGCCGAGCCGATCTCGCTCGAGGAGGTGGGCCGTCGTCTCGCCGACCCCGACCGCGTCACCGGGCGCGAGATCGCGCTGACGTTCGACGACGGCCTCGCGAACAACGCGCGGATCGCGGCGCCGCTGCTCTGCGAGGCCGGGGTCCCCGCGACGTTCTTCGTCTGTCCGGAGCGGATCGAAAGCGGTCGCTGGCTCTGGACGCACGAGGCGCGCGCGCGTCTCGGCCGCCTCGCGCCCGACGCGCGCAGGACGTGGCGACGCGAGATCGATGCACCCGACCCCGGAACCGAGGACGACATCGAGGCCTCCCTGTCGTTCCTGAAGACGCTCGCACCGGATGCACGCTCGGCGGCCGAGGACGCGCTGCGTCGCGCGACCCGCACGTTCGAGCCGACCGCCGCCGAACGCGACGCCTACGACATGATGACCTCCGACGACCTCCGTCGGGTGGCCGCGTCCGGCGTCGCGATCGGCAGTCACACGCGAACGCATCCGATCCTGCCGACGTTGTCCTCGGACGCGATCGAACTCGAGATCGCGGGCGCGCGATCCGACCTCGAGGCGATCCTCGACCGTCCGGTGCCGACGTTCTGCTATCCGAACGGTTCCGAGGACGCGCGCGTCCGTGAGGTCGTGCGTCGCTTCCACGATCTCGCCGTGACGACCCTTCCCGGCACCGTCCGTGCTCCCGCCGACCCGGTCGCCCTCCCTCGGATCGGCGTCGTGGATTCCCTCGCCGAGACGACGTGGCGTCTGTTCCGGCCGTGACCCGACGTCGCCCTCCACGGCGACCTTCCGCTCCCCGCCTGCGAACCCGGACCGGCGGTGAACGTGAAAGAAGGTCGCGTCTTCGGCGATCCGGATCGTCCCCGTGGTGCGGGCGCGTTCGCTGGCCTTATTGCCCCCGAGCGGGCCGTCGCACTACCCTGCCCTGATGCCGCCCGCCGATCCGAGCCCGCTCGAACGGGCCCTGGACCATCTCGCCGACCTGCTTCCGACGCGCGAGGCCGCGCGCCGTTGGTACGAACGCGTGCTCGAACGGATCGGCCCGGAGGTCGCGATCGACTCCTGGCATCGCGGTGCGTTGACCGAGGTCCATCGACGCGATGCGGAGTCGGGCGACGTGCTGCCCCTTCCGTTGATGAAGTGGACGGCGTACCGCACGATCGACGCGCGCCTCGAGGGATTCGACCTGCACGACGGCATGCAGTCGATCCGGCTTCTGTACGCTCCCGGTGGCGGGGTGCGCGAGCGCGCCGGACACGAGACGCCGGAGGGCCGCCTCGGCAACCTCGCGGACGTGATCGCCCAGGCGGACGATGCGTTCGACGCGAGTGCGCGTTTCGTCGCGTCTCTCGACGGCTCGCGGGCCGGTCCGATCCGCGTCCACTATCCGCAGCCCTGCCCCGGGGGCGTCCAGGCGGTGGTGAACATCGCGCTGCCCTCGGCACGGCGCGCGTTGTTCGCCGGCTGGATGGACTCGCAGTCGCGCGTGAACGCCGTCGTCGCGTCCGAACGGGTGATGGTCGTGGACGGATTCGCCGGAACGGCGATCGGCGTCGGAGCGACGCGTGACGAGGCTGTCCTGGCCTTCTACGCCGAACTCGACCACGGCCTGCCCGAACCGCGTGTCGCGGCCGGCGTGGACGAACAGGGCAGGCTGCTTCACGAACCGGTCGTTCCCGAAGGTTTCGAGGGCGTCCTCCTCCCCGGCGACTCGGCCGGATTCATCAGTCCGCCGATCCCCAATCCGGCATTCCAAGGCGAATCCTGGAAGCGCGGCACGGAACCGGGGTTCGATCCCGACGCGACGCCGCCCGCGCTGCCCGCGATCCATGGCTGGGCGCCCATCTCCGACCATCCGGCGGTGCCGCGCCGCGCGGCGTGTGTGCCCTACGTCGTGATCCCGTTGGAGCCGTCCCCGGAGCCGCCGCCGCCGCGAGGACGTTGGTGGCGAATCCTCGGGGCGTCCGGCGCGACCTGCCATGCGGTGTTGATCGAAGAACCCCACGGATTCACGTTGGTGGGCGGCGACCTGCTCAACCGCGTGTCGCTGACGGGTCTGCGCGCGACCCTCGATCGGCTCGAAGCCGACGATCCCGACGTGCCGCCGCCGACCACCGGGTCACTCACGAAGGGCGCCCCGTTCCGGGGCCGTGCCTTCGGCTGGCGGTCCGCCACACCCGAGCGTCCCGCGGGCCTCTTCCCGTACCGCGCGATCCACGCGACCGACTTCGATCCCGCCGCCCTCGACGGCGACCAACTCCGCGCGATCGTCTACCGCCATCGAGTCACGAAGCGCGACGCGTAGGCGGGGCAGTACCAAAGACCTCGGAGATCTGCGAGGTAGCCAACCTGTCGATGCTGGAACGCGTACGCCGTGTGGTCGTGCCGTTCGACTCCATCCTCGGCGATCGTGTGCTGGAGTTCATCGAGGGCGAGGCAACCGCGCCCTGGCGTGGACACCGATAGGGACGGACTTCGACGACCCCGTTGGGTGCTGTTCGCCCTTGGCGGCGGGCTCGCGGCGACGAGGCTCATCGGCAGCGTGCGGTGGGATCCTCTCAATCTCTGAACTGGCGATCGACTCGATGCTGACGTGTTGAGCGCCAACCATTGCGTGATCGTAGGGCGCAAGGCACCGTACATCCTTGGCCCACGCCGCGGTGATGCTCCGCACGGCTGGAACTGCTCCGAGATCGCGATCCCGTCGGCGCTGGATCAAGGTCGTCACGCTGCCTGTCGTCATGGCGGACGAGTTGGTTCAGACGCTCCTTCCGAAGTGCAAGGGACGCACCACGAGCGTGTTCGTCGGTGTGCTCGGGACCGCATTGAGGCGCTGGTTGGCGCATCGCGTGCGGCGCTTTTCAGCCCGCGACGAGCGTTCGAGCCAATCCACTGGGCAGATCGATCGTCGGTAGGAAGCAAGGCCCCGGCTCGAGCACGCTGCACCCCAGGTCGCCGTCGCGCGGCGGCGCGCAGTCGACGACCGCGGCGGGGCCGAGGACCGCCTCGATCGCCGCGAGCAGCGCGCGCGTCGTCGTGCCGACGCCCGTGGAGACGTTGACGACCGACGGGAAGCTGGTGTCGTCCTCGGCCGCACGATGGGCCCGAACCACGTCCTCGATGTGAACGTAGTCGCGCACACATCCGTCGTCGCCACGTGCGTCACGGGCGTGCAGCGTGATCGGCCGGCGCTCCGCGATCGCCTTCGCGAAGATCGCGACCACCCCCGCCTCGCCGTCGCCCCGTTGGCGAGCGCCGTAGACGTTGGCGTACCGCAGCACCACGCGGCGACGGGCCGCGGCTGGGCCGAGCACGCGCAGCAACTCCTCGAAGGCCGACTTGTGGATGCCGTAGGGACTGTCCGGCCGCCGCGGATCGGTCGTCCGAGCGCGATGACCGTCGGCGACGTCCCCGTAGATCGCACCGCCCGTGCTGGCGAACACGAACAGCTCGGCAGGGCCCCGCCGACGGCAGGCCTCGAGCAGGTTCAGCCCGCCGAGGATGTTGACCTCGGCATCGAGCCGTGGGTCCTTCATGCTGATCGAGACGCTCGCCTGGGCGGCGTGGTGGCTGACGACCTGCGGCCGCACGTCCGCCACCAGGCGGTCGATGCCCGCGGCGTCCCGCAGATCGAGGACGTGCAGATGCGCCCCCGGCGGCACGTTCTCGCGCCGCCCCGTCGAGAGGTCGTCCACGACGTGGACCTCGTTGCCTCGGGCGGCATGCGCCGCCGCCACGTGGCTACCGATGAATCCCGCGCCGCCCGTGACGAGGACGCGGCGGGGCGAAGGCACTTCTCGATCCACAGGTGGCGCCATGGTGTTGTCCTCCGTGGGGATCGTACGTGGTCGGCGCGTCGTGGCCCCCGAGGTACGCTGCGCGCCGGAGGCCCATGCGGCGGCGACGGGAGCGCACCTTTCTCGAAGGGCTTCGCGTGCTCGTCCTCGACGGCCACGCCCGCGCCGCGCTCGAGACCGTCCAGAGTCTGGGGCGTCGTGGTGCGTACGTTCGCGTCGCGGCGACGGAACGGCGTGCGCTCGCGCAGCGGTCCCGATGGTGCCGGGAAGCTCGCCGACAGCCCGCCTCGACCGAGGCGCTCTCCGACTGGATCGAGGCCGAAGCCGATCGATTCGGACCGGCGCTCGTCGTTCCGGCGACCGAGGCGTCGCTGCTCGCACTGCGACGCCTTCCCGCGGATCGTCCGGCCCGCCTGCGTGCCGTCCTTCCGGACGACCACGCGATCGATCTCGCCCTCGACAAAGAGGCAACGCGGGCCTTCGCGACAGCGCATGGTGTCCCCGTCCCCCGCTCGCGATTGCTTCAGGACGGCGACGAGGCCCCCGAGCCGACGATCTTCCCGCGGGTGCTCAAGCCCGTCCGCAGCAAGGTGCGGGTCGGTGGGACCCTGCACACGCTTGCCCCGGAGATCGTTCGAGACATCGAGCGATGGCGGGAAGCACGCGGCTCGTTTCGAGGCCGGGTGGATGTCCAAGACCAGGAGTACGTCTCCGGCCGGGGCGTCGGGATCGAGGTCCTCTACGAGCACGGAACCCTGCGTTGGGTGTTTGCGCACGAGCGGCTGCACGAGGTGCCGTTGACCGGTGGCGGGAGCGCATGGAGACGATCGATCGCGGTCCCCGAAGACTTGCTCGCGGCCACGCGCGCCCTGCTCGACCCGTTGCGCTGGCACGGCGTTGCGATGGTCGAGTTCAAGCGCGCCGACGACGGGACCTTCTGCTTGATGGAGATCAACCCCCGTCTGTGGGGTTCGCTCGCGCTCGCGATCGACGCCGGATGCGACTTCCCGCTGGGGCTCGCGATGCTCGCGACCGGCCGGGCCCCCGGCCCTTCTCCGGCGTATCGAGTCCCTTGCGGCACGCGCAACCTGCCCGAGGAGATTGCGTGGCAGAAGGCGAACCTGCGCGCCGATCACGACGATCCGCTGCTCCTCACGAGACCCCGCCTGCGTTCTCTGCTCGAGCCGCTGGCGGTCTTCGGTCCGAGCGAGCATCTCGATCACGCTTCGTCCGCCGATCCGGCCCCGCTGCGTCGTCAGTTCGTGGAGGCGTTCGGATCGCTCGGCCGCGCCGTGGCCGCGCGTGCGAAGAGGCGGATCGAGGAGTTGGCCGCGGAGCGACGGCACGAAGGGACGTGGACCTCGCCTCCGCGCCTGCTGCGGCCGGTACACCGGGTGCTCGTGCTTTGCTACGGCAACATCTGTCGCAGTCCCTATGCGGCGGAGCGACTCCGGGTCACACGGCCGGATCTCGTCGTCGAGAGCGCCGGGTTCCACGATCGCGAGGATCGGACCTCGCCGCCCGAAATCGTCGAGGCGGCGGCCCTAAGGGGCATCGATCTCTCCCCGCACCGATCCCGGAAGGTGACGTACGCGGACCTCGATGCGGCGGATCTGATCCTGGTAATGGACAGAGATCAAGCGCGGCGGGTTCGCCGCGCTTCGCGCGACGCGGGTGCCCGGACCCACTACCTCGGATTGTTCGCGCGCGGTGGGGCGGTGGAGATCGAAGACCCCTACGGCGGAGGTCGCGCCGCCGCGGAGAGGGCCGTCGAGCGAATCGACGCCGCGGTGGAGGGGTTTGCGCGGGCGATCGGTCGCGCCTGACGAACGTCAGTCGCCGTTTCGTACCTCGTCGATGGCGAGCCACGTCGTCGCCGCGCTACCCACGCTGCCGAGCAGGTTTCCGAGGGGCTGGAGGATTGCCGACAGATCGCGCGTCCAGTCGATCATGCCGCGGGTGGGCACGTACACGACGTCGCCCGGCTGCAGGGTGACGGTGCGGCCACGGCCGACCATCGTCCGCGACATGTTCAGGGTGTAGACGCGGGGACGCGTTCCGCAGCCCTCGCAGTCGCGGATCAACTTGATCCGCTCGAGATCGCCGATCCCCGCGTTCACGCCGCCGGCCTGGGCCAGCGCCTGAAGGACGCTCGTCGGTCCACTGACGTCCACCGCGGTGGGGTTACCGACCTCGCCGAGGATGAACGCGCGTTCGGCGTGGACGGACACGACCGAGACCGTGATACGAACCGGCGGCTCGTAGTAGAGCAGGTAGCGATCGACGAGCAGGTCGCGGACCTCCTGGATGGACAGCCCGGCGACGCGGACCGGCTCGAGCCAGATCGGCGTCACCGTGCCGTCCCGCAGGACGCGCTGTTCGAGATCGATCGTTCCGGTCTG
>CAZPGF010000029.1:18371-27325 GCA_964586025.1 uncultured Planctomycetales bacterium
CAGATCGAGATGCGCATCGTGTCGCCGACGGCGAACCGGAACGTGACGGGCGGAATCGCGTCGGCGGTCGCTGCGGCGCCGGCCCGTCGGCGGGCCCCCGCCATCGGCCGCGGGGCCGGGGCCGGCGGTGACGCCGGCAAATCGAGCTCCCCGCCCCGCACGAGCGGCGGCGGAGGGGACGGGATGGGCGGCGCCTCGGCGGGGGCCGGCGCCGGGAGCAGAGGACCCGGAGATTGCGCGGGCGCGGGCGGGGGAAACGCGGAACGACCCGGCGCGCTCACGGGAGGAGGGGTCGTCACGTTGCGGGATCGCACCCCGGGGGGAGGCGGCGTCGTCCACCCGGCCGGCCTTCCGCCGCCCGGCGCATCGGCGATCGAAACGCCGTCGGCTCGGACCTCGCAGGGCGAGGTCCACGAGACGCAGGTGGCGATCGAGAGGCCGATCGCGACGCGACGCAGAAGGGGGTTCGTCACCATGTGCTCCCTCCCCAGGAACGAAGGCGCCGATCCGGGTCGGCGCCGACAAGATGCACCGGCTTCGAGCCGATCGCCACGACGGCCATGGGCGGCCGGGCGGAACCGCCGGATGAACCCGGGAGACTCGTGAGCCACCAGCGACTCCAGGAACTCGTTCACGAGGTGCGGCCGGTGCGTCGGGCATGGGTCGCCCGGACGCTGCGGAAGGCGCGGCGCGCCCGGAACGATCCGAGCGCCCAGGCGACCGCGTTGCTCGCGGCCTGGAAGCACGGGTGGCCCGACCCCCCGTCGAAGGCTCTGCTCGCGGCGTGGGAGGCGCTGCTCCGGGACGAGGTGGGCGGGCCCGGCGCCTGGCGGAGCGCCTCCGAGAACGGCTTCGCCCGACGCGACGCGCAGTCGCCGGCCGCCCTCGAACTTCGCGCGCAGTTCGCGGCCTACCCCGAAGCGGATCGGGTCCGGGTGCGCACCCCTCGGCCCGATGCGCCACCCTCGCGCCAGGGCGACCTGCTCGTCCTGAAACGGCACGATCCGGCGACGAACGAGCCCGGCGTCCTGTACGTCACCTACAACCACGGCATCGAGTGGTTCGCGCGCCTCTACGACCTGGCGGCGCTCGCCGGTCGCTACGTGATCGTGCTCGAGCCGAGCACGTGGGGGTACATGGATCCGGTCTTCCTGCCCTACCTCGGGCACGACCTCGACGTGATCGTGCAGGCCCAGAACCAAACGGATTTCGGCTTCATCGAGGGTCTGAGGTCGAATCTCGTTCCGGTCCGCCTCGGCGCGGGCGATTGGGTCGATCCGGGCCTGTTCCAGCCGCACCCCCGCGAGGAACGCGAGTACGAGGTCGTCGCCATCGGTGCTTGGGATCGATTGAAGCGGCACGACGTCATCTTTCGCGCCGTTGCGTCCCTGCGTTCCCAAGGGCGTCGCGTGCGTCTGTTGCTGATCGGCTACGACATGGGGTGGACCCGACATCGGGTCGAGCGGCTCGCACGACGGTTCGGTCTCGTGGAAGACGTCGCCTGGTTCGATCGCGTGCCCTACCGGACCGTCGCCGACGCGGTGGCGCGAAGCCGGGTCGGTGTGCTCGCCAGCCGGCGCGAGGGAGCGAACCGAGGAATCTACGAGTGTTGGATGGCGGACACACCGACGGTCGTCTACCGCCACCATCGCGGCGTCAACCTGGACCAGATCGTTCCCGAGAATGGACTGCTCGCCGACGACCGAGAGCTTGCGGGAGCGATCGGGTTCGTCCTCGACCATCCCGAGCGGTTTCAGCCGCGAGTTTGGGCGGAAGCCCACACCGGATGCCACGTGGCGACCCAACGACTCAACGCAGCCATCGCCGAGGTGGTCCGCCGACGGGGACTCCCGTACACCCGCGGCATCGTGACGCATGCGTACGCCGGCTACCTCCGGGACGAGGATCGAGTCGCCATGGGGGAGGAGTACGGAGCGTTGATGGGGGCGATGCGGCCGGCGTGAGCCGTCACCGCGCGGCGGCATTGAGCTGCTCCCATCGGGTTCAGCAGCGGTGCGACTGCTGTCCGGTACGCCGGGACGCCAGAGGCTGAGGCCGCGTGACATGTCCCGTCCAGGCCGGTTTGTCCATATGGCCAGCGCTCACCGCACGCGTCTCTCCAAGCGAATCCCATGAGCGACCCCCGCAGCGAATGCGCTCCAGCGGCTCTCAAGGGGCTGACGCAAGCACCATCGAATGCCCACGTTGGCAAGTCGTCGAAGGAAATCGACGGTGCCGATCGACGGCGTCGCGGGATCGATGCGAACCCTTGCTCGGCCTTGCCCAACGCCCCGCCTCCACAGCGCCCTGTACCTGAACTCCGACTCGTGGACGCGATGTCGGACCAACGCATCGTGAACGTACCAACCCTTCACCCCAGATCGCCGTACCCGATCCATCCACTCGGTGTCTCCCCCGGTCACTCTGGCCCTTCCGTCCTCCGGCCCGAGATCACTTCGGTATCCGCCGACGCCCTGACACATCGAGAGCCGGACTCCCATGTTGGCTCCGTAGGGCAGACCCTCTCCAACCGCATACGGTCTGCTGTGCGCGCCGCGGTGGTATGCGCCGAGCGTCTGAAAGAGTGGATGGAGTGCGTCCTCAGGTCGTGCCCAGGACGGTCTCGTCCCCTCCCAGACAATCTCGATCGGTCCACCGAACCACCCTGCCCAAGGCGCAGACAGGAAGCCGCGTTGCCACGCGGCGATCCAGTCGTTCGGCAGGAAGACGTCGTCGTCGGTGAAGACGACGTGATCCGATCGAACCTCGATGAGCGCGCGGTTGAGCGCCGCCCACTTCCCCGGCTGCGCCTCGACCACGTGTCTCAAGTCGATCCGGGACTCGAACTCCTCAAGAACCCGCTCCGTGTGATCCGTCGATCCGTTGTTGACGACCAGGGCAGTCCATGGACCGATCGCATGGGGCGCGGCGCGGACCAAGCAATCCAACACGGACCGAAGCCGCTCGGCGCGATTGCGCGTACAAACCACAATACTCATGTCGCCCATGTCGGGGCTCGCACACGACGAATCGACGCGTGTCGTCATTCTCCGCGCTCCGAGCCGGGGACGACCCCGAGCGGTGGGGATCGGAAGGCCGATCGTCGTCTGCAGCGCCAACAGGTACCGCGGGTGGACGAGTCGCCCTCCGTGCTGTCGCCGAACGACCACATCATGCGGCCTCGATCAGGTGTCGATGATCGTGCATTGCCGGGTGACACTCCAACTTCCTCGCACCCCTGTGCCGCGCGCGACCGTGTGCCGAGGGCCTTGCCTGCTGGCACGAAGAACGGCCCCGCCGCGGCCTTGACGCTCCGGCGACCACGAGTTCCAGTCCGGCGAACTGGATCGTCCAACAACCGGAATCTCATCGTCGTCCAGCAGTGCGGGCATCCAGGCGACGTCGGCAGAACTCGACGATTTGCTCGGCCGCACCGCTCCAGCTGTACCGCGCCGCCGTCTCGCGCGCGGCCGCCCCCGTCGTCGCACGAAGAACAGGGTCGTCGATCAGTCGTCGGACAACGCTGGTGAAGGAGCCGACGTCACCCGGTGCGCAGAGGAACCCATCGCGACCACTCCGAATGACATCGTGCATGCCGCCAACATCCGATGCGACGACGCATAGCCCGCGGGCCATGGCCTCGATGAACGCCTTGCCGAAGCCCTCATAGAACGAAGGAAAGAGCAAGAGATCGTGCTGATCGTAGATCGACCGAAGTTCGTGTTGGGACACAGATCCGATCCAAGTCATGCGTGCCCGAGCTGCAGGAGACAGACGACTGACGAGCGCCGAGGCAGCCCCGTCCGAAGTCACCCACGTTGCCCTGTGTTCCGCGCGGTCACCCGCGAGCGCGTTCAGAACTGCAATGGCGACATCGACACCCTTGACGAACGAGCCATGACCAACCAGTAGGACGCTGGGCGTAGCATGGTGATCACGTTGCGGAACCGGTGCTTCGCGATACTCGTCGCTCGCCGCATTGGGAACAACCAGGACGGATGCTGGATCGATCGCGTACGCATTGAGGATGAAGGCCTTGTCCAGCGTAGAACCAACGATGATGCCGTGGCAGGCTCGGGCCATGTGCTCACTGTGCCTCGTCAGGCATCCCTGGAGCAATCGTCCCGGAATGGCGCGCATGCCTCGCCACGCCGGGACGCCGAAGCGAGCTCGAAACGGAGCCAACGCAGTCGTCACATGGGCCTCCCAACCGTGGCTTCGATTGACGAACGCCGTGGCGGGTTGATGGCGTGCCACCCACCGCGCCGCGGGGTATCCGTGCGGTTGGCTCGCGAGGACAATGTCAAAGGGCGAGGCGCGGAGACGCTCCTTGACGACACGCAGGAATGCGCGCGGAGCCTCCAAGGCGTAGTGGAGATTGCCGTGACGAACCCGCCGGCCGAGGTCGTCAGCCCAGACGTCCACGACACTGTGCCCCAATTGTCGGAGGGCGCGGACAGTTTGCCAGACCGTGCCCGAAGCTCCGGAGTTCGGGTCGGCAGGTGTGTCCGCCATCGTGAGAAAGCGGAGCGGTCGGTCGGCCAGTGCGGACGGAACAGCGTGACTCACTGTGAGCCCTTCGCACGGCGTTTGCTGCGAGACCGCCCGAGTAGCGACTTCAGCGCGGGGCGCAGATCCCATGGCCGAAGCCGCCATGCCTCCGCGAGATAGGGCCGCCCTCGGACATCACCCCGCGCGTACAGGCAGGAGCCGATGAAGTACGTCGCCTTCGCGCGCGCTCGCCTATGATCCAACGGCGACGACGCCGTCAGCATGCCGGACGGGGGGGGGGGATCCGCGTCGCCGCGGAGCCGGGCCGCGCGGCAAGCGTGCGCGTACTCTCCGAACAGCCTCTGCGCCGTCGCGCGGGTGGCGGAGATTCCGTTGAGATGCATCGTCGCCTCGTACAGCGTCTCCTGGATGCAGGCGAACGTGCCCTGCTCGGCTAGTCGCAGCCAGAGGTCCGCATCCTGGGCGAACACGAACTGGGGTCGATATCCGCCGACCATCTCGTAGGCGCTTCGTCGGAACGCTGTGGCGGGGTGGCACGGCGGACCCAATCGGTCGTGCAGCAAGGCCCGCCGATTGGCCTCCGGATCCGCTCCGCGCTTGGTCGTGAAGAGGTGCTCCCCCCCCGGGCCGACCATGTCGCACCAACTCGACACGATGGCGGCGGCGGGATAGCGCTCGAACTCCGCAAGAATCGCACCGAACCGTCCCGGGAGGCTGCGATCGCCCGCGTCCTGGCGGACGATGATCGGCGCGCGAGCGAGGGCGCACCCGCGGATGAGTGACAGGGTGAGCCCTTGGTTGGGCTGCTCCACGAGTCGTATTCGATGGTCCTTGGTAGCGAGCGCTCGAAGCATCTCGGACACCTCGCGACCGGATCCATCATTGACGATTATCAACTCGAAGTCCGTTCCATCCTGCCGCAGCACCGACTCGATACTGACACGGACGCCGGCCCCACCATCGCGCACACTCATCACCACAGATAGACGCGGCGGCTCGACCTCCATCTCGATGTCCTCGCTCGGTGGCCCGATTGTCGGGGGCAGCTTCGGCGAGTCAAGCCGCGGTCTGGGCTTCGCGGGCGCCTGCCCGGCGCCGAGTGTCCGGCCGACTTCACCCAATGGCGTCTCGCTGCTGTAGGGCAACACGCTCGCCATCTCGCCAAGGCGTCGTAGCCTTGCGCGGGCGTCGGAGACGCGTCGGCGACTTCGCTCGGATCGGGTGGATCCGGACGAAGTCGGGCGGGTGCCGACGACGTGGGACGACGGATCCAACCATGCAGAGCACCGCGGACACGACTGAGTCGCTCCCTCGGGCGTCGCTCCCCGCGTTCGGCGGCGTCCCGCGAGACCCCGCGGTCCGGGTTCTCGAGCCGCGCCGTGGGTGGCGGGGGCTTGGTTTAACGGGACTCTGGACTTGGCGCGAGCTTCTGTACGCATTCGTCTGGCGCGACATTCGCTCCCGGTACCGCCAGGCTGCTCTCGGAGTACTCTGGGCCTTGATCCGGCCTGTGACCACGATGCTGATCTTCTCGTTCATTCTCGGACGTATGGCGCGCATCGAAACGGACGGGCGTCCGTATGCGCTGTTTTCGTACACTGGACTATTGGCGTTTGGACTGTTTGGTTCGTCGGTGCAAACCGCATCGACCTCCGTCCTAGGTGCGAGCGGATTGCTGACCAAGGTGTACTTCCCGCGCTTGCTCCTGCCGATCTCGTCGATCGGCGCGGCCGCCGTCGACTTCGTAGTAGCCCTAGCACTCCTTCCGTTCTTGCTCATGGTTCACGGAACGGCTCCCACCGCATCCATGCTGTTTGCGCCCCTGATCGTCGTGTGGATCGTTCTCGCTGCGGCTGGAGTTGGAATCCTGCTGTCCGGACTGGTGGTGCGACACCGCGACTTCAGCCACGCGACATCGTTCTTGATGCAAATCTGGATGTATGTGACGCCCGTCCTGTACCCGACCAGCCTGCTCCCGGAGTCGCTGCGTACATGGGCGTATCTGAATCCGATCACCGCGCCCGTCGAACTCTTCCGCTCGGCGATCCTGAGGACGCCCGTGTATCCTCTTGGTTGTGCGATCTCTGCAATGTCTACTGCGGTACTCCTCATCCTTGGGCTCGCCGTGTTTACTCGAGTCGAGCGACACTTCGCGGATGTGATCTGATGCTGGACGGGCTGCCTGCCATTCAGGTCGATGGTCTGTGGAAGACCTATCCGCTCCGCCCCATCGGAGCCGCCTCGCGGTGGGCGCGCCGGCGTACGGAGCCGTTCCACGCCTTGAAGGATGTCTCGTTCGAACTGCCCGTCGGCAGCGTCCTCGGCGTCCTGGGTGTGAATGGTGCAGGAAAAAGTACATTGCTCAAGGTGCTGGCGCAAATCACGGACCCGTCCCGTGGCAGAGTGTTGATCCGAGGTCGTGTTGCCAGCCTGCTCGAGGTGGGTACCGGATTCCACGGAGAGTTGACGGGGCGAGAGAACATCTTTCTCAACGCCGCCATCCACGGTATGGCACGTCGCGAGGTTCACAGGCGCCTGGAGTCGATCCTCGACTTTGCCGGCGTGGGTGACTTCATCGATATCCCCGTCAAGCGGTACTCGTCGGGAATGTACCTCCGCGTCGCCTTCAGTGTCGCCGCGCACTTGGACCCCGATATCTTTATCGTGGACGAACTCCTGGCCGTGGGCGACTCGGCGTTTCGCCAAAAGTGCCTGAATACGATGGATCGCGCGGCCCACGAGGGGCGAACGGTCATTCTGGTCAGCCATGAACTGAGTTCGGTGCAGGCGCTGTGCACGGAGGCGATCCGCCTGCACGCCGGTTGCCTGGTCGATCGGGGGGCGACACGTGATGTCGTCGAGCGCTATCTTCATGCCGTCTATGCCCAAGGCGGGCACGTTCACCTGAACGCGGGCGCGCTCGAGCTTCATGGGGCGAGGGGCGAGTACACGCTGGACGACCAACTGATGGCCAAGGTAGACATCGAGTTGGCGCTTTGCGTCAAGCGCGACCTCGGCCGGTTGACAGTGGACGTCACGCTCGATGGGCCAGGAGGTGTGCGGCTGTTCCAGGCCATGCCGAGCGCTGGCCTCGGGCCCGCCACGGCGGCACGCATTGGTGACACCGTGACGGTTCGACTCAGTTTCCGCTTGCCGGCCCTCGCTCCGGGCCGATACGAGGGATCGGTGTGGGCACAGAGTCGTGGTCATGAGGATCTGCTTCATGTATCGCACATTCCGCTGTTTGATGTTGCCGCGGACCCGCGACTTCCTGAGGCGATTCAGCCGAGCTTTTCGGCATCTCTCTTGCCGCGACACTCGATGACGGTTGAGGTGGAGACCGCATGAGCGCCGTCGGAGCGCCCCGGATTACGGTGATCGTGCCGTCGTACCAGCAGGGGGCGTTCATTCGCGCCACGCTTGAGTCGATCCAGCAGTCGTCGATCGAGCCCGTGGCTGTCCATGTGTTGGATGGTGGTTCGACGGACGAGACCATCGAGATTCTGCGAGAGTGGCAGGCACGGCCGAACTTTCGCTGGCGGAGCGGACCGGACGGGGGCCCCGGATGCGCGGTGAACGAGGGCCTCGCTGCGACCGTGACGGAGTATGCGGCTGTACAGAGCAGCGACGACGTGTACCTTGACGGCGCCTTAGACCGAGCCATGGATGTCTTGGATCGGCATCCCGATGTCGGAGGTGTGTATGCCGACGCCGAGACGATGGATGCGGACGGCCGCGTGACCGGCAGAACGGACGTGGGTGAGTACAGCGTCGATCGACTGCTGGCCAAGCAGACGTTCGTCATGCAGAGCTCTGCCGTCTTCCGAACCCGTGCCGCGGTGGCGGTCGGGGGCTACGGGCGATTTGCGTTCGATGCCGAGATGTGGTTGCGCATGGCGTTGGTCACCCGGCTCTTGAGGGTGGACGATCTTTGGTCGCGATATCGCTACCACGACGGTCAGCGGGACCGAATGGGTAGTCGAATCGTTCGGGATCGGTGGGATCTGATTCGCGCACTTCGCCCGGAACTCGGCGTTCGACATCGGCGTCTGGCGCGGGTTGGAGGCTACCTGACTGAGCATAGGTACGGAGACCGCTTCGGGTGGCGTCGCGCGACCTCCCTGTGGCATGCCCTCGCACTTCATCCACAACTCATCGCCTGGGACCGGTTCCCTCGACGTGATTTGTCGCTGCCACTACGGTGGGTCGCAGGGCGCGCAAAGCAGTGCGCGCGGAAGGCGTGTGCACGCCGGCCTGACACACTTCGAGACCCCAGTTCTCATGTCGTGTGATCTGGATCGCGGCGGGTCGATCGTGAGGTGCGGAAGGATTCGCTTCACGACATTTCCTAGGACGCTGCGGTTCGCCAGGGGGCATGCCGCATGACGGCCATGGCGACGAGGCGATGGGAGCGACGGGCGATGAGGTGGGGTAGATTGGGT
>CAZPGF010000030.1:0-27272 GCA_964586025.1 uncultured Planctomycetales bacterium
CGACCCACCGAAACAGGATCGCCCCCTGCCGCACGAGCCCGGGACGGGCCACGGTGCCGACGAGTTGGCGGGCCCGATCTACGGCGTCGGGCGCGACGGCGTGCCACGCCTCCCCCTCGGCCTCGAGCACGGCCTCGATGTCGTCCATGCCGCCGGCGGCGGCGTCCTCCGGGCGGACGGCGGCGCGGGCGCGCTCGAGCAACTCGATGCGGCGCAACTCGCGGGCGCGGGCGTCGTCGGCCGACGGAGGCGGCGGATCGGCGTAGGCGACGCCGACGACGAGCCAACCGGCGAGCGCGAGGAAGCCTCGTAACGCGCTGCGAGGGACCCGCATCGGCGCATTATGCATGCGATCGACGCATCGGTCCCGCGAGGACCGCGTCACGGCGCTTCGATACGCAGCATCCTCGACTCGCGGCCGCGTCGCACACCGAGTTGGTACATGCGCCCCGGTCGCGCCTGCGCGAACGATCCGACCGCGTCCGCGATCGACTCGACCGGCCGCCCGTCGATCGACAGCAGGATGTCGCCCGACAGCAGCCCGGCGCGCCACGCCGAGGTGTCGGGTCGCACGTCGCGGACGCGCAGTCCGCTCGGCAGGTCGTCGAGCGCGAAGCCGAGGTCGGATGGATGGACCGCGCGCGTCCCGCGCGAGGCTCCGGTGTCCGGAGCGACCTCGACCCGACCGGGAGCTTCGGTCCCCCCCACGGACGGCGGCCGGGACCTCTCCGAACCCGCTGGCACGCGTGGAATCGCGTACGGCGACGGCACGAGTTCCTCGTCGTCGGCGACCTCGACACGCCCCTCCCCGACGGACCCGGGCGGAGCGGGCAGGGGGTTCGCGCGCGGCGACTGACCGGTTACGCTCGCAAGCAGCGGGCAGACGCGCGCGGCGGGAATCGCGAACGCGATGCCCGACGACTCGGGCAACAACGAGACGATCACGCCCATCAGCTCGCCGTCGAGGTTCAGCAGGGCTCCACCGCTGTTGCCCGTGTTGATCGACGCATCGGTCTGGATGAGCCCGGTGAGTTCGACGCCGGTGCTCATCCGCGCTTCGCGTCCGAGCGCGGAGACGACGCCGACCGTGATCGTGTCGCCGAGCCCGCGGGGATTGCCGATCGCGATCGCCGTCTCGCCGAGCATCACGTTCTCGCCGGTGCAGCAACTCACGTAGGGGAATCGACGGTTCGTGCGCAGTCGCAGGATCGCCAGATCGTCCTGCGGGCGGTTCACGACGATGTCCGCGTCGAACGTGCCGTTCCCCTGCCACAGGTGCACGATCACCTGCTGCGCGCCGGAGACCACATGCGAGTTCGTGACGACGAACCCGTCGGGATGCACGATCACGCCGGCCCCGGCCCCCTCCGTGATCACGCGCCGCGTTCGAGTGCGGGCGGCGACGCTGACGACGGCGGGCGCCGCATGGCGGACCGCGTCCACGACCGCCGTGCGGCGGCGTTCGCGCGCGTCGCGTCGTCCATCGGCGGCACCGATCTGGAACGCCGCCGATCCGATGAACGCGGCGAGCGCGAGCAGGAGGATCGTTCGCCCGGTTCCGGGCGGGAACGGGCCGCTGCGATCGCGGGACGTACGGTGCGAGGCCCTGTCCATGGCGCAACCTCCGCAAGGGGCGCCATCGAGGGCCGCCCCCCCACCTGGGTCGGTCGCGACGGGCGCCGTCACGACCCGACCGGGCGCCCAGTGTGCCCGAGCGGGGTGCCATGGTGGCGCGCCCGCGCCGGGCATGACCGGAGCGGGCGCCCGTTGCGAGAGGAAACGCCTCCGCGGCGGCCCTCTCACTCCTTCGCGGCGGCCTTCGCCTCGGGATGGAAGGTGCTGTGCCACGGCATGCGCTGGAAGAGGTCCGCGATCAGCGGCGCGAACACGAGCGAGATCACGGCCATCAACTTCAGCAGGATGTTGATCGACGGACCGGAGGTGTCCTTGAAGGGGTCCCCGACCGTGTCGCCGACGACCGCCGCCTTGTGCCGCGGCGAGCCCTTGCCCCCTGACTTCTCGATGTGCTTCTTGGCGTTGTCCCACGCACCGCCGGCGGTCGCGAGCATGATCGCGAGCGGCACGCCCGAGATCAACGACCCCGCGAGCAGGCCGCCGAGCGCATCGGGGCCGAGCAGGCAGCCGACGACCAGCGGGATCATGACCGCCAGGATGCCGGGCTTGATCATCTCCTTCAGCGCGCCCCGCGTCGTGATGTCCACGCAGCGCGCGTAGTCGGCCTTGGCCTCGGGCGCACCCTCCTTGAGCCCGGGGGTCTCGCGGAACTGGCGCTGCACCTCGTGGATGACCGCCTGCGCCGCGCGGCCGACCGCGTTCATCGTGTCGGCGCTGAAGAGGAACGGGATCACGCCGCCGATGAAGAGGCCAGCGAGCACGAGCGGATCGGCCGCATTCAGGCTCAGCGTGATGCCGAGTTCGCCGAGGGCCGCGCCGTACGCGACGAAGAGGGCGAGCGCCGTCAACGCCGCGGAGCCGATCGCGAAGCCCTTCGCGATCGCGGCGGTCGTGTTGCCGGCGGCGTCGAGACTGTCGGTCCGCTCGCGAACCTCGGGCGGCAGGTGCGCCATCTCGGCGATGCCTCCGGCGTTGTCGGCAATCGGACCGTAGGCGTCCACGCCGACCGTGATGCCCAGCGTGCCGAGCATGCCGACCGCGGCGAGCGTGATCCCGAACATGTCGCCGAGCAACCAGCCGCCTACGACCGTCGCGGCGATGATCACGAGCGGCAGCACCGCGGAACGGAACCCGATGGCGAGGCCGCCGATGATGTTCGTCGCGGTGTTGTCGCTCTGCTCCGCGAGGTCCTCGACGACCTTTCCGCTCGTGAAGTGTTCGGCCGTGAAGCCGATGCCCATGCCGGCGCCGAGACCGAGAACGACCGCGAGCGCCCACTTCAGAGCGCTCGAGTGGGCCACGCCGGCCGCCTCGACGTCCTTGAACAGCGTGAGCGCCAACGCGAAGGTGAGGCCCGCGAACAGCACGGCGGAGACGATCGTGCCCTTGCGCAGCGCCGCCTGCGGATCGCCTCCCTCGCGCACCCGCACGGCGAACACGCCGACGATCGACGCGAGGATGCCAGCCGCGAGGACGGCGAACAGGTAGCCGATCGCACTCTCGGCCACCGCGGGCGCGCCCTTGAACTGGGCGAGCGCGATGACCACCGCCGAGAGCAGCGCCCCGACGAAGCTTTCGTAGAGGTCCGCCCCCATGCCCGCGACGTCGCCGACGTTGTCACCGACGTTGTCCGCGATCACGGCCGGGTTGCGGGGATCGTCCTCGGGGATGCCCGCCTCGACCTTGCCGACGAGGTCCGCGCCGACGTCGGCCGCCTTCGTGTAGATGCCGCCGCCGACGCGCGCGAACAGTGCGATCGACGACGCACCCATGCTGAAGCCGGCGAGGATCGCCCCGGCCTGTCCGAGATCCCTCTGGAGTCCGTCGAAGACCCAGAAGAGACCGGTCAGCCCGAGCACCCCGACGCTCATCACGAGCATGCCCATCACGACGCCGCCGGGGAACGCGACGCCGAGCGCCTCGTTGAACGAGCGGGTGGCGGCCTGCGTCGTGCGGGCGTTCGCCGCGGTCGCGATCTTCATGCCGCCGAAGCCGCACAGTACCGAACAGATCGCGCCGGCGAGGAACGAGACGGCCGTCTTCCATCCGAGGCCCTCGACGGTCCCCGAGCGCAGGGCGACCGCGAGGACGATCGAGACGCCGAGGACGAAGATCGACAGGACGCGGTACTCGCGGCGCAGGAAGGCCATCGCGCCGACCGCGATGCTGTCCTGGATCTCCCGCATCCGGTCGTTGCCGCGGTCCTTGCTCAAAACGCGACGCGCGGTCAGGCCGGCGAACAGTAGCCCGATGACGCTTGCGCCGATCGCCCAGAGCGCCTCGTTCGGAAGCCGCATGGAAAGGTCCTCCTCCCCCCCGCCGGCTCGTGCCACGGTCGCGGAGGGCCCGGGATTCTACGCACGGGCCGGCCGCCGCCGAATCCGGCGCGAGGTCCTCCCGGCGGGGCGGTGCTCGGCCGTCTCTTCGGCGTCGGCCCGACCGCTCAGACGAAGAACAGGAAGGTGACGAGCGCGAACAGGGGGATCAGGATCCCGACGCCCCACAGCATGTAGCCGAAGAACGACGGCATCTTGACGTTGCTCTCCTCGGCGATCGCCTTCACCATGAAGTTCGGGCCGTTCCCGATGTAGGTGTTCGCGCCCATGAACACCGCGCCGCACGAGATCGCGGTCAGGAACGCCACGCCCTCCGGGTAGGCGATCAGCATCGCGAGGTTGTTCTCGTTCAGGGTCGTGTCGTGCATGCCGCCCACCACGCCGGAGGCGAGCGCTGTGAACGTCGCGTAGGTGGGCGCGTTGTCGAGGACCGACGACAGCAGGCCCGTCGCCCAGAAGTACTGCCACGACTCGGTGAGGGCGAGTTCGCCCGACTGTCCCTTGGCGGCGAGCAGCCGCATCGCGGGGATCATCGTGATGAAGATCCCGAAGAAGACCGCAGCGACCTCGAGGATCGGCCCCCACCCGAAGCGGTTCGCCTCGCGCGTCGCCTTCGACGTGGTCTTCATGGAGAGCACGACCATCGCCGACATGCCGAGGATCTGCACCGCGGCGACGACGTCCTCGTTCGAGCTGATCTGCGCGCCGAACCGGCCGACGAGGTACACGACGGCGACCACACCGAGCAGCCAGAGAAAGTTGATCTTGCCGTCGATGCCGAGCGGCTCCTTGATCTGCTGGACTTCCTCCAGCTGGGCGCCGGGGCGACGGCGCTCTTCGCGGTTGATCACGACCTCGTCGAGCAGGTGGAAGATCACGAGCAGCACGCCGCAGACGAGAGCCCACTCGCCGACGAGGCGGAACGTCCACTCGAACGGAACGCCGCGCAGGAATCCGATGAACAGCGGCGGATCACCGAGCGGCGTCAGCATGCCGCCGGCATTGCTGACCAGGAAGATGAAGAAGATCACGATGTGCGTCTTGTTCTCGCGCCGTTCGTTCGCGCGGAGCAACGGACGGATCAGGAGCATCGACGCGCCGGTCGTGCCGATGAACGACGCGATCAAGGTCCCCACACCGAGGAACGCGGTGTTGACGATCGGCGTCCCCGCGAGCGATCCTTTCAGGTAGACGCCGCCGGAGATCACGAATAGGGCGCCGAGCAGCACGATGAACGCGGCGTACTCGCGCATCGAGTGGTGCAGCCAGTGCAGGCCCTCCGCGGGCCCGACGACGAGCCAGATCAGGACGGGCAGCGAGAGCAGCGAGCCGACGATCAACTTGTTGCGGTTCGGATGCCAGAAGTGCCCGGCGACGAGCGGTAGAACCGCGATCGAAAGCAGCATCAGCGCGAACGGCACCACGGCCAGGACGGGCACTTCGGCGGGGGCCGAGGCAGCCAGGAGCAGGTTCGCGCCCACGACGGGACCTCCTACGCGGTGGGTGCGGATCCCGGCGTCGCCTGGACGGCGCGACGGCGTCGCTGGAGCCCCACCCGCCTCGCGCGACGGCCGAGACGATACGCGCCGACGCCTCCGAGGACCGCAAGTTGACCGAGCAAGACCCCGCGACCGCCGACCTGTTCGAAGCCCGGCGCGGGCAGGTCGCCAGCGACGAGGATCGCGATCGCCGTGCCGAGCGCGAGTGCCGCGGGTAGCGCGTCGAATCGGCGCCCCGCGCCGGTTCCGGGCGGTGCCGATTCATGCCGGCCGCACTCGCGGACGCGCGCCGCGAGACGCAGGCCGACGAGCGCGACGAGGCCGACGAGCGCGGCGAGCGGCACCCAGGCGAGCCAACGCGGGAGTCGCTCCGACGCTTCCGCGGCGAGCGCGGTCTGCGCGACGAACGGGATCGCACCGCCGAGGGCCACCGCCGCCACGTACGCCGACACGACGAGGGCGCGGTGCGCGGGCGCACGGCGCGCGACGGCATCCATGGCGAACGCGAGCGCGGCGAGCGCGGCGAGGGACGCGCCGAACGCGGCGAGCACCGAGGGCGCGGCCCGGTCTCCCGCGGTGCTCGCGACGAGCGTCGCCAGCCCGGCCGCGGCCGCCGCGCCCGAGGCGAGGATCCCCCGCGCCCCTCTCGCCCGCATGGCGAACGCCAGGCCGGCGAGAAGCCCGCCGGCACCGATCCACCCGAGCCGTTCCGGGGAGGAGGGCACGAACGCCTGCGCGAGCAGCGTGATGCCCGCGAGGGCGACACCCCACCAGGCCACGTCGAACCGATGCGGCGACGCACCTCGCCCGGGCCGGAGCGGGACCAGCGCGAGCAGCACCAGCCCAACGAAGAGGGCGACGGCCCCCGCATCGGTCCCCAGGATGAACCCGCTCGGCTCCCGCCCGATCGAGTCCAGGAAGTCCGACGACGACGGCACCGCTTCGCCCGCGAACAGGGAGAACGAACCGACGGCGTTGGATCGCACGACCGCACCGCCGAGGCCGCAGGCGAACGCGCCGACCCAGGGCAGGAGTGGTCGAGGGGACAACAGTTGTGCGCCAACGAGCGCGAGCGCGATCCACGCGAACCACGAGAGCAGGTGGTGGACGCCGAGTGCGCCGCTGAGACCCGCTGCGACGAGTGCTAGCGCGGCCGAGCGGGTCCGCGACATCTCGTCGCCGTTCGCGATCGCGATCGCGAGCACGAGGAACGCGACGACGATCTGGCCGATCGCCGGACCGCCGAGGTGGAGCGATCCACCGAACATCGCCGCGTGCGTGGGACCGGGAACGAGTCCGAAAACCGCCTGCGCGAGGCAGGCGACGAGCACGGTGACGATGAACGCGGCATGTCGCGCCGGGAGGGCGAACGCGATCGCCGCCGCGGCGAGCAACGGCACCGAGATCGGCAGCGCGTTCGTCACGGCGTCCGGGGCGGCGGCGCCGCGCCGTCGAGGCGCGCGTGCAGATAGCGCCAAAGCACCCCGCGCGCGAGGCCCGCCGACGGCGCGCCGAGCGCCCCGCCGTCGATCGCGTAGGTGGTCCCGACGCGGCCTCCGCCGAGCGCGGTCGTCGCGATGCCGACGACCACCTCGACGTCGGACGCGACGCCCGGGGCGAGCGGGTCGTGCGAGTGCTCGTCGAGCAACCAGCGCAGCGCGCGAAGGTGCTCGACCTCGAGAACCGGCCCGTCGCCGCCGGAGTAGGTCGGCGGGGTGCCCTCGCCGTCGTAGACCTCGCGGACCCGGCGTTCGACGACGACGGCACCCGGCGGAGGCCACATCCGGCGCGGTACCCCGGCCGGAGGACCGGCGGACGGACGGCCTGGAACCGACGGCGGGGTCATGACGACCTAGATACCCCGACCCCGCTCGATCGGCGCCGGAGGACCGGTTCGGACGGTGCGATTCAACAGGAAGGGGCGTCCGGCCGATGGAGTCTGGAGGGGCCTTTCGAGTGGCTCCCCCCATGACGCGACGAAGCCGCCACCCTCTGAAGACGCTTCTTCTCCTGGCCCTCTTCGGCGGCGCCACGTGGCTCGCGTGGACCTACCGCGACAAGCTCCCTTCGTTCGGCCGGTCGTCGCAGACCCCCGACGCCGCCACGCTCGAGCGACTCGGCGAGGAGGTCGCCAAACTGCTCGACAGCGAGGCGTGCGCCCGGGCGTTCACCGGAACGGTCGGTTGGCGGCCGGGGGAGAGCCGCTATCGCGTCCAGATTGAAGTCGACGCGGCATGCGGCGCGGCCGTTGCGAAGGACCTCTGCGCCAAGGTCGCGCATCTCCTCCAGGCCAAGGGGGAGCACGCTGCGAGCGTGTTCGCCTACGACGCCGGACAGCAGATCGCCCAGTACGTCCTGTGAGCCGTGCCGGTGGGGTACGGCGCGCGGGAGAGATCCCGTGCGCTACCGCCGCCAGGTGAGCGCGACGGCCGACGCATGCGTCGAGGAGCCGCCCGGCTGGGCCGCGGGAAGCGCCCGGATCGCCACGCGCCCGCCGGCGGGTCCGGCGTCGATCTCGCCACGAGCCGTGCCCAGCGCCGTCGCTCCCTCGCGCGGCGCGACCAACGGCACCGCGCTGTTCGCCATCGCGTCGCGGGCGGCGCGCGCGGGAATCGGCGTGGGCCGCGAACCGCTGCCGACGCGCTCGGCCATCAACAGGGCCTTCCAGCCGAGCCACGCCTCGAGTTCGTAGCCGAGATGCAGCCGCGCGAGGGCACGCGCGCCGACGTCACCGCCGATCGCGATGTCCTCGACACCGAGCCACGCGTCGTCGAGGCCCGGCGTCCGCTGCACCGCCTCGAACCCGCCGACGCCGGCGCGCTCGAGACTGGAGGCGATCTCGGCCTCGGCCGCGACGACGTGGTCCCGGAAGGTCCAGGCCTGCCGCGATCCGCCCGTCCCGCGCCAGGGGCGAAGCGACTCGAACGCATCGACGAGGCTGCCGCCGCGCACCCGCCGCGCGGCAAACTCGACCGGATCGGCCGCCTGCACGAGCGATTGCACGTGTTCGAGGATCGTCACGGTATCGGCACCCTCGCGCAGCAGGGCGCGCAACGACGGCCCGGCGATGAGCGAGGTGAGACGCGGTGCGCTCTCGGCGGCGTTGCGAGGCGGACCCCACGTCACGCGCTGGCACGGCACGACGAAGGTGCGGGGCTCGCTCGACGCGGGCAGCCACGTCGCTTCCGCGACGACGCGATCGAAACGCCCCCCGACAATCAACTGACCGTCGAGCAACAGCATCGGTGCAGTGGTCGGACCGACCCGTGCGACCACGATGTCCTTCTCGCTCGCCTCGGCCTCCGCAAACGAGAGATGGCCTCGAGCGACCTCGTCGAGCGGATCGAGCGCCCGAACCGCGTTCGCGGCCGCACGCCACACACGCGTTTCGAGCAGGCCGGCGCTACCGGGCTGCTGCGAGAACGTAGGCCCGTCGTGCGTCGCCCCGGCGAGCGCACGTTCGAACACCTCACGCGGGTGACCCGACGGCACGGAACCGCTCGGGCCCGCCTGCGTCGGTGAGCCGTGCTCGAACCCGCGACCGCGCGCCTGAGCCATGGCGAGCCAACCGCTGGCCTCGAGGTGCTTCCAGGTCCGCAACGGCAGGTAGCGAACCGGCCAGCGGGCCCGGGCCGCGGCGCCGGGTATCGCGTACGCGACGACCGGTTCGCCGACGCGGGCGCTGCGCCGTTCGACCTCGCGCCGGACCAACTCAATCTCGGCGAGCAGGGCGCCACCGCCGTGCCGAGGAGGATCCCAGGTCCGCGTCCCCACCAGCGGGCGCGGCGCGAGCGGCGGCCCGACCTCGATCGGCGCGAGGTGGAGGGACGGTGCTGCCGTCGTCGTGACGACCCGAGTGCGAAGGTCGTCGAGCGCCGCTGCGGCGGGCTCCGGATCCCGCGCCACCACCATCGCTCCAGGGCCCGGCGCCGAATCGGGCGCGCTGGTCGTCGCGAGCCTCCCCAACAGGCCGGAGACCCCCAGCACGCCCAAGACCGACGCGGCCCACGCCACGCCGACCCGCCGCACGAGTCGCCGTTCGCGACGTCGGGCGACCGCGATCGGCGCGATGCGGGCGAGCACGGTTCGCGCGAGGCGCTCCTCCGCCGGCAGCGGAACGACGAGATCGGACGCGTCGCGTTGCTTCAACGCCGACGACAGGCGGGCGTAACCGTCCGCCTCGGCCTGGCACGCCGCGCACACCGCGAGGTGGGCCTCCACCCGGGCGGTTTCGGCGGGACCGAGTTCTCGGTCGTGCAGCAGCGGCAGTCGATCGGCGATCGCCTCGCAAGCCGGCGCGCGGCGGGCGCGCCGGAACGGGTCCGCGGCATCGAAGCGAGGCTCGTTCATGCCGACCTCCCTTGGTCCCGCAACCAGTCGCGACCGACGGAGGTGCGCGCGAGTCGCCGCGCGAGCAGCTTGCGCCCGCGATGCAGCAGCACTTTCACCTCGTTCAGGGAGAGGTCCAACACCTCGGCGATGTCCCGATAGCTCAAGCCTTCGAACTCACGCAGTTCAAGGGCTTGGCGGACCCGCACCGGCAACTCCGACAGCGACGAGCGAACCGCGTCGCGGACATCCGTCAGGTGCAGCGGTTCGTCGGGTTCGCCACCGGACGCGCGCGGCTCGAGTTCGGTGCCTTCGCTCTCGACCGGATCGAGGTGGACGCCATGAACCAGGCGGCGACGCTTGCGCTTGCGCAAGAGGTCGAAGCAGAGGTTCCCGAGCACGCGATAGAAGTACGTCGTGAAATGCCCGCGCGGCTCGTAGCGCGCGGCGTTACGGAACAACTTGACGAAGAACTCCTGCGTGACGTCCTCGGCGAGGTGATGGTCGCGGAAGATCCGCCATGCGTACCGCCATGCGGCGGCCTGATGACGTCGCATGAGTTCCGCCAGGGCGATGGCGTCGCCTCCGCCGCACGCCACCATCAACACGTCGTCGGTGAGCGAGCGTCGGTCGGAAGGGGGGGGAGGCGGAGCCACGGCTGCCCTGATGAACGCCCCCGGGGCGCCGCCGCGCCAGCAGAAGTCGTGGACAGGGGGCGTTCTAGGACTAAAGTCCCGTCCGCGAGCCCGACGGCCCGGGAGGGGCGTCCGGTAGGATCGCCGCGCCCCCGGCGGAGCGGATCGGCGGCGTCGGCTGGCCGGGGATCCGGTGCCGTCGGCGCCGTCCCCCACCCGTCGGGCCCCCTGAAGGAGGCGAGAGCCGCCGTGCGAATCCTGGTGGTGGACGACGACGAGGCCATCCGCGAGAGCCTCGATGTCGTCCTGCGCTTCGAGCACCACGATGTCGTGCTCGCCGCCGACGGCCAGGCTGGCCTCGCCGCACTCGCCGCCGACGACGGCATCGAGCTCGTCTTCCTCGACATCAAGATGCCCGGTCGCGACGGGCTCGAGATCCTCGTCGACATTCGCGAGAAGCGCCCCGACGTCAGCGTCGTGATGATCTCGGGACACGGCTCGATCGACACCGCCCTCGAGGCGACCCGGAAGGGCGCGTTCGACTTCATCGAGAAGCCGCTCGACCGGGACCGCGTCCTCCTCGTGCTGCGCAACGCCCATCAGGTGCGGCGACTCCAGGGTGAGAACCGCGTGCTGCGAACGCGCCTCTCCGCGACGTCGCGCGAGATGATCGGATCGAGTCCGGCGCTCGAGAAGGTGCGTGCGATCCTGCAGCGGGTCGCACCGACGCAGGCGCGGGTGCTCATCATCGGCGAGAACGGCAGCGGCAAGGAACTCGCCGCGCGACTCGTCCACGACCTGAGCGACCGCTCCTCGGGTCCGTTCGTCGATGTGAACTGCGCGGCGATTCCGTCGGAGTTGCTCGAGAGCGAACTGTTCGGCCACGAGAAAGGCTCGTTCACCGGAGCGGTCGATCAACGCAAGGGCAAGTTCGAGCAGGCGAACGGAGGGACGCTGTTCCTCGACGAGATCGGTGACATGTCCCTCGACGCCCAGGCCAAGGTGCTGCGCGTGATCGAAGAGCAGCGCGTGCAGCGTGTCGGTGGCAGTCAACCGATCCCGGTCGACGTGCGGCTGGTCGCCGCGACGAACAAGGACCTCGCCAAGGAGGCCAAGGAGGGTCGGTTCCGCGACGACCTCTACTACCGGCTTGCCGTCGTCCCGGTGCTGATCCCGCCGCTGCGCGATCGCGCCGAGGACGTGCCGGTCCTCGCGATCAGCTTCCTGCAGCAGATGGCGTCGAAGATGGGCGTCCCGGTCCCCGAGTTGACCGATCGCGCGAAGTCGTGGTTGGCGCATCAACCGTGGCCTGGCAACGTGCGCCAGTTGCGGAACTTGATGGAGCGGGCGCTGATCCTCGTGGACGGCACGACGATCGACGATCGCGATCTGATCGGCCTCGGCGGCCCACCGGCGGCGGTTGGCGGCGACGGCGGAATGGATCTGTTCCGCAGCGCCCGGACGTTCGACGAGTTCCGCGAGCAGTCCGAGAAACTGTTCCTCCAGCAGCGTCTCCAGGAGAACGATTGGAACGTTTCGCGGACCGCCGAGCAACTCGGCATGCAGCGAAGCAACCTCTACAAGAAGATGGAGCGGTTCGGACTGAAGTGACCCGACGACCGACCTCTCCCGGAGACAGGGTGTCCTCGGACGGCGGCAGTCGGCCGAGGCCCATTTCCTCTCGTCGCCCCCCGGGATACGGTGGGAGCGATCCTGCGGCGTCGGCGAGGCGCTCGGCATCCCGCTGGTCCCGGGTTTGCGAACGCGTCCGAGGCTTCGGAGCCCTCCTCATGCGCGGCGACCCCCTACGCGACCCGCCCCGTCGTCGGCGTTTCGGCACGTTCGCCGGCGTCGCCCGCCCGCGCCGCCCACGCCCCCCGATCGTTCCGGTCCTCCTCGTAGCGCTCATCGCCCTCGCCCCCGGCGCCCAAAGCGACGAGGAGCGCGACGCGGATGGCCCGCCGAGGGACGCGCCCGCGTGCCTCGCCCGCTTCGAAAGGGCATGGCGCGCCCGGGACGCCGCGGCCATCGTGCGCTGCATGGCCGAGGGCGGTCATCTCCGGGTCCGTCTGTTCGAGCGGCCGTTCCGCCGCGACGAGACCTACACGATGCTCGCCGACCGCGCCGCGACGAGTCTCGACCAGTATTTCGTCCAGATCGAACGCGTGGATCTCGTCGAGCATCGCGTCGAGGACGAGAAGGAGACGCGCGAAAGTCCGCCGCCCGAGCGGCCGCCCCTCTCCGTTCGCACCTACGACTACGCGTACCGCGTGAAGGGCAAGAGTGCCGCGAGCAACCGCCTCCAGGTGCGGGTGGTCGAAGTCGAAGGCGGCAGTTGGGCTCTCGACAGCGTGATTGAACTCCCCGGCCGGGACGCGCAGGACCCGGACGGGCGGTGAGCTCGCCCGGCGGGGTTCTCGGACCCCGAGCGATCCGCCGGGTCCTGGCTCCGATCCTCGTCCTGGCCACCCTGGCCGCAACGACCGGATGCGGCCGCGCCGGTGACGACGACGTCCAACGCACGATCGCCGAGCGCCTCGCCTTCGCGAGCGACTTCGTCTCGAACGAGCTCACCGGGCATCTCGACCGTGCGCATGCGGCGCTCGAGGAGATCCACGCCGCGTTCGCGCGACTCGACGACGGCGACGCACGGTTCGCGGCGGTCGAGGCGATCCGTCGCCGCCACGGCCTGTCGGGCCTGACGTGGAGCGGCCCGAGCGGCGAGACGATCTGGGCCGGCCGGCCGGTCGAAGCGCCGGTCCTGCCCGCGCAGCCCCCGTGGCATCGATCGTTCCGCGCGGGCGAGATCACCTACCTCGCGGCGCCGACGTTGCGCGCGCTGGTGCTGGGACCGCGACCCGCAGGCGACGGACACGCGTTCGCGACCTTGATCCTCGAGACCCGCGACGCCGACGACCGCGAGAGCCGGGCGTTCGAGAAGCGGTGGCGATCGCGTCTCGACCTCGACGTGGTCTGGTTGATGCCGGCGGACGCCCCACCCCTCGCGGAGGACTTGGCAGGTCACGCCCGTCGCGTCGCGATTCGCTCCACCTACGGCGACGCCGCGTCCGTGTTCCTCGCCGAATTGCGCACGCACTCTCCCGAGGTCGTCGCGGAACAACTCGCGGAACGCAACCTGCGCGAGAGGGCGTGGCTCTGGTGGCTGGCCTGGGCCGGCACCGTCGCCGCGATCGGTGCGCTGATCGCGTGGCGACTACGCCGATCGCGCACGCGCGCCGTCGCCGCGGCGGGTCTCGCCCTCGGCGCGCGCGGCGCCCTGGCCCACGTGCCGATCACCGACGCGGTGCCGGCGTTGTTCGACGCGTTCTCGCCCACCGAGTTCGCGATCGAGTTCCCGTTCGGATGGTTGCGGTCCCCAGCCGACTTCGCGCTCACGTCGATCGCCTTCCTCTTCGCCGCCATGTTCCTGGCGGCGGCGATCTGGCGCATCCGGCGCCCCGCGCACGCACTCGCACGCGTCCTCGCCGTGTTCGCGGGGCTGTTCGCTGCCGGTGCCGCGTGCGGTGGGTGGCACGCCCTGGTCGCCGCAGCGGTGCGCGGCGGCAAGACGTCGTTCTTCCGCGCGGACTCGTTCGTACCCCGCACGACGACGGCCTTCATGTTGCTCGGGGTCGTCGCGACGACCGCCGCAGCGTTCCTGGCCGCGGCGGTCGCGCTGCGGTTCGCGCGCCGCGCGTGGGACCGTCGGGGGCGGGCGTCGGTCGGCATCGCGCTGCTGCTCGCGGCGGGTGCGTCGGCGGTCGCGTGGTGGCTCGCCTCGTCGGAGGGGGTCCCACACGTCGTCGTGCTCGCGCTCCCGCTCGTCGCGTCGGGCGTCGTCGTCCGTGATCGCCTGTTCGGACTCGCTCTGCCGAGCCGCATCCTGCTCGTCGGCGTCGTGGCGACGTTCCTGGCCTACCCGCTGCTCTGGTCGCAGGTCACCGGCCGCGACAGCGAGCAACTCGCGCGCACGCTTCGCCACCTCCTCGCCGCGGAGGAGTCGAACGTCGAGTCGATGGCGCACGCGCTCGACGAGGCGCGCGAGGACCCGCGCCTGCGGCCCGCCCTCCACGCCGCCGCGCGGGGCGATTCGGTCGAAGGCGTCGCATACCACCTCTGGCTGCGCAGCGACTTCCGCGGCAGCGGTCGGCCCTGCGTCGTCAGCGTGCTCGACGCGCACGACCATGTCGTCGATCGCTTCTCGCTCGGGGCGTTGCCCGACACGCTGCTGCTGCGCCCCGCGCCCCCGGCGCGCGCCGACATCGACACGCAGATCGACATCGATCCCGGCGATGGCGGGCGCCTGCGCGCCGTGATCGGCAGGGCGCGAATCCGCGATGGCGAGTCGGCGCTCGGAACGGTGGTGTTCACCGCGCCCGACCGTCTCGACATGGAGGTTCGCGGCCTCCACGACGGACTCCTGCGCGTCGCCGGCGACGAGAGCCAGGACGACGCGGCGGCGGCCCGTCCACTGTTCGCGGAGCTGCGCGGCGACACCGTGCTGTGGGCGAGCGATCCGACCATCTCGCGGCGCGCCAGCCGCTTCGGGCCGCCGGAGTTGCTCGCCCTCGAGACGGAGGCGCGCCTCTCCGGCGACGGTCGCCCGAGGACGTTGACCTGGCGCAACGACGATCACCAGGGATTCGCGCAGTTCACGCCCGCCCGCGGCGGCGTTCACGCCGTGCGACGAGCGCGCCCGGGCTTCGGCGAGGTCATGCTCGCGCTGTCCCGCGTCATCCTTCTGGGGGTCGGACTGGCGTCGGTCGTCGCGCTGATCGCGTTCGTCGTCACGCTTCGCGGATTCCGTCCGCAGTTGCACCACCGCATCCTCGTCTCGTACTTCGTCATCTCGGTGATTCCGCTCGTGTTGCTCGGCCTCGCGAGCGCGCGCGACACACGCGCCCGCTTCGAGCGCCGCCTCGACGTGCGGCTGGGCACCGACCTCGCGCGGATGCGAGGCCAACTCGAACGGCTCGGCGGCCAGTTGCACGAGCGTGCCGACTCCGCCTCGCTCCAGCGTTGGACGCCGCAGACAGGTCACGACACGGTGCTCTACGACGCCGAAGGACTCGTCCAGGCGGCGAGCCGGCCCGGCTTGATCGCGGCGAACCTGCTTTCGCCCCGACTTCCGGCGGAGGTCTACCGCGCCACGGTGCTCGATCGGCGCCGGGTGATCCTCGCCAACGCCGAGTACGCGGGTCGCCCGGTGTGGTTCGGCTACGAACCGGTGCTCGACTCGAACGGCCGCACCCGCGCGACGGTCGGCATCCCCCTTCTCTACGACCAGGACCGTCTCGACGAGGAGGTCACCGTCAGCGGCAGTGTGCTTATGGCCGCATACCTGCTGACGCTCGTTCTCGTGCTGGTCGGCGCGATCTATGCGGCGAACCGCATCGCGCGACCGCTGGCCCTCCTCGCGGCCGGCACGCGCCGCGTCGCGTCGGGCGACCTCGATGTCGAACTGCCCGGCGAAGGCCAGGACGAGATGGGCCAGCTGGTCGCGAACTTCAACGCGATGACGCGCGAACTGCGGGAGACCACCGCGCGCGCCGTCCAGGCCGAACGCGAGAGCGCCTGGCGCAAGATGGCGCGTCAGGTCGCGCACGAGATCAAGAACCCCCTCACGCCGATGCGGTTGATGATCCAGCAGATGGAGGCGGAAGCCGCGGATCCGGCTCGCGCGCAGGAGGCGATTCGTCGCGCGGCGCCGGTCGTGTTGCGACAGATCGAGACGCTGACGCGGATCGCCGGCGACTTCGCGAACTTCGCGCGCCTACCGAAGCGGCGACACGCCGAGATCGACCCGGCCGCGCTCGTCGAAGAGGTCACCGCCCTCCACAGCGGCACCGCGGCGAAGGGCATCGCCGTCACCTGCGACGTCGAGCGGGGGCTGCACGCGATCTACTGGGACGAGGAGGAGATGCGCCGCGCGCTCATCAACCTCGTACGCAACGCGATCCAGGCGATCGAGGGTCGTGGCGTCGTTCGCCTGAAGGCCTTCTCTGCCGAGCGCGACGGCAAGCCTGGCGTGGCCATCTCGGTGACCGACACCGGTGTCGGGATCCCCCGAGAGAACCTCGAACGACTCTTCGAGCCGCACTTCTCGACCAAGACGAGCGGCATGGGGCTCGGGCTGGCCATCGTTCGCCGAATCGTCCAGGACAGCGGCGGGACGATCCGTGTCGCGAGCCGCGTTGGCCGGGGGACGATCTTCACGTTGTGGTGGCCCACGTCCTGGGAGGGGCGGTAGGCTTTCCGGGCACGGCGGTTGCGGGGTCGGAGACCCTCGCGGGCGTTACGGGAGGGTTCGGACGTGCAAGACGACGCGGCTCGACAGACGTTCCATTGCCCGGCCTGCGGACAGAAGCACCGGGTCTCGGTCGAACCGCTGCGGACGAAGCCGAATGCCGCGCTGCGCGCTCCGTGCACCGGATGCGGCGCGCCCCTCTCGATCCGTCTGGACGAGGGCGGGGAGTTGGTCGCGTCACCCGCCGAGCCGACGGCCGCCGCCCCGGCTCCGAACGCCCCCACCGCGCCGGCCGCGCCGACGGGTCCGGCCGAATCCTCCGTCCCGCCCGATGCGCCGCGCGCCGCGCCGGTCCGACGCAGCGCGCGGGAGCGAGTCGCGCCGAAGCCGTCGCGCCGGGACGACGGAGCCCCGCGTGTCGCCGGAAAGAGGCGGGAGCGGGAATCCGCGGCGCCCGATGTGGCCGGGAAGCCCGGGGCCGTCGAGGCGGCGTCCGGCGATCCGAAGGCGATCGGCGATGTCAAGGTGTCCGGCGATGTCAAGGCGTCCGACGGTGCGAAGACGACCGGGGAAGGGAAGTCGGCCGGCGACCCGAAGGTGACCGGAAGCACGAAGTGGACCGGTTCGACCAGACTGACCGGCGGAACGAAGACCACCGGCGGCACGCGGACGAAGGGGGGGCGTTCGAAGAAGCGTCGCGGCGCCGGCCCGCGTGCCGGCGCCGACGCGCCTCCGCCCGATGTCGAGGTCGAGGGCGCCGAGTTCGCGAAGGGCGACCGGGTCGGTCGCTACACGATCGAGGGCACGATCGGCGAGGGTGGGCAGTCGATCGTCTACCGCGCGTTCGATCCTGCGACCAATCGCACCGTTGCGTTGAAGGTGCTGAAGCCGGGGATGAGCGACTCCCTGCGGCAACGCTTCCTTCGCGAGTTCGAGGTGCAGGCGAACATCCGTCATCCGAACATCATGCCGGTGTTCGATCGCGACTCGTTGCCGGACGGTCGGCCGTACTTCACGATGGAACTCCTCTATCGGCCGATCACGTTCGAGGAGGTCTGCGATCGAAGGCTGAAGGGGACGCTCGCACGAACGCCGACCCTGCGTCCGCTGCTCGAGTTGGAAGGGCTCGTCAAGACGGTCCTGATCCCGATCGCGGACGGCATCCACGTCGCGAACCTCGAGAACGGCGTGATCCACCGCGATCTCAAACCGGGGAACGTGCTGATCGACAGCCGGACCCTACGGCCGTACGTGATCGACTTCGGGATCTGCTACTCCCTGGAGAAGGCGAGCACCCGCGAGACACCGGTCGTCGCGCCGACCACCGGCGACGGCGGCGTCCTCGGCACCCCGCGATTCCTCGCGCCGGAGCAGGTCAGCGGCGCGATCCATGCACGCACCGATGTCTGGGGACTGGGCGCACTCCTGCGTTACGCCGTCTCCGGCGAGCCGCCGATCCCGGCGGCGACGGCGATCACCCGCGGCGAGTTGGGCCGTCGCCTCGCCGCACTGCGCGAGGCGCGCGAGTCGGCGATCCGTCACGGCGACGACCGCAAGAAGAAGCAGATCGAGGAGAAGATCGTTCGCCTCGAAGCCCCCGACCTGCGCACGCTCGACGACATCTTCCGCGATGCGCGCGACGGTAAGTACCCCCCGCTCCCGCCGACCGTTCCGCCCGCGTTCGCCGCGTTGATCCAGAAGGCGATGGCCCTCGCGCCGACCGATCGCTACATGAACGCCCGACAGTTCGCGTCCGATCTCACGACATGGCTGCAGGGCGGCAGCACGCGCGCGCTGCGCGAGGTCGGCGGGAAGACTGCGGCCGTCGCCGGGGCGCGTCGTGTCGTCGAGAGGCACATGGTCGCCGGCCTCGTCGGTCTCGTCGCCGCGCTCGGCGGCTTCGCGATCGGCAAGTTCCTCACCCGCGGACCGGCATCGGCCTCGACGTCGACGTTGGACCTGGTCGAGGCGGACATCGCGAGCCTCGACGCGAGCATCGACCCGCTGCGACTCGCGGTCGCCGAAGGGACCCTTTCGCCGCTGGAGCAACGGCTCCTGTACGAAACGCTCGCCGAACGGCGCACCGCATTCACCAAGCGCCTCGGCGCCACCGCGGAGGATCCGCACGCGCGCTCGGTGCGACAGCGCATGTTGTACGTCACAGGCCGATTCGACCCGGCGCTGGTGATGGTCGAGATCCCGGACGGCGTCACCGCGCGCGCGCGGTGCCTCCTCCCGGGGTTCGAGAAGACGATGGCGCTCGAGCGGGGCGCGAACCGCCTCGAACCCGGGCTCTGGGACGTCGCATTCGAGCCGGGTGGCGTCCGCGTGCCGCTCTCGGTGCCGCTCGTGCTGCGCGGGCGGCAGGAGAACGAACAGCCGACCAAGGAGCCCGCGCAGATCGTGCTGGCGCTGCCCGTCGATCCGACGTCCGTTCCTTCCGACGCGGCCCTCGTCATCGGCGGACGTGTTCGGGCGCGCGCCCTCCCCCACGGTCCCGACTCGCCCGTCGAAGACGTCCCCGCTTTCGTCATGCAGCGAACGGAGGTCCGCAACGAGGACTTCGCGGCATGGCTGCGGACGATGACGCCGAAGGATCGCGTGGACCGCCTGCCCCCCACCGGCATCCGCGTGCGCCCGGAAGACGGCGCCCTCGAAGTGGCGGCAGGATTCGAGCGCCGCCCGGTCGTCGGCGTGCGCCCCGTCGATGCCCGCGGCTACGCGGCATGGCTCGCGACGCGCGACGGCGTCGCGTGGCGGCTGCCGACGGAGGCCGAGTGGGTGCTCGCCGCAGGCGGCGCTCTCGGCCACACCCTGCCCGGCGGCCTTTCCGGCGGTCGCGACGACGCCCACCTCATTCCCCCGCTCGCCGACGTCGGCCAGCACCCCGGGGACGTCTCTCCCTACGGCGTCCGCGACATGCTGGGCAACGCCCGCGAACTCGTCGCACCGTCGTTGCGCGGCGAGGTCGACGGAGAGGCGATCGTCAAGGGCGCGGGCGTCGGGGACCTGCCGAGCGCGGGCGCGATCCACGCGTGGCGCTCGATCGGACCCAACGACCGCGACCCGATCGCGGGCTTCCGCCTCGCGCGCTCCGTCGGCAACTGATCCCTCGGTCGGTCCGGCCGTGCGGATACGGCGACGCCGGGCATCATGGGCCCCCGAGAGGCAGAGCGATGTCCCACGACCACGATGACCACGCGCACCCGACGACCGCGAACGGCGACGCGGGCGAATCGGATGTCATCCCGCCGGAGCCCGCGTCGCGATTCATCTCGCCCGCGGCCGCCGACTTCGCTCAGACGCCCCCGGCATCTCTCCTCGCCTGGCCGGTCGTGTGGATCCTCGTGATCGGTCTGCTCGGCTACGCCACGTTCCGCGCCGCGCGCGCGAACGGGTTTCACGACCGCTCGGAACACGCCGCAGGCCACTGAGTGGGTTCAGGGTGCGCGGGCGACGCGCACCCTCGCGTCCGGCAACGGGGCACCCGCCTCGATCCATCGCGCGATGCCCTCCTCGTCGTTTGCGCCGATCAGGACGTCGGCCGCGGCGCGTACCGCCGGGACGGCGTTGCCCATCGCGACCGCGAGACCGGCGGCCTCGTGCATCGGCAGATCGTTCACGTGGTCGCCCACCGCGATCGTCCGCGCCGCGCTGATGCCGTGGCGCCTCAGGAGCCACGGAAACGCTTCGGCCTTCCCGCGCGAGGCGGCCTGCACCTCGACCAGGTGCAGCGTCGAACGTCGATAGGCCGGGAAGAGACTCAACGGAAACTGTTCGCGCCGCAGATCGGCGTGCGCGTGAGACGGCAGGCGGTTCCATGCGATCTCGTGGAGGGGCGCCTCCTCGGTCCGGCCCGCATCGGCTCCTTCGAAGAACATGGTGAGACGCAACAGGCCGTCGTTCGGCGCTGCGTGCCACCCGTCCGCGTAGCGCACGTTGCGGTACCACGAGATGACGCTCGGGTGGTCCGCGTGCCGCGTCTTCACCGTCCACATCGACGACTCGCCGTGTCGGAATGCGAACGCAGCCTCCTCCTCGACCGTGCGAAGGTCTTCGATCCGCGATGCAGGCAATTCGATGCGCGCTTCGGGCGATCCGCCCGCGGGTCCGATCCACGCGCCGTTGTAGGCGACGATGCCCGTATCGAGTCCGAGGTCCGCGTGGACGTCGACGATGCCGTGCGGGCTGCGTCCGGAGCAGAGAACGACCGTCATCCCGGCATCGACGAGACGGCGCACCGCGGCGCGGGTCCTTCGGGTCAGGTCGCCCGCGTCGTCGAGGAGGGTGCCGTCGAGATCGAAGAGGACGGCGTCGAATCGCTCCCGGAGTCGCTCCAGGTCCGGACCGGAACGTATCATCGGGGCTGCTGTACCACGGATCGCGGGCCGTTTCGCCGCTTGCGCCGGGGACGCGAGGGCCCGTCATGACCGCACCCCCGCCCCGATCCGGGCGACGACGCCTCCGCCTGCTCGCCTTCGCCCCGGTCCTGCTCGGCGCCGCGTACGCGCTCGGACACGCAACGTTCGCCCCGACCCCGACGTGGGGAAACCTCGCACCGGCCGACACCGTGTGGTTCGAGCGCCACCGCAACCTCTCCGTGTTCGGGGTCTACGGCGCTCTGCGCGAGCGCCCCTCGCCCGACGGCGACGCAACGGACCCGCGGCGCTGGGTGGAGGGCCTGGGCGAGCGCATCAACGTGCCGGACTTGGTCGGCGTCGATCCGGACCGACCGGTCGCTCGATGGCGCCAGGAGTCGGTCGATGCGACGCCGCGCGACGCGATCGCGCTGTCGCTTCGCGACGCCGATCGGTTCACACGGCGGTTTCGCGCGCACGGGATCGACCTCACGACACCGCGGCACGCGCTCTGGCTCTCGACGAAGGGAGGCATTGCCGTCCTCGCCTCGCACCCCGACATCCTCGATCGGGTCGGCGACGGCGGCCTCCCGCTCGCCTCCGAAGGCGAGGATCTCGCCGTCGCGGCCGACGTTCCCCGACTTGTGCGTCTCGCGCTGCAACAGGGGTTCGATGGGCCCTTCGCGCCATTCCTCGAGGGACTCGGCGTCAAGCGGGTCGAGGTGCGCGAGGCGCTCGCGCGCGGACTGCCGTTTCCCTACGACGGCACGGAACGGGTTGCGACGATCGCCGACGCTTGGCGCGACGCGCGCGCCTGGATCTGGCTCGGTGACGCCACCTCGCTGCCCAGGGCCCGGGTCGAGATCGGGCTCGCCGAGGGCGCGGCGGCGGCGACGTGGCGACGCCTTCTCGCGCACGTCGGCGAGCCGCTCCAGGTCGAAATGCCGGTCGACGGCGAACTCCACGTCGTCGCCGGACTCTCCGGTGGCACCGCGCCCGCGCTGCTGCGCTTCGCCGCGACGCTCCTCGGCGCGAACCTCACGGCGTTCTCCGGCGAGGAGGTCGACCGCCTCGTGGGCGGCGCGTCGATTGTCCCGCCGAGCGCATGGGCGTGGTCCCGGGCCCCCAACGCGGCGACGACGGCACTCGCCGTGGCCTCGCGTGATCGGGATCCACCGAGCCCGGACCTCTTCGGGCTCTCCGAGCACGGCGCCGAACGCGTCGCACGCACCGTCGGCGCGTGGCGCATCGTCGCCGTCGGCGGCGAGGCCCAGCGCGCCGCCGATCGCTGGGGCGCGCATCGGACGACCGATGCGGGGCTCGGACGCGTGCCCGAAGTGGACGTGCGGTCGGGGCGCCGCCTCGTTCGCGCGATCCTGCGCCGGCAGGCGACCTACGACCTGCTCGGGCCGACGCTTCTGACCGGGGGCGCGCTGTTCACGCCGTTCGACGGGCGGCCGCTGATCGTCGATGTCCGCGCGACGGCCGACGGCCTTGTCGTGTACGTCGACGTGCACGATTGGTGACCGTGGACAGCGACGACGGAGGGACCGCGTACGGTGGTCCGGCGATGCGCCCCGCGTCCGAGCCCCTGCTCGATCCTCCGTCCCCGCCGCCGAACGTCGTCTACGTCGGCGTCGCGCTCGACCTGCCTCTCCGGCGAGTGTTCACCTACCGCGTGCCGCCGGCGTTCGTCACGCGCGCCGAGATCGGCCACCGCGTCGTGGTGCCGTTCCGCGGCCGTCCTCGCGTCGGCTTCGTCGTCGAGCGCCACGACTCCTCGCGGCTGCCCCGCATCCTCGATGTCGCCGACGCGCCCGATACGGAGCCGATGTTGACGCCGGAGATCCTCTCGCTCGGCCGCTTCGTCGCGCGCTACTACGGCAGTTCCCTCGGAGAGGCCCTGGGTGCAATGGTCCCACGCGCGGTGCGCCACGCGGGCCGCGGTCGCAAGCAGGTGCGGGTGCGACTCGGGGCCGAGGCGCCGCGCGAGGTCGAGGACCTCACCGACCTCACACCCGCGCAGCGGCGAGTGCTCCGGCGCCTCCTGCCCGAGCCCGACGGGCTGCTGCTCTCCGAACTGCTTGCCGCCGCGGGGGTGTCGCGCAGTCCGATCGGCGTCCTGGAGAGGCGGGGCCTCGTGCGCTGCGACGAGGAGCGTGTCGAGAGCGATCCCCTCGACACGACGTCGCCCTCGCCGCAAGCCACGTTGCCGCCGCCGGAACCGACGCCCGCCCAACGCGAGGCGGTCGCGGCGATCGCCGACGCGCTCGACGCGCGCACCGCCGCCACGTTCCTCCTGCACGGCGTCACCGGATCCGGCAAAACCGAGGTGTACCTGCGAGCGCTCGCCCACGCGCGGGACCAGGGGAGGCAGGCGATCGTGCTCGTGCCGGAGATCGCCCTGACGCCGCAGACCGTCCGCCGCTTTCGCGAGCGCTTCGAACGGGTCGCGGTGCTCCACTCCGGCATGACGGAGGCGGCACGCGGTCGCGCATGGCAGCGCGTCCGCCGCGGCGAGGCGGACGTCGTGATCGGTCCTCGCAGCGCGATCTTCGCACCGCTCCCGCGCCTCGGACTGGTGATCGTCGACGAGGAGCAGGAGGGTTCCTTCAAGCAGGAGGTCGCTCCGCGCTACCACGCGCGCGACGTCGCGCTCGTCCGGGCGCGCGACGCCGGGGCTGTCGTCGTTCTCGGCAGCGCGACCCCATCGCTCGAGACTTGGCATCACGCGCAGGAGGGGCGTTGGCGCACGCTCGTCCTGCCCGATCGCGTCCTCGGGCGCCCCCATCCCGACGTCCGGATCGTCGATCTCTCCGATCCGGACGAGCGTCCGCCGGGGCGCGACCACGTGGGTCGGACGCTGTTCGCGCTGCTCCGTGAGGCCCTCGCCGACGGTGGCCAAGCGATCCTGTTCCACAACCGCCGCGGCTATGCGACGAGCGTCGTCTGTCCGCGGTGCGGCCATGTCGTGTCGTGCCCGCACTGCAGCGTCGCGCTGACATGGCATCGCGCCGGGCGCAGCGCGCGCTGTCATCTGTGCGATCACGGGGAGCGCCTGCCGGAGGCGTGCCCTGCGTGCGCCCTGCCGGCGCTCGACTTCCACGGACTGGGCACCCAGTCGATCGAGGAGGAACTCGTGCGCCGCCTCCCGGGCACGCGGGTCGAGCGAATGGACTCCGACTCGATGACGCGACGTGGCGCGCACGAAGACGTGCTCGATCGCTTCGGCCGCGGCGAGATCGACGTGCTGCTCGGCACACAGATGATCGCCAAGGGACTCGACTTCCCGAACGTGCTGCTCGTCGGCGTGATCTCGGCCGACACGCTGCTCGCGCTGCCCGACTTCCGCAGCGCGGAACGGACGTTCGGCCTGCTGGCGCAGGTCGCCGGACGCGCGGGACGGGGCGAACGCGGCGGGCGCGTCGTCATCCAGACACGACGACCCGATCATGCGGCGATCCGCCTCGCCGCCGAAGAGGACATGGCGGCCTTCGCCGAGCGCGAGCTCGCCGACCGGAGGATGTTCGGCTATCCGCCGCACCGGCGCCTGCTGCGGGTGATCGTCCGTGGGCGCGACGAAGCGCGCGCCGACGAGCAGGCGACCCGCGTGCGTGATGCGCTCGTCGCCGCGGGTTCCGCGACGACCCAGATCCTGGGGCCGGCCGCACCGATCCATGCGCGCGTCCAGGGTTGGCATCGCCGCCACGTCCTCGTGAAGGCCCTCGATCACCGCGAGGTCGGCCGCCTCGTCGCGGCGATGCACGCCCTCGCCCGCCCGCCGAAGGGTGTCGAGTGGGCGATCGACGTGGATCCGCTGTCGCTGACGTGAGGCGCGCGGCGGAGGACGTCAGCGCGCGGCGGCGACGCCGGTCCGCTTCCAATCGTCGAACCAATGGATCCACGGCCGCGGATGGGTGCCGAGTTTCTCGCGGAACTCGGGAGCGAGCGGCGATCCCTGGATCCGCTCCGCATAGCTCATCAGGATGTCCGCGATCATCGGTTGCGCGTCAACGGGCGACTTCGCGAGCAATGCCACGACACGCTCGAATCCGGCCGGATCGCCGCTGCGTTCGAGTGCGGCGGCCGCCGCGTAGCGGACGCGGAGATGCGGATCGTCCAGCGTCGCGACGAGATGGTTCGTCGCGCCAACCGCGTCGAGTGCACCGAGCGCCTTCACGGTGTGCAGACGGACGACCGCGTCGTGATCCTCGATCAACGTCGCAAGCCGCGTCAACGCATCGCGCTTCGCGATCAGATCGGGCGTCTCGCCACGGGCGGCGCGTGCATCGAGCACGTTCGCCAACGCGAGCGGCGCGTAGCGACGGACCTCGGTGGGTCGCGTGCGATCGCAGTAGGCGAGGATCGGTCCGAGCGGCGTCGTCGGATCGCGACGAATGCCGAGTGCGATCAGCGCGTTGCCCGCGATGCGCGGATCGCGGTTCGTGAGGACGCGCACGAGCACGGCGGTTGCCTCGGTGTCGGACGCGAAGCCGAGCACGCTCGTCGCAAGGGCCTGTTCGGCCTTGCCGAACCGTCCCTCGACGGCGTCGCCGAGCATGGCGCGATGGGCATCGACCTCGCCGCGAAGTCGGGCCGCGTGCTCATCGGCCTGCTCGGGATAGGCCGAACCGCGAGCGTCCTCCCATGCGACCAGGTGGGCTTCGAGCCTGCGCCACATGGTCGCGTCGGCGGCCGACCTCGAGGTGGGTGCGGGGGTCGAGGCGCCGGTGCGGCGGCCGCGCGGCGCGGCGGGCGTCGTGGCGACGGCATCGGGCGACGCGCGGTCCGTCGCTTCGCGGCGGACGACGCCCGGCGACGTCGCGCACCCGGCGCACGCAACGAGGGCACAGAGCGCAACCCAGCAAGTCGGCACGACGCGACGGCTCACGGCACCTCCGGTACGGGAGGGTCGTTGGACGCCGCGCTCGCGGCCTCTCGTCCCGGGACCGTGCCGGAGAGGGAAGGCGCGATCGTTGCGACGAACGCCGCAGGCAGCCGACGCGGCCGCCCTCGGAGGTCGGCGCTGGCCAGCAGCGTGAAGCCGGTCGCGAGGATCTCGTCGCCGCGCGCGACCTCGTAGGTGAAGCGCAACCGCACGCCGCCGGCGCTCTCGAGCCGGGTGCGAACCTCGAGTTCGTCGTCGTATCGCGCGCTCTTCAGGTGTCGGACGCCGGTCTCGACGACGACGAGCAGCGTGCCGGACTCCTCGAGGTCGCGGTAGGTCGATCCGAGGGACCGTAGGTACTCGGTTCGTCCGTGTTCGAACCAGACGAGGTAATGGGGATGGTAGGCGATCCCCATGCGGTCGACCTCGCCATAGCGGACTCGCAGGCGGGTGCAATGGACGGGACGGGCGGAAAGCACAGGCCGATTATGGAGAGAAGCCCCCGGCGGGTCCGATAATCCCGGCCCGTGCCCGACACCACCCCCGACCCGACGACGCCCGTCTCGCTACGCCGCACATCGGCGCTCGCCGCGATCGTCGCGGGCCTCCTGATCCCTGGCGGCGGCCAATTGGTCGTCGGCCGGCCCGGCAAGGCGCTGCTGTTCCTGATCACGCTCGGCGCGCTCTTCGTCGGCGGGCTGTGGATGACGTCGTTCACGGCGATCGACATCGAGCGCCACCGGCTCTGGCTCGTGGCGCAAGCCGGCATCGCCGGACCGTCCTACCTCGCCTGGCACCTGACGCACGCCACGATCGAACCCGCCATCGGGCGCTGGGTGGAGATCGGGCAGTTGTACGTCGGCGTCGCGGGCATCTTGAATCTCGTCGCGGTCACCGACGCCTGGGGGCACGCGCTGCGTCACAACGACCGAGTTGCGCGATGGCGACTCGCCACGTCCGAGATGAAGGAGCCGCGCGGATGAGACCGTTCGTCGAACTGCTCGGCGTCGTGCCGCTGCTGCTCGCGATCGGCATCGTCGTCGGTGCGGTCGGACGGGACGGGAAGGCCGAGATCCGTGCGTCGATCGGGCGCACGATCCGTGCGTTCACGTTCGCGGTGTTCGCGCTGGCCATCGGCATTCACGTGCTCGCGGCCATTCTTTCCTGACGAGGGGCGCATCAGCGCGCCCGGCGGTGTCGCACCCCGACGCCGGGCGTGCGCACGACGTGGCCTTCGATCTCCCACCGCGAGAGCAGCGCGGCGACCTCGTGCGGAGCGAGGCCCGTGCGCCGTGCGAGATCGTCCTCGACCGCGCCGTCGGTCGCGTCGAGCACGCGAAACAGT
>CAZPGF010000031.1:0-27212 GCA_964586025.1 uncultured Planctomycetales bacterium
CGCCGCGCGAACCGTACTTCAATGCGTTATCGACCAAGTTCAGCACCATCGGCTTGACGAGCCGGGGATCGAACACGACCGGCGGGAGATCGGGTTCGATCTGCACATCAAGCGTCGCGCCGACCTCGTCGGCACGCGGGCGCAACAGCCCCACGGCCTCTTCGATCGTCGCGCCGAGGTCACCGGGCCCGGCATGGATCCGGGCGACGCCGCGTTCGAGCGCGGCGAGATCGAGCACTTGGTCGACCAACCCACCGAGACGCTCGGTCTCGCCGAGGATCCGCGCCGCGTAGCGATCAGCCGCCTCGGGACTCTCGACCCACCCTTCGTGCAGCATCTCCGCGTACATCCGGATGCCGGTCAACGGCGTCCTCAACTCGTGCGTGACGGCCGCCACGAAGTCCTCCTTGCGTCGTACGAGCGATCGTTCGCGGCGCAGCAGCCGGACAAGCAACACGAGCCCGCCGATCAGCAGCGCTCCGAGCCCCGCGAGTTGCAGGAGGAATCGCCCGCGCATCTTCGCCCATGCGCCATCGATCGCGCCCGGCACCACGCGCGCGATCAGGGCGAAATCGTCACGTTCCACGACTCCCGCCGCGGTCGGGTCGGGATCCTCCCGCGCGATCTCCGCGTCGAGACGTGCGATGAGGTCGTCGCGCCAGGTCTCGCCGCGACCGTCGAACGCGGTGGCGGGACCGATCTCGATCGAACCCTCCGCGTCGAAGCGCGTCGGGAGGAGGCGCGAGGCGTCGACGACGACGCCCTGGATCCATCGGCGATCGTCGCGCACCTCGCGACGGTCGGCGTGGGCGGCGGGAACGTGGACGAGCCGCCACGCAACGAGGTGCGGCGCCCCCGCGGTCGAACGGATGAGCCAACGCATCGCCGTCAGATGGACGTCGATCTCGGCGCCGCCCCGGGTGCGCCGGTCGAACGAGTCGAGGTACGACGACTCGGGCACGCCGTCCGTGCGCCGCGTCGTCCCGCGTCGGGCGAGTTCGAGTCGCGCCTCCTGGATTCGTCCTCGCTCCTCGTTCGCGGCGAGAAAGCGCAGCGGGTACCGACGCACGATGGCGGCCGGTGCGCGCCAGGCCGGGTCGGTCGGTGCGCGCACGAGTCGCGCCGCGAGGCCCGGGCCGAACCCATCGAGGAGGGTCGCGACCAGGTCCTCGTCGCCGTATGGGAACACCTCCGGCCGGGCCCCCATGGGCTCTCCGTCGAGCAGTTCCCAGCGGAACCAGCCGCGCACGAGCGGCTCGGCGGCCGATCGCACGAGCGGCGACGGTTGGAACGAGAGGCCGGACTCCTCGGTCGAGACCGCTAGCACCTCGTCCTGCCAGTCGGTCGGATCGCGCAGCGCCTCGCGCGCGCGGACGCGTTCCAGCGCGTCCACGATCGCCGCCGCGCGCCGTCCGAGCGCGGCCTCCGCGTCGCGCGCCCACTCTCGCGTGCGAACGTCGTGCTCGCGTCGGATGCTCCGCCACCCGAGCGCGGAGAACCCCGCCGCCGGCACGACGAGCACGAGGATCAGCATCAGCGCGGCTCGGTCGAGCCCGCCGCGGCGCGGACGCGCTATCCGCCCCACCGATAGCCCTTCCCGCGCACCGTGAGGATCAGGCGCGGCTCGGCATGGCCCTCGAGTTTGCGACGCAACGCCGCGAGGGTGTTGTCCACCGTGCGGGTCTCGACGCGCGTCGTCGGATAGCGCCACACGTCGAGCAGGAACGCCTCGCGCGTGACGACGTTTCCCTGCTTGCTGCGCAGGTACGCGATGATCTCGCCTTCGCGCGGCGTCAGCAGGATCTCCTCACCGTCCCTCGTGACGACGAGCCGCCCCAGGTCGAAGTGCAGGTCTCCCGCGTCGAACACGTCGCCGTCGCGACGGTCGCGGTGGGTCCGTCGGATCTGCGCGGCGACCCGCGCGAGCAGTTCGCGCAGAGCGAACGGCTTCGTCACGTAGTCGTCCGCGCCGGTTTCGAGGCCCCGCACGCGGTCCTCCTCGGCGCCTTTCGCCGTGAGCAGGATCGTGGGCACGGTGCGACCCGCCTCGCGCAGTCCTTCGAGGACGGCGAAGCCGTCGCGGTGCGGAAGCATCACGTCGAGCAGGAGGACGTCGTAGAGGCGTCGCATCGCGAGGTCGAGCCCGCGATCTCCGTCCGTCGCGAGGTCCACCTCGTAGCCCTGGAAGCGGAGTGCCTCGACGAGGCCTTCCGCCAGCACCGGTTCGTCCTCGACGACCAGCACGCGCCACGGTTCCTTCGTCATCGTCCGCCTCCTAGGACCCCGCGATCCGAACGACCCGCGAGCCGACGCGCAGGACGAGCGGTCCGTCGAGCGTGAACACCTCGATGCCGGATGGACCGAGCGCATCGAGGACGTCGGCGAACTCGGCACCGTCGGGACGGATCGTCTCGATTCCCTCCGTCGAGGAGACGACGCCCTCGACCCATCCCTCGTCGCGGCGCCGGAAGAACGTGCGCCCCCCGGCGGAGCGCACACCCGAGAGGTGCACCGAGCGGAGGTCGCGTCCGCCCGGCGCGCTGACGACGAGTTCCAGGTCGTCCGAAGCCACGCGAGCGACGCTGCGACGCCGCGCGTTGGCGCGTGCCTGCGCCATCGCGGCGGCGCCGGTGCCGAGCGAACGAAGCGGTCCGAGCAGTTCGCGCGCCGGTGCGACGTGGGCATCGACTCGGCCGGAAGGCGGCGCGAGCGGGTCGGCGAGCGACGCGGTGATCTCGGTCACGACGCCGTGGCGCACGCCCAGACGGACCAGTTCCTCCACCAGTCCCGCGTCGTCGCTCGCGTCGAGGCGCAATCGGTCCACGAGGTGCGCGGCACGACGCCACGCGGCGATCTGCTCGATCGCGCCGCACGCAAGGCCCTCGCCGGGAGCGGCGACCTGGTGGAGTTGGTGACGCTCACGCCGTGTCGAGCCCTCGCGTCCGTGCAACACGATGTCGACGACGCCCGGCCGACGGTAGCGTCCGAAGAGCACGGTGCGTTCACCGAGGGCGAGATCCGGCAGCGCATCGGCCGGCGGCTCGATGTCGAGCGCGGCGATCGCGCCGAGATCGACCTGCGCCTCGGCGAGCCACAGGCGGCCGAGTCGACGCGCCACGCGCTCGAGGGCAAGGCCCGGGTCTTCGCCGGGCGCGACCGTCGTCGGGACCCCGCGCGTCGCGAGCGCGAGTCGATCGAGCAGTGCGCTCGGCGCATCGACGCCGACCGCGATCGGATGGATCGACACGGGCGGTTCGCCGGGGCGCGGCGAGACTCGCGCGAGGAGAGCGGCATCGTCGGTCTCCCCCTCGAGCGGGCGCCCGTCGCAGACGAGAACCAGGTGCGTCACGTGAGCGGGGTCGCGCGGCGCGCCGAGGGCCATGTCGAGCGCCGCGCCGAGGTCGCCCCCGCCTCCGGTCCGCAGCGCGTCGATGAAGGTGAGCACTTGGCGGCGGGTCGCGGCGTCGGCGGCCGACGGGGCGGGGGGGACCGCGACGACGCTGGCGCCGTACGCGACGACCATCAGCCGGTCGTCCGGACGCAGGCTCGCGACGACGCGGTGGACGGCGCGACGCACGCGCTCCATCGCGGCTCCCTGCATCGACGCCGTCGCGTCGATCACGAGCAACAGCGTGCGCGCGAGCGGCGGGCCCGACGCCGACGCGCTCGAGTCGACGACGCACGCGAACCACCCGGCGGCATCGCCGGTCGGCCAACACGTGACCAGCAGCGTGGTGCCGCCGGGGCCGCCCTCGCCCCACGCCAGCACGAACGGACCGCTCGACGCATCGAGACGTCCGGTCGCGGTCGCCTCGCGATGGTCAGGACCGTGCGAGGCGAGCGTGAGATCGTGCGTCGGGCTCCACAGCGGCATCGACGCGTCGACTCCCTCGAACGCAACCGCGACGCGATAGGCCGTCCCGTCCGCGCGATCGCGCGGGTCCGCACCGAAGCGATGCAAGTAGGTCCGCGAGCCGCCGGACGACGCGACGCGTGCATCGCGACGCACCTCGACCGAACGACTCGTTCGATCGGCCAGGGGATCGACCTCGCCGATCAGGAGATCGCGGCCCCACAAACGCGCGAGGTCGCGGCGCCGAGTCCGCGCGATCGCGTCGATCAACCACGCGCGCGCGTCGGGCCCGCTGTGGCGCGACGCATCGACCGCTGCGCCGTCGACGAGTACGCGGACATCCGAAGTGGGGACGGCGGGATCGATCGGAACGACGACGTGCCAGCCCTCCGGTCGCGGCACGACGCCGTGGAACGACTGGCGTACGGCGATCTGGGCGAGCGACCCGCGTACGCGCACGGCGACGTCTTCGGACTCGAGGTGCGCGCGTGGCGCACCGAACGGCGCCGGTCCCGCCGGCACGAGGCGAGCCGAGTCGGCGAACGCCGGCCCCGCCGCGGCGAGGCCGACGACGATCAGGGCGATTCGCGCTCCGATCGAGAGGGCGCGCGCGAGGTCGGGGATCCTGGCCTCCACGCGGCCATTGAACGACGACGGCGCGCGAATGCGGGGCCTGAACGGATCCACGGGACCTACGGCGTTCCCTCGTCCACGGAGGGGAAGAAGCGCTCCCAGAACTCCGATCCGATGACGAGCGCAACGAGCCCCGCGACGAGGAGGACAAGCCCGAGCAGGATCAGCAGGTCGCGTCGGGGCGGGGACGGGGAGGGAGCCCGATCGAGGTCCGATGTGGGATCCGGCTCGGAGGGGAGATTCATGCGGACTCCGGCGGCACGTCGCTGGAAGCGGGATCCGCGACGCGACCGTTCCGCACGTCGAGGACGAACGTGACGGGACCGTCGTTCTCGAGTCGGACGAGCATCGTCGCGCCGAATCGGCCGGTCGCCACCGCCAGGCCCGAGCGACGAAGCTCGTCGGCGAGTCGGTCGATCCATCGCGCGGCGTCGTCCGGCGGTGCCGCCCGATCGAAGCCAGGACGGTTCCCACGCCGCAACGACGCGAGCAGCGTGAACTGGCTGACGACGAGGCAGGCTCCGCCGACCTCGCCGACGGTTCGGTCCATCGGCGTGCGGCCAGGAAAGCAACGCAGGGCGGTGACCTTCCGCGCGGTGGCGTCGGCGTCGGCGAGACCGTCGCCGACCGCGGCACCGACCAACAGGAGCAGGCCGTGCTCGATCGCGCCGACGATCTCGCCATCGACCTCGACGGAGGCGCTTCGCACGCGCTGCACGACCGTTCGCATCGGGTCACGGTACGGTGCCGGGCCGCCCGGCATCGGATCGGCACCACGGCATCTGACCCCGGACGGGGCCCGACGCAGGCCCTGGGGAGCGTCGATGGGGTCCCGACCGCGGCGGGGCGTCGGCTCGGGCGAGTAGACTCGTCTCGTGCTGCCCAACCCCGAGTCCCGTCGCACGCCGGGCCCGACGCTCGGCGCGGGAACCGTGTCCCGGCGCGAGGTCGAGGCCCGCGAGAACGCCTGGCTCGCTCCGTACGCGATGCGCAGCCTGGATACGAAGGGCCGCGTCCACGCCGAAGACGAGCACGACTATCGCACCGCGTACATGCGCGATCGAGATCGCATCATCCATGCGAGCGCGTTCCGCAAACTCGAATACAAGACCCAGGTCTTCGTCAACCACGAGGGCGACTACTACCGGACCCGGCTCACGCACACGATGGAGGTTGCCCAGATCGCGCGAACCGCCGCGCGCACCCTGCGTCTCAACGAGGACCTGACCGAATCGATCGCGTTGAGCCACGATCTTGGGCACGGTCCGTTCGGCCACAAGGGCGAGTACGTCTTGCAGGAACTGATGGCCGAGCACGGCGGATTCGAACACAACGAGCACGGCCTGCGCGTCGTGGACCTGCTCGAACTGCGCTACCCGCGATGGCGCGGCCTCAACCTGACCTACGAAGTGCGCGAGGCGTTCGCCCGGCACAGCCCGCGCGATCTGGCCCACCTGGGCTTCCCCAAAGGGCCGCAGCCCCTCCTCGAAGCGCAGCTCGTCGACGTCTGCGATTCGCTCGCCTATCTCGCGCACGACTGCGACGACGGCATCGCGGCCGGCATCGTGACGACCCTCGACCTGTGCGAGGTCGAACTCTGGCGCGCGACGTGGCAGCACGTCGTCCGCACCGAACCCGATCTCGACAACGGGCGGAAGGCGCTGCTCACCGTGAAGCGCATGATCGATCAGGCGGTCGGGGACCTGATCGAATCGTCGTTCGAGCGCATCGCCGCCTCCGGCGTGGACAGCCCCGACGCGGTGCGCGCCCACTCGAGCCTGCTGATCGGCTTCAGTCGCGACATGCACCGCATGCAACGACATCTGTCGCATTTCCTGCACGAGCGCTTCTACAACCACCCCCGCCTGATGAAGATGGGCACGAAGGCGCGCCGCATCCTCACGGAACTGTTCTCCGCATACCGCCGCGAACCGGGGATGCTCGAGCTGCCGACGCGCGCGTGGGCCGAGGAGGTCGGGCTCGAGCGCGCGCTATGCGACCGGATCGCCTCGATGAGCGATCGCGAGGCGCAGGAAGAACACGCGCGCCTCTTCTCCCCCTTCGAACGGATCTAAACCGTCGCTGCGAGCGAACGGCGGCGCGGCGCCCGGGGGCGCCGCACCGCCTCGGAGGGGCGCTTCAGTCGCGGGTGTAGGTGCCGGACATCATCTTCATCTCGTTCGGCATGCCGGGGAAAATCGCGTACATGTCGAACTTCATCGTGTTCGCATCGACGAACGTGGAGACGAAGCGGAACGGCGACTTCACGTTCTCGGGCATGTCCCAGGTGCCGGAGAGCTCGAGCGTCTTCCCGTCCGCCGACAGCGAACCGGAGGCCACGCTCGGCGCGGTGCCCATGGAGTCGAACCAGAAGTTCTGGAACTTCTTCGACAGGTTGTCGTAGCCGGTCACGCCGTGCGCGTTGTACGGCTGCCCCATCAGGGTGCCCTCGAGGTCCTGAACCTGGAATCGCCCACCGAGGATCATGGAGATGCGCGCCTTCGCGCTGCCGTCGACGGTCGAACCGTCCGGCTGGATCCCGGTGAACTTGAACGTCCAGGTGCCGGCCCACTTGGCCAGGAAAGCGTGCATCTCACCGGGAGCGGCGAGCGCCATCATGGCCTCCTCCATCGCGCAGGAGGGTTCGGCGGACTTCTCGGGCGCGGGCGCCTCGGGGGCCTCATCGCCGCCGAACGCGGCGGTGCCGACCCAACAGCCGAGCGCGAGCGCGGCGAATGCAAGAACGAACCGGAACGAACGCATGGGTACCTCTCTCTCGATTGGGCGTGTGTCTCGTGCGAGGCGACAATCCTGAGGCGCCCGTCTCGGGTCCGCAAGCCGGGGGCGTCGTCCGGTCGATAGCGGGGACGCATGTCCCGTCTCCGTTCCACCCTCCCGATCACCCGATGCGCCTCCTGCGGCTACGGGCTGCGCGCGGACGACCCGGTGTGCGGGCTCTGCGGCGGCTTGCCCGGGGAGCCCGCGCCGGAGCCGTGCCAGCCGGGACTTTCGCCCCCGATCGCGTCGAAGGTCCCGCCGCCCCCACCCACCGATCGCCGCGTCGCCGTGGCGACGGGCGAGGCGGCCGAGACCTGGCGCTGCATCGCTCTCGGTCTCGTGCTCGCACCGATCTTCCCCCTCGTTCCCCTCCTCGGCTTCGTCGCGTGGTTCCTCGGTTCCCTCGTCCACGAGACCGGCCACGTGGCGATCGCGTGGTTCTTCGGTCAACCCGCCTTCCCGGCGATCCGCCTCGACGGTCACGCGGTCGCGATCCACCGCGATCAGGCGACGATCCTCGTCGTCGTCGTGGCGACCGCGCTCGTTTGGCTCACGTGGGCGCTGCGTCGGCAGCGCGCGGCCGCCATCACGTTCGGCATCGTGGCTGCGACGTATCCGGTCCTCGCCCTGGGCGGCGGCAAGGAGGTCCTGTTCCTCCTCGGCGGCCATCTCGGCGAGATCGTGTTCGGAGCGATCTTCCTCCTTCGCGCGCGAGGCGAGGGGTTCACCGGATACCCGTCGGAACGCGTGACGTCCGCGATGGTCGGCTTCCTCCTGCTCGGTCGAACGGCGGTTCTCTGCGTCGGTCTGATGACGAGCCACGTCGCGCGCGCCGAGTACGCGGCCAACGGCTCGTTCGGGCTGAAGAACGATCTCCTGCGACTCGCGCACGATCAATTCGTCTGCCCGTTGCCGCTGGTCGCGCTGCTCGTGATCGCGCTCACGATCGCCGGCGCCGCGGTCGGGCTGTTCTGGCCCCGTCGCGACTGAGAGCCCACTCCGATGGGCTCCACGCTCTCGATGCTCGGTGGCCGCGCATGCCTACCGACGCGCCACATCGATCTCCACGTCGGTCGTTTCGCCGGCACGGGTGCGGAAGGTGGTCGGTGGAGCGACGAGTTCGTCGCTGCTGACGACGATCTCGTAGGTCCCGCTACCGAGTCCGGTGAACACGTCGCCGCCCTCGCGTCCCCCGACCAGCGACGGATTCCCCTCGGTGTCTCGGCCCTCTTCGGGAAAGACCACGATCGCGCGCCCCTCCTCGTAGATCCGGAACGGCACGACCATCGGCTCGCGCGACCGGAACACGACACGCACCTTCGCGCCGGGGTCGAGGGTCGCCTCGACCGGCTCCTGCTCGTACGGTCGCGCATCGACATCGACGGTCACCGGCGCGTAGTCCGGTGAACGCACGATCAGGCGGTACCGCCCCTGCGGGACGCTGCGCAGCACGAGCACCTCACCCCCCTCGACGACCGCGCCCGCTTCCAACGCCTGTCGCTCGAGCACGATCAGGTCGAGGGCGGCGCGCAGACTCCCGTAGGCGACCTGCGTGCCGTCGCGCTGGCGGAACCGGACCCTGGCCTCGGCGAAGTCCGGCGACGTGGCGAGCGGAACCTGCAACGTTCGCATCCCGCCGTCGATCGGCAGATCGATCGGCTCGGACGTCCACGGCGCATGGCGTTCCGCTTTCACGGTGAAGCTGACGGCCGTGCCTCGACACGGCACGACGATCGGTTCGTACGTCCACAGCCCGGGCTGTTTGCCCTCGGGGGGCGTGTCCGTCGGCGCGCGCAGCAGCACGAGGCCGCGAGCCGGATCGGGCGAGGAGGTCGTGTACTCGACGGCCGGATGGATCGGTTCGACCGCGTCGATCGGCGCGAGTTCGAACGTGACGAGGAAGGTCGCCGCGAGATCGAACGCGATCGGATCGGCGGCCGCGGGATCGACGGGTGCGGAGCGGGCGGAGACGTGACCCCGGCATTCGCAGCGAACGATCACGTCGCCGGCGGCGAGGGCGCCGAGTTCGAACCGGCCGTCGGCGTCGCTGCGCGCCAACGCGATGTGACGAAACGACGGACGCGTGCCCGGGGCGGGCTCGGAGACGAGCAGCGCGCCCTCGAGGGGACGTCCACGCGGACCTCGCACGACGCCGCGCAGATGCAGCCCGTCCTCGAGACGGACGACGACGCGCTCGCCCGAGACATGGGGACCGCTCGCGGCCGCGAGGCGCCCGGGCGCGAACACGAAGACGTCGACACGCGGCGCGCCGCCCGGAGGCGTGGCGATCCGGAACTCGCCGCCCTCGTCGGACGTGAGCACCGACGGCGTCGATGCGCGCGCGGTCACGAGATCGACGGTCAGCCCGTGTTCGAACCACGCGGCCGAGTCGAGGGTCGGCACCCGATCCAGGGGATCTCGGGCCGGCTCCAGGACGATCGTCGCCCCCGCGATCGGCGAGCCGTCCTCGGCATCGACGACGAGCCCGGACAGGAATGGCGGCGCGTCGCCGGATTCGGCCCGCGCCGCCTCGTCCGCCGCGTCGGGACTCGGCACGGGTTCGGCCCCCTCCGCTTTCGGGGTCGTCGCGCCCGGCGTCCCGCGCAGGACGGCCGCGGGATCCTGGTGCTGGCGCGGCTCGTCGGCGGCATCGATGTCGAGCCGCGGACGGTCGTCGATCACGAACAACCAGACGACCGCAGCGACGCCGGCCGCGGCGAGGAGGAGCAGCATCGCGCGCACCGGCTCATGCTATGCGGTCGGCGCGGCGGCCGCGTCGCGGATCGCGGCGACCAGGCGGTCGAGCCCGTCGGTCAGCGCGGCCGGCCCCGGCTGCAGGATCTCCGTGGACGGCAGCTCGTGGATGCGACCGTGGCGCACCGCGGGAATCGCGTCCCATCCGGGTCGCTTCTCGAACGCGTCGAGTTCGACCGGCTTGCCGCACCACGACGCGAGGATCACGTCGGGGCGACGCGCCACGACCTCGTCGGACGTCACGACCCGTTCCCGCGCGGCGCGGCCGGGGGCGCGGTCCGCGAACACGTCCACTCCGCCGGCGACCTCGATCAGTTCGCTGACCCAGCGAATGCAGGAGAGCATCGGGTCGGGCCACTCCTCGAAGTAGACCCGCGGGCGGGGCACGCCGCGCGGCGCGCTGGCGGCGATCGCTTCGAGGCGGGCTTCGTACCCCGCGACGAGTTCCTCCGCGCTCGTCGGACGTCCGACGATCCGCCCGAGCAGCAGCACCAGGTCGAGGATCTCCGCGATCGACCGCGGGTTGGTCACGAGCACCGCGAGATTCCGCTTCACGAGGTCGCGCGCGAGGTCGGCCTGCACGTCGCTGAAGCCGACCACCAGATCGGGCTTCAGTTCGACGATGCGATCGACGTTCGCGCCGGTGAACGCCGACACGATCGGATGGCGCTCGCGCGCTTCCGGGGGCCGGCACGTCCAGGCGCTGATCCCGACGATCCGCTCGCCCTCGCCGAGGGCGTGGAGGATCTCGGTCGTCTCCTCGGTCAGGCAGACGATCCGCCGCGGCGGATCACCACCCGCTCGACAGCGCGACGGATCGATCTCGTTCACGCAAACCGCACGCTGTAGACGAGCGGCAGGTTGCTCGTGACGGTGATCCAGGACCGGCCGCCGTCCTCGCTGACGTAGAGGTTCCCCGAGGTCGTCGCGAGCGCGAGGGTCTCGCCGTCGGCCCCGACATCGAGGCCGTGGCGGTAGGGGAAGTCGTACGACGGCGTCGGGAAGCCGTCACGGTGGAGGGACCAGGTCGCCCCGCCGTCGTCGGTGCGGGCGACGGCGAGCCGGTCGTCCACGGTGGTGCGCTCGGCGTCACTGTGCATCGGCACGATCCACGCGCGGTGCGCGTCGCCGGGATGCACGGCGACCGCGAAGCCGAAGTCCACCCACGGTCTCTGCGTGAGGTTCTTCCAGTTCGCCGCGCCGTCGGTCGTGCGGAAGACGCCGCAGTGGTTCGCCTGCCACAGGACGGACGGGTCCGACGGGGCGATGACGACGCAGTGCGGGTCGTGCCCGTACTCCGCCGTGGACCCCGGATCGAACACGTTGACGAGGCCGCGGTTGACGTACGCCCACGTCGACCCGCCGTCCTTGGTTTCGAGCACGCCCGCGCACGAGACGCCGACGTAGGCGTGGTCGGGAGCCGCGGGATCGAAGCAGATCGAGTGGATCCCGGCCTCGATGCGGCCGCCCCCCTGCCACTTGTGCTCGCGACGAAGCGCCCAGAGCGCCTCGTCGAGACGCCACGTCGCGCCGCCGTCGTCGGAGCGAAACAACCCACCGGGATCGGTGCCGATCCAGATGCGCCCGGGCGAGGACGCGGGACCGGGCTCGATCACCCAGTAGTAGTTCACGCGGGCCTCGGCCGTCTCGGGATAGGTCGGCGGGTCCACGGGCTCGAACGTCACGCCGTCGTCGCGGGATCGCGAGAGCTTCGCGCCCCAATGCCCGTGGTCGATCGAGGCCCACACGCTGGCGTCGCGCGGATCGCGGACCGCGTACGCGATCGCGGAGCCCCGCAACGCGGGGGCGCCGAACGACCATCGGCCGCCGCGACGGCGCACGTCGAAGACGCCCTTGCGGGTGCCGAGCAGGATCCGGTCGTTCGTCGTCGCCATGCGGCCTCCTAGCCGCCCGACAGAGCCTGCATCACGTGGACGACGGCGCCGTCGCGCAGCGGTTCGTGGAATCGAGAACGGTCGAGCAGCCGCTCCCCGTCCACCCAGATCGCGACATGCTCGCGCAGCGCCCCGCGTTCGTCCAGCAGGTAGAAGCCGAGTCCGCGAAAGCGCTCGTCGATCCGGCGAATCGCGTCGGGCAGGGTCGTCGCATCGACCGCGATCTCGTCCGGAAGGGGGAAGAAGCGCTTCAGATGAGGGGTGAGATGGACGGTGATCACCGGGGCTCTAGTCCCGTCGGCGCACCGGATCGCCCGACCCGAACGCACCGAACAACATCGCGAGGAGCACGAACGCGGCGAGCGCGGCGGGCAGGTGGTGACCGAACCGCGCGTAGATCGTGGGCCCGCGCTCGACGATCGGCACCGGCCGGACGAGTGTGCCCTCGACGCCGACGCCGAGGCGCTCGACGACGTCGCCCGACGCGGTCACGAACGCACTGACCCCGGTGTTCGTCGCCCGCACCAGCGGGACGGCGTGCTCGACGGCTCGAAACCGCGTGAAATTCAGGTGCTGGTGGGGCTCCCACGTGTCGCCAAACCACGAGTCGTTCGTCAGGCTCACGAGGAGGTGCGGCGCCTTCCCGTCGGCGGTCGTGCGCACGTGGTCGGCAAGGAGGCCCTCGTAGCAGAGGAAGGGCACGATGCGGAGGTCGTCCCACGCGAGGGCCGACGATGGCTTCGGCGCCGGCCACATCCGAAAGCGTTGCGGCAGCATCTCGTCGGACAGCCCGAGCGGCATCGTCTCGCCGAACGGGATCAGATAGGACTTGCGGTAGACGGACCAGGCCCCCCGCCCGTCGCCCTGGGGGCGGAGAGCGGCGACGTTGTAGCGGTCGTCGCGAGACTCCAGGACCGTCACGGCGGGACCCGTCACGCCACCCCGGGGCGTCTCGGCGTCACGGGCGACCTTGCGCTCGTACGCGCCGACGAGGAAGGCGGCTTCCTTGCCGAGTTCGTCCACGAAGTCCCATCCGTATCGCGCGAGCGTGTTGCGCGTCACCCGCGCGTCGAACTTCGGGTCGAGCAACGCGATCGGGTCGGTGATCGCGGTCTCGGGCCACACGACGAGGCGGGCGCCTCGATCGATCACGGCGCGGCTGCCGCGATGGAATGCGGCGATCGTCTCGGCCTTCTTGTCGGTGCGCCGCTCCTCGGCTCCTCGCTTGTCGCCAGAGCCGATGTTGGGCTGCACGATCCCGACGTGGAGGTGATGCGTCGCGAGATCGTCCGATTCGCGCAGCGACTGCCAGCGCAGGTGCCCCCACGCGAACAGCACCGCCCCGATCAGGAACGTCGCCGCGGCGCCGCCGACCCGCGCGCGACGAGGGTCGGCGCCGACGATCCCGACCCAGACCTCGTGGACCGGCACGACGAGCGCGAGCAGAGCGAACGAGACGCCCGGCACGCCGCCCCAACTCGCGCTCTGCATCAGCGCGGGCACGTCGGCGGCGCCGTATCCGGCCATCCACGGGAACAACCGGATGGGAAGCGACTCGACCGCCACGAACAACGCGACGACGACCAACGGATGCGGTCGACGCGGACGTCGGAGCAGAAGGCGATAGATCAGAGCGAACACGAGGATGTGGAGCGTGCCGGCGATGCCGAACGCCGCCACGGCGCTCCACGACCCGGCGCGTCCGACCCGGCCGTTGCTGAACTGCTCGATGGTCGGCGCAAGCCAGCGATAGCCGAAGCCGATGCCGAGCGCGCCGAACAACGCGATCAGGAAGACGAGGTGACGGAATCGCTCGCATCGCTCGATGACACGCAGGAGGCCGAACATGCCGAGCAGGGTGGCGACCGCGTACGGCTCGGGCATGAAGGCGGCGACCCATCCGAGCGCAACGACCGCCCAGAGAAACGTGCCGAGCCCGTTCGGCGAGCGATCGATGGAGATGCCGCGCTCGATGGCCACGTCAGGCTCCGTACTTGGCCAGTTTCCCCGCGTTGGCGAGAGCGAGACGGAGCAACGCCGTCGCCGGAAGGCGAGCGCCGAGGCGGCCGCGATGGCAGGCCGCCTCGGTGAACACGGTCTCGTCGTCGGGTTCACACCAGGGGCCGTGGAGGAGGGTCGGCACGCCGTGCCACGAGTGCATGGCCATCGCGGCGGGTGTCGCGTGATCGCCGGTGACCACGATCACGTCGGGCTTCAGCGCGAGCAGGCGCGGGAGTTCCCGATCCACCTCCTCGATCACCCGCGCCTTGCGGGACACGTCGCCGTCCTCGCCCGCGCTGTCGGTTCCCTTGACGTGGAGGAAGTAGAAGTCGTGTCGGTCGCTCCAGACCGCTTCGAGCGCATCGACCTCCTCGCGAACGGAGCAGCCGGGCGCGACGGTGTCCACGATGTCCATGCCGAGGAGACGCGCGACGCCGCGGTAGGCGGGGTAGGCGCAGACCGCAATGCCGGAGAGACGCGCGAGTTCCCTGTAGGTCGGCAGCTCGGGACGCGCCGCGAATCCGCGCAGCAGCACCGCGTTGGCGGTCGTTCGATCGGCGAGCACGGCGCGCGCGCGATCGCCGAAGGTGTCGGCGACTCCGGCGGTTCGCGCGGCGGAGGCGCTGCGTGCGGTCGCGGACAAGATCGGCCGACCGATCTCGCCCGGATCGGTGCCGTCCACGTCCGCACCGAGGTCCGCGCCGCGCAGCACGAGCGCGAAACGGTGCTGGAGGCCCTGATGCACCTCTACGGCGACGTCGTCGATCGCGGGGATCGCGTCGCGCAGGCGATCGATCAGCGGTCGCGCCTCGCTCGTCGCGATGCGGCCGGCGCGGCGATCGACGATGCGGCCTTCTTCATCGACGGTGCAGAGGTTTCCGCGCACCGCGACGTCCCCGGGGCCGACACGCGCCCCCACGCCGAGCGCTTCGAGGAGGCCGCGTCCGACGTCGATGCAGAGCGGGTCGTAGCCGAAGAGCGCGAAGTGGCCGGGGCCGCTGCCGGGGGTGATCCCGTCGAGCACCTGAATCGTCCGCCCGAGCGCGCTTCTCGCGGCGAGCGCGTCGAGGTTCGGATGATGGCCCACCTCGAGCGCGGTCGGCCCGCGACCGATGCAGTCACCGAGCCCGTCCATCACGACGAACAGGATTCGGGTCGGCGTCTTGCGCGCGAGGCGCGGAAGCACCGTGAAGTTGAGCGGACCCTCCATGGCGGAGAAGGGTACGGACGCCGCGCCCGCGATCCCCACGAGGCCGGACCCTTCGCGATACCAGACTCGCGGACGCGAGGTTGAGGCGGCCGGGGCGGGCGTCGATAGGGAAGGCGTCATGTCGCTTCTCGAGCCGACCCCGGCCCAGGTGGACGCCCTGAAGGAGCGCTGGCGCGGCCAAGGGTGGCGGCTGCGGGCGATCGCCGAGGATCTCGTCCTCGGCCGCGACTGGACGCGGCATCTGGACGGGCTGCCGTTCATCGACGAGGTGGCACCGCACCCGGGCGAACGATTCGGCCGCGACCTGCGCGGCGCCGACCTCGCGACCGCGCTGCGCCCGGCTCCGACGATCCGCGAGGCCCGCTTCGACGACGTGCCCTCCATCGCCCGCGTGCTCCGGCAGGCCCGGATCGGGCGAGGACCGCTGGGAACGGCGGTTCCGGTGGGCAGCCCACCCGAGGACGAGGCGGGGCTCTCGGCGGCCCTCCGGCGGGGCGAGGCGTTCCTCCTGGTGGAACTCCTCGGGCGGACCGCCGGGGTCGTCCGGGTCGGCACGGCGAATCGGGAGCGGGCCGGCGAGCGGGGCGAGATCGCCGATCTGGCGGTCCGCCCGCGGTTCCAGGGTCTGGGCGTCGGGACCCGTCTGCTTTCGGCGGCCGAGGCGACCCTGACCTCATGGGGCGTACCCCTCGCCTGGCTGAAGGCGATCCCGGAGGCCGGTCAGGTCCACTGGTACGAGCGGCGCGGCTACCGGATCACCCGGACCGTGCAGCGCCAACCTCGGGATGGCGCGGCCCATCTCGAGGTGGAGATGGAAAAGGTGCTGCTCGGCGGCGCCTGAAGGGCCGACCCCGACTCGCTGGGGGTCGAATTGAAACGCCCGCATGAATCCACCGGCTGGGCATGGACGGCCCCAAATGTTCGTAACCTCTTTCACAGCAAGTGGTTAGGTGTTATCCGCGAATCGGCTCGAAAGTCCGGTTCAAACACTGCCGAAAAAAAGAAAAAATGGGGGGGTTGCGCTTTCCCCGCAGTCCCCACTACAGTGTGCCGCCACGGCAGCGCGGCGGACCGGCGAGGAGCACGGGCCCGACACGCCGGCCGACCCCGGGTCCGGCGGGACGCCCGGGGGCCTGTTCGGTACGCACCGGCCCTTCACGGGCACTGTCCCCCAGGAGTCGACGATGACGCAGTCCACCACCCCCACCGCCGCGCAGCAGGACCGCACCGCGCGGATCGTGCAGACGGGCATCCACATCGAACAGAACGTCGAGGCGCGCTACCTGCGCGTCGGTCGTGCGTTCACGTACGGCCCGATCCGTCGGCTCTTCGAGGAGTACGCCGCCGAGGTGCGCGATCACGCGCGCATCCTGTCGCGCCACCTCCGCGATCGCGACGGCGGACGTTCGCTGATCAAGCAGAGCGGGCGCCGTCGTCGTCCGCGCGCCGCGGAGGGTCCGGCGATCCTGACGCCGCCCGCCCTGTACTCGGCGTTCGACGAGGCGTTCCGCGCTGCGGAGCGCGCGATCATGTTCCATCGCAAGGCGACGGATCAGGTCGACGACCGCTTCCTTCGCAAGTTCATGGAGGTCCTCGCGGGCGATCACTCGTTCCACCTGGACATCCTCGGGCACCTGCTCGCGGACATCCGCGATCGACCGATGCACCTGACGCCCGGCCGCAAGCTCGCGCCGGTGGACGTGCCGTGGGTCGCCGCGATGTTCGAGGGCGTCGTGCCGCCGTGGCGTCGCGAGGCCGAGTCCGAGACCGGTCGCAAGAACTGGTTCCTCAACTACGTCTAGGCCGCGCGCCCTCCACCCCTCCCTACGAAGCCCGGCCGGGTTCGCCCTGGCCGGGCTTCCTTGCTTTCCACGACTCACGTCACGCCGTCGACCGGTCGATCCAAACGACGGCGAAAGGACGATCGCCACGCCATGCGCATCGAACCGAGGGCGCTCTGGGTCCTGATCGGGGGCGGCTCCCTTGCCGCCCTGTCCAGCGCCGTCAACGTCATCTTCCTCATCCACTTCGGTACGTCGGTCAGCCACCTGACCGGCGACCTCGCCCGCTTCGCGCAGGGGTTGTCCCTGCCGGCCGACCAGCGCGTGGTCGCCCCGGTCTTCGTCGGAACGGCGCTCGTCGGGTTCGTCGTGGGCGCGATGCTCTCGGGCTACTTCATTCACCATCGCTCCCTCGAACTCGCCCGCCCCTACGGCCGTTCGATCACCGCGATCGGCTTCCTGATCCTGACCGCGAACTTCCTCTTCGCCGTCAGCCCGCTCACCGCCGTCGCATTCGCCGGCGTCGCATGCGGCTTCCAGAACGCGCTCGCGTCGCACTACAAGGGCGTCGTGCTGCGGACGACGCACGTCACGGGTCTGCTCACCGACTTCGGCGTGATGCTCGGCATGCGCGTGCACGGCAAGGAGGTGCGGCCGTGGCTTTGGGCCGCGCCGCTCGGCTTGGTCGTGTCCTACTTCCTGGGGGCGGCGGTGGGCGCGGGCCTCACCCTCGGATTGGGCAGTCGCGTCCTCGGCGTGATCGGTCTGGCCTACGTCTTCGGCGGGATCGCCTGGTCGATCCACAAGCGTCGCCTGGAACGCCGTCTCCGACGTCGCGCCGCGTCGATCCCGCTCCACGCCCCACACCACGACCTTCCGGCGACGCTCGCCGGCGTCCTGGCGGAACCGGGTTCCCCGCCGCTGCCGCCCCGAACCTGAAGGGCGAGACCGCCACCTCTCACGGACGAAGGGGCGGCACGTAGCACGCCCGCCCTGGGGCGTGACATCCGTCGCGGCACGTCGCCGAGCCGTCCGGACCGAGCGGCCGGCCGGTCCGGTCGCACCACCACAGGGGCTCGTCGAGCGCGAACGGGCGTTCGTGCGGCGCCGGCATGCCGGTGAACGCCTCCTTCGTCAGCAGGTGGACGCACCGCGTCCGCAGTTCACGACGGACCTGCGCGGCGTACTCGCCGTCGGCCCAGTCGCGACGATCGGTCGAAGGGGGCTGGGTCAACGGGCACCTCCCGCGGGGCGGCCCATCGCGCGTTCCAGCGCACGACGGACCGCCACCTCGACGAGTCGCACCTTGGTGCGGTTTCCTGCCAAAGGCGTCGCACCCTCGGTGGCGGCCTTCGCGGCGGCCGTCAGGCGAGCGGCATCAGCGGGAGCCCCGCGCAGCGCGGCCTCCGCGGCATGCGCTGCCCACGGCGTCGGTGCCACCGAGCCGAGCACGATCCGCGCGTCCACGACCGTCGCGGTGGCGGGCTCGGCTCCGTCGAACACGAGTCGCGCGGCGCACGAGACGAGCGCCCAATCGAACGCGGCGCGCTGGCGCACCTCCTCGCAACCGGCGCGCTGGGTCCGCGGTTCGGGCGGGATCGTGACCGACACGATCACCTCGTCGGGGGCGATCGCGAGATCCTCGGCCACACCCCGCTCCGGCATGCGCCAGAGGTCGCGAAGCGGGACGGATCGACTGCCGCTCTCGCGGACCAGGTCGAGCACGCCGTCGAACGCCTGCACGACCGGCGCGATGCTCGACGGATGCGCGGACGCGCACAGGCCGTTCCCGAAGATGGCGGCGGTCTCCTGCACGCCCGTCGCCTCGAGCACCGGACACGACGCGTCGCCTCGCTTCCGGCACGGGAACGTCGCCACCCGATAGCAGCCGCATCGCGAGCGTTGCGCGAGATTCCCGCCGAGCGTCGCACGATGTCGGATCGCCGGACTCGCCGCGAGCCCGGCCGTCTCGGCGAGCGCCGGCACGAACCGTCGCACGATCGAGTTCTCGGCGAGTTCGGCGAGGGTGACGCCCGCGCCGATCCGCAGCGATCCGTCGTCGCCGAGCACGATCGCGTTGCGACCGGGCACGTCGAGCAACGCGACCACGTGACTCGGCTCGTCCACGTGCTCTTTCATACGATCCAGCAGATCGACGCCGCCTGCGTGCAGCACGCCTTTCGACCGGGCGAGTTCGCGCGCGACGGCCGCCGTCGTGCGCGGGCGAAGGAACGTGAACGCCTTCATCGGGAGGCCTCCTCCAACGCCGCCAACACGCGCGCGGGCGTCATCGGCAGTTCCGTCACCTGCACACCGATCGCGTCGTAGACCGCGCCGGCGATCGCCGCTGCCGTCGGCACCGTGGCGGGCTCTCCGAGTCCCATGATCCCGGCGCTGTTGAACCCACTGACGACCGACGTCAGCACGACGTCGATCCGCGGCGTGTCGGCGAGGCCGGTGATCCGGTAGGTGTCGAAGTTCGGATTCACCATGTCGCCGCGCGCGCGATCGAGACGACGTTCTTCGTAGAGCGCGTAGGAGATGCCCTGCAGGACGCCGCCGTTGACCTGGCTGCGTGCGGCGAGCGTGTTGACGATGCGACCCGCATCGTGGACCGCGACCACGCGTTCGACCCGGACGATGCCCGTCTCGATGTCGACCGCGACCTCCGCCATCTGACAGCCGGCGGTCTCGCGATACGCCCCGTCGAAGTTCGGTCGCCGGAAGCCACTGACCGAGAGCCCCGCTGCGCCGACGAGCCGCGCTCCCTCGGCGAAGGTCGCCGACCGCGACCCGTTCACGAAGCGCCCGTCGCGCCACGCGACATCGGCCCCCTCGACGCCCCAGGCTTCCGCCAGCAGCGTGCGGACCCCTTCCCGAGCGCGCAGCGCGGCCTCGCGCGCGGCGGGGCCGATCGACGGGGCCGTCGTGCTGCCCCCGCTGCCCGGACCCGGGGGGAAGGTCGTGTCGCCGATTCGCACGTCGACGTGCGCAACGGGGATGCCGAGTTCCTCGGCGACGAGGATCGCGATCAGGGTCGCCGTGCCGGTTCCGATGTCCTGAACGCCGTTGGAGGCGACGACGCGACCGTCGGCCGTGACCTTCAGATCGACCCGCCAGTCGCCGCGACCGGCGTTCGACCAGGTCGCCGCGGCGCACCCGACGCCGCGCCGCCACGGACCGTCGGCGCGGCGTCCGCCGTGCCCTCTCGCGTTCGCCCAGTCCACGCGCTCCGCCGCGAGGTCCCACTGGATCGCTCGGATCGGATGTCGATCGTTGCGCTTGCGCACGTCGAGCGGGTCGAGTCCCGCCGCGTGCGCGAAGCGATCGATCGCACCCTCCAGCGCGAACGACCCCTGGGGATGGCGCGGCGCGCGAAATGCCTGGGCGCGGCCGGTGTGCGTGCGCACGGTTCGTTGGCGCATGCGCACCGCGGGCAACTCGTAGATCATCACGTTGCTCGAGCCGGCGCCGCCTGCGGCGTTGCCCGCGGTGCCGAGCACGTCGCCGCGCAGGACCGTGATCCGACCGTCCTTCGTGCCTCCGAGTTCCATCCTCTGGATCGAGTCGGGGCGGTTGCCGCCGATGAGGTGCTCCTCGCGCCGTGTCAGGAACAGGCGGACCGGTCGTCCGGTCTCGCGGGCGAGCGACGCGGCGAGCACGTCCCACTCCTGCGCGCCGAACTTGCTGCCGAACCCGCCCCCCATGTGCTCGGTGAGGACGCGGATCCGAGAGGCAGGAACGCCGAGCGCCCCCGCCATCGCGCCGCCGGCCGCGAACGAACTCGTCGCCTGCGTGCTCGCCCAGATCGTCGCACGGCCGTCCGGCGCGATCTCGACGACGGTGCCGTGCGGCTCGAGGCAGCTGTGCGTCTGGATCGACGTGCGCCAGGTGCCCTCGATGCGCACCTCGGCCGCGTCCCAGGCGGCGTCCGGATCGCCGCGCCGCATCGTCTCGCGGGGATCGGTGCCGTCGGAGAGATTCGGAGCTCGTGCGTCCACCTGCGGCGCGCCGTCGCGCACCGCGTCTTCGACGGTGACGGCCGCGGGCAACACCTCGTAGTCCACGACGACCGCCCGCAGCCCGTCGTCGAGCGCCTCCTCGCTCGTTGCGCAGACGACCGCGACGATCGATCCGGCGTAGGTGACGTGCTCCGATCCGGCCGCGCGTGCGACGAGGACGCCGGGAACCGCCTTCGCGCGACCTACGTCCACCCGCCGGACACGCGCATGCGCGTGCGGCGAGGTGACCAAGCCGGCGAAACAGAGACCGGGGCGCTGCACGTCGAACGAGTAGACCGCCGCGCCGGTCGCCTTCGCCGGACCGTCGAGTCGCGGCACGTCGGTGCCGACGACGCGCAACGCCTCATCGACGCCCCAGGGCGTCGCATCGTCGTCGTGGACCTCGACGGTGATCTCGCGGCGCGCGCCGGGCATCGCGGCGACCCGCCGATCGTGTCCGACGAGGCCGGTCGTGTAGGTGATGCGGCGCACCACGACTCACGCTCCCTTCGCGGCACGGAGCGCCGCGCGCAGCACGTGCGGGTGCGTTCCGCACCGGCAGAGGTTCCCGGACACCGCCTCGCGCGCGCGCGCTTCGGTCAGGTCCGGACCGTAACGCTTCACCGCATACGCGCACGCCATCACCATCCCGGGCGTACAGAAGCCGCACTGCAGCGCGTCCTCCGCACAGAACGCGGCCTGCACCGGGTGCATCGCCGCGGGCGTTCCCAGTCCCTCGACGGTCGTGACGTCGCGGCCTTCGGCCTCGACGGCGAGCACGCTGCACGCGTAGACCGGCAGGCCGTCGAGCCAGACGGTGCACGCGCCGCACGTCGCCCGATCGCAGACCGGCTTCGCGCCGGTATGCCCCAGGCGCAGACGGAGGGCGGACAGAAGCGTCGTCCGCGGCTCGACCTCGATCGCGCGTTCGGTGCCGTTCACGCGCAGTCGGATCGCGACGGCGCCCGGGCCCTGCGTGCGCAGGTCCTCGGCGGCGGCGGCATCGCGCGCGATCGCCTCGCGCGCGCCGAGGATCGCGGCACCGGCGGCCGCCAGGCCGGCGCCTTGGAACAGTTGCCGCCGGCTCAAGCGGCTCGCGTCGTCGGGGCGTCGCCCATCGTCGGCCATCGGCACCTCCAGTCCCCCGCGCCGGCGACGACCGTACCGCGCCGGCCGAGCCGTCGTCAACGCAGCGCGAGATCGAAGCCCGCGAACCGCATGGCGGGCTCCAACTCGACCGGGACCACGCGCGGCGGCGTCGGTCGCAGGTCCGATCGAAGCACGGCGAGCCGATACCGTCCGGGCGGGAGGGTGACCCGGTAGCGCGTGCCCGGCCCGAGCGCCGTGTCGAACGCGGCGCCGCCGATCCACCGCTCGCCCTCCTCGCGCTCCGCAAGGACACGCAGCGTGCCCTGGGCGCCCGGCACGTCGCCGCTCACTTCCGCCGAGTGGAGAAGGGGACCGAGCGTCGGCGCGGCGTCGGCGGCCGGCACCTCGATCGACACGAAGCCGTCCCGCGTCTGGACCCAACCGACGTGCTCGCCGGCCGGGACGACCATCTCGAAGGCGCCGTCCGCGGACGCACGCAGCGGGACCTGGCCGAGCCGGTTCTCGTCCCGTTCCCGGAGGACCACGCGGTGCGGCGTCGCGCCGCCCGGGAGGGCGGGCAGAGCGACGACGCGCGGACCCGATGCCGGCGGGAGCGCGAGAAGGAACAGGGCCTGTTCGTTCTCCCACGCGGACGCATCGACCGTCCACACCGCCTTCTCGCCCCAGTCGGGCACCGTGATCGTCAGGCCGTCGGGATGGTGACCGATGCCCGAGGCGTGCGCACGCTGCTGTGCGAACCACGTCTCCCACATCGGGTCGAGGGGATGGCCGGTGAGGCGGATCTCGATTCTCGATCCGTCGCGTGCGTCCCGGCCGATCGCTTCGATCTGCAACGGAGGGCCCTCGGCGGGTTCGACGCGTTGGACGATCGGGTGACGCGGCTCGGACGAGAGGGGAATGTCGATCGCCGGGATCGGGAACCCGCCTTCGAGCGCCGTCCACGCGCGCAGGGTCGCGAACGGCTGCAACACCGCCTCCGGCATCCTCGCAAGCAGCCAACCGTCGGGCTGGGACGCGGCTTCGATGGGGATGCGCTCCCATCGCTCGGGTGCCTCGGCGGTCCGGCGTTCGAGCACGATGCGCGGGATCAACGGGGGACCGCCGGGCGGACCCTGCACGTACAGCGTCGCGGGCCGCGCCAACGTGACGACGTTGCGTGGCGCGCCGGGCCCCGCGACGTAGCGCGGTAGCGTGAAGCTCGGCGTGATCGCCCCCCAGCCCTCGTCGCTCTCGATGCGGTACGCGCCGGTCGGCGCGGCGGACTCGTAGCGCCACGTCGCTTCCTCGCCGCGGCCTCTCCGCACCAGGGGGAAGCGCGACACCTCCGCGCGGTCCATCGACACGAGCCGCAAGATCGCCGGCGGTTCGCCGTCGCCGGGAAGCACGCGCGCCAGGATGACCATCCCCGGGGCGTCGTCACCGCTGCACGCGGTGGTTGCGAGCGACGTGGCGGCGATGGACGCGAGCGCGAGGACGGCGAGCGGACGGAGCTTCACGCGCGGGCAGCGTACAGAGGAATGCGGTTCGCGGCCTCCCGCAGCGCGATCCCGGTCGGCGTCGCGGCCCGCGCCACGGCAGCGGGGGTGCCGGTCGCGACGATGCGTCCGCCCCCGGCGCCCGCCTCGGGTCCGAGGTCGATCACGTGATCGGCCGCGGCGATCAGGTCGAGATTGTGTTCGATCACGAGGACGGTGTCGCCGCGCTCGACGAAACGACGCAACGTCGCGATCAGCCGATCGACGTCTTCCCCGTGCAGTCCGATCGTCGGCTCGTCGAGCACGACCAGCGTGCCCGACTCGGCATGCGCGGAGAGCCCGAGTTCGCTGACCATCCGCATGCGCTGGGCCTCGCCTCCGGAGAGCGTCGGCGACGGCTGGCCCAGGGTCAGGTAGCCGAGCCCGACCTCGACCATCAAGCGCGCCGATGGCGCGACGCGCGGCAGGTCCGTGAGCCGTTCGGCGGCCTCCTCGAACGTGAGGCGCAACAGATCGGCGGCGGAGAGTCCCTGCCAGCGGATCTCCAGCGTGTCCGCCTCGAAGCGCGCGCCGTCGCAGCGATCGCACGGCACGCGCACGTCGGGAAGAAACGACATCTCGACGACGGCCTCGCCGCGACCCTCGCACGCCGGACAGCGCCCGCCGACCTTGTTGAACGAGAACCGTCCCGGTCCGTGACCGCGCGCCCGCGCTTCCGGCGTGCCGGCGAGGTGGGCGCGCAGCGCGTCCCAGATGCCGAGATAAGTCGCCGGCACGCTCCGCGGCGTGTTGCCGATCGGACTGGCATCGACCTCGACGAGTCGATGCACGTGTTCGACACCCGTCAGTCGCGCGCCGCCCGCGCGGCGCTTGCCGCTCAGCGCATCGCGGACCGCGGGAACGATACCGCCGTGGACGAGCGACGACTTGCCCGCGCCGGACACGCCGGTCACCGCGACGAGCGAGCCGCAGGGAATCGACACCGTCACGTCGGCGAGGTTGTGCAGCGAGAAGCCCGAGAGCGTGAGGACGCCCTTCGGCGGTGGGACGCTCGCGCGAAGCGTCGGCGCCGGCCGCGCGAGCAGCCGCCCGGTCGGCGAGTGGGGCAGCGAAGCGAGTTCCGAGGGCGCACCCGCCGCGACCAGACGGCCCCCGTGCCGCCCGCCGCCAGGCCCGAGGTCGATCACGTGATCGGCTTGCTCGATCGTCTCGAGGTCGTGTTCGACGACGAGCACGCCGTTTCCGCGGGACGCGAGTCCACGCAGGGCCTCGACGAGACGGCGGTTGTCCCGCGCGTGCAGGCCGATCGTGGGCTCGTCGAGCACGTAGAGCACGCCGCGCAACGGACTTCCCAGCTGCGCGGCGATCCGCAGGCGCTGCGCCTCGCCGCCGGAGAGCGTCGTCGCGTCGCGATCGAAGCCGAGGTAGCCGAGGCCGAGTCGGCCGAGCAGTTCGACGCGCTCGCGCACCTCGCGGAGCAACGGCGTCGCGACGGCGAGCCCACGTGCGTCGAGGTCGAGGTCGTCGAGCGCGCGCCCGAGAGCGTTGACCGGCAACGCGAGGAGGTCGCCGATCGAGCGGCCGCCGACCCGCACCGCGCGGGCCTCCGCAGAGAGGCGCGTTCCGCCGCAGGCCGTGCAGGGGACGTCGCGCACGACGTGGCCGAACAGATCCCGCATCGACTCACCGGCCTCGCCGAGGAAGCGCGAGAGCCGCGCCGCGGCGCCTTCGAACTCGGGACGCTTGCTTCCGGCAAGCAGCGCGCGACGCGTGCGTTCGGAGATGTTGCGCCAACGCGCGTTCGGTGCCACCTCGAGCACCCGGCGCGCGTCGCGCGCGAAGTCGCGCAGCAGACCCCGATCGACCCGCAACAGCGACACCGCGCCGCTCGCGATCGTGCGATCGGCATCGATCGCAAGTCGATCGGGATCGACGTCCGGCTGGGTGCCGAGGCCGCGGCAGGTCGGACACCAGCCGCGCGGACTGTTGTGGCTGAACAACCGCGGATCCATCTCCGGCACGCTGACGCCGTGGTCGGGACACGCGCCGCTCGCCGCGTACCAGCGCGGCGTGCCCTCGCCGACGAGCAGACCGACCGTGCCGCGCCCCGCGTCGAGAGCGCGGGCGACCGCGTCGTTCCACGCGCGAACGGACGCGCGCGGCGGCACGCGCGCGACGATCTCCGCGATGTCGTGTTCCTTGTACCGATCGAGCGCGGGCCGGCGCCGGGTCGTGTGCAACGCACCGTCGATCCAGATCGCGTCGGCGCCGCGTCGCACGATCGCATCGAGGACGTCGCGGTGGTTGCCCTTGCGGTCCCAGACGCGCGATGCGAGCAGGGTCGCTTCGGACGGGCCGGCCGTGCGACGCATCGCGGCGACGAGGGCGGCGGGCTCCTGGGCGGCGAGAGGTCGCTCGCAATGCGGACAGAACGGTTCGCCGATGCGCGCGAACAGGACGCGCAGATGGTGGGACACCTCGGTGACCGTCGCGACCGTCGAGCGACGTCCACCCCGACTTCGTCGTTGCTCGATCGCGACGGTCGGCGGGATGCCCGCGACGAGGTCGACATCGGGGCGCGCCATGCCGCCGACGAGGTTTCGCACGTACGAACCGAGCGTCTCCACGTACCGCCGTTGGCCCTCGGCGAACACGATGTCGAACGCGAGCGATGACTTGCCGGAACCGCTCGGCCCGCTGACGACCGTGAAGCGATCGCGCGGCACGTCCACCGAGAGGTCCTTCAAGTTGTGGTGACGCGCGCCGCGGATCTCGATCGACGTGGGCGCGCGCGCCGACCGGATGCGGGGGCGCGGCGCCTTGGTGCGCGCGGTACGCGCACGCGGTGGGCCGCGGAGCGCCGCCGCCAGGTAGGGAGCCGACGGGGTGTCGCCTCGGGCGATCTCGGCCGGTGTCCCGTCGGCGACGATCCGACCTCCGTCCGGCCCCGCTCCGGGGCCGAGTTCCACGATCCGATCGACCGAACCGAGCAGTTCGGGATGGTGCTCGACGACGAGGACGCCGTGCCCGAGCGCGACGAGGTGGCGCAGCGCCGTCGAGAGCCGTGCGACGTCTTCGAGGTGCAGCCCGGTGGTGGGTTCGTCGAACACGTAGAGTCGCGGACCGCCCCCGGTCCCTTCACCGAGGGCCGCGGCCAGTCGCAGCCTCTGCCATTCGCCGCTCGACAACGTGCTCGCGCGCTGCCCCATGCGTAGGTAGCCGAGGCCGACGCGCACGATCGGCTCGAGCGCGGCGGCGACCCGACGGATCGGCGCGCTCTCCTCCGCGTGAGCCGCGAACAGATCGTGCGCGTCGGCGACGCCGAGTTCGAGCAGATCGCCGACGCTCCGCCCCTCCCAGCGCACGTCTTCCACGAACGGCTGGAAGCGACGCCCGCGACAGGTCGCGCAGACGAGTTCGACGTCCGACAGGAACACCAGTTCGACGTTCTCGTAGCCCTCGCCGCGGCACGCCTCGCAGCGCCCGCCGGCGACGTTGAAGGAGAAGGCGCCGGCTTCCAGACCGCGGTCCTTCGCGTCGGGAAGCGACGCATAGAGCGCGCGGACGTGATCCCATGCGCCGACGTAGGTTGCCGGGTTCGCGCGCGACGTCGCGCCGCCGTGCGCCTGATCCACCAGGACGACGTCCGCGAGGTGGTTCGCCCCGACGACCTCGGCGTGGGGTCCCGGCGTGCCTTCGGGCCGGCCGAGGGCGCGTGCGA
>CAZPGF010000032.1:0-27025 GCA_964586025.1 uncultured Planctomycetales bacterium
ACGATGCCGAGTTCCTCGTAGGCCGCGCGCACCCACGCCTCGTCCGAGAAGCCGGTGGCGTGAATCACCTGGAAGGCGTCGCGATCCACGCGCTTCGATCCGATCGCGTGGCGCACGCCCTCGATGACGAAACGATTGATCGCGGCCGAGCCCTGACTTCCTCCCGTCACGAGCAGCGTCGCGCGATCCGGACGGAGGCCGAACCGCGCCGGATCGCGCACGGCCTCGAGCGCCTCGCGTCGGAGCAGCGGCCCGACGACGAGGGCGCGGGGCCCAAGTCGGCGCGCGGCGACGGGCGAGGCGGTCCAGAATCGAGCGGCTCGGCGACGGAAACGACGCACGACCAGTCCCGGGACCTCGTCCGGAACGACGAACCCGTAGGGGATGCCCGCGCGCCGGGCGGCCACGACCGCCGGGACGCATGGCCAACCGCCGAGCGCGACGACGAACCCGGCGCCGCATGCGCGCAGGACCCCTTCGGCGGCGCGCGCATGGCGGCGCAGACGAAGCAGGAAGCCGGGGAGACGCCATGGACGCCGCGGGAGTCGATCGGCGGGAATCGTCCGCGGGCTGGCCCGCCCGGCGAACCAGGCCGCCTCGCGCGCCTCGCCCGGCGTGGCGAACTCGCAGACGACGCCGCGCGCCTCGAGGGCGTCGGCAAGCGCGAAGCCCGGCGCCAGATGACCGACCGTTCCACCCCCAGCGAAGAGGACGACCGCGCTGGCGCCGCCGACCGCCGCCTCCCCGCTCATCGCGACGGCGCGTCCAGCGCGAGCGCAGCGCTCGACCTTGCGACGTTCACGAGCAGGCCGACGCACGCGGCCATCACCAGGAGATTGCTCCCGCCGACACTGATGAAGGGCAGCGTGACGCCTTTCGTCGGCGTCGAGCCGGTGACGACCGCGATGTTGATCAGCGCCTGGAACGCGACGAGGAAGGTCGCGCCGGCGGCGAGGTAGAAGGCGAAGGGGTCCTGCGGCGACCAGGCCCGCGCGGCCCAGGCGATGCGTCGCCCGAGCACGAGGAACGCCATGAACGCGACCACGACGGAGGTGCATCCGAGGAAGCCGAGTTCCTCTCCGATGATCGAGAAGATGAAGTCGGTGTGCGACTCGGCGACGTAGTGCAGTTTCTGCAGCCCCCGGCCGAGCCCGACGCCCCACAGTCCCCCCGCACCGATCGCGACGAGGGCTTCACGAACCTGGCCGGACGGTTCGCCCGTGAACGAGGCGATTCGAGCCTTCACGTGACCGAAGCGGGTGAAGGCGTAGACGACGATCGCCGGCAGCGACACGAGCACGTACGGCATCACGCGACCGGGGCGCACCCCCGCCAGCCCCAGGAGCATGACGACCTCCGCCCCGAGGAACAGCGTCATCCCGAGGTCCGGCGCCGGGAAGACGAGCATCAGCGTGAGCCCGACCGGAAGTAGGATCGGCAGGAGCGGCATCCTCATTCCGAAGCTGGAGTCGGGTTCGCGCCGGGCGAGTCGATCGGCCAGGAACAGGAGCAGCGCGATCTTGGCGAACTCGCTCGCCTGCAGCGAGAACGTGCCGGCACGCAGCCAGCGCTTCGACCCATTGACCGGCGTCGCTAGCCCCAGGGTCAACGCCAGGAGCACCAGCACGACGACCAGGAACGGGACGGCGAAGCGTCGCAGCGCCGCGGGTGGTGTGCTCGCCACGGCCCAGGCCGTGCCGATCGCGAGCACGACCCACACGCCCTGACGCAACAACCCGTAAGCCATCTCGGAGCCGAGCGCGGCACGCTGCGCGCTGCTGGTCGAGTACACCATCACGAGGCCGAACGACGCGAGACCGACCGCGATGAGCACGATCCAGCGTGCCGCCTCCCCGATCGACTCGACACCGTGCGGATGGCGGATCGGCGCGCTCGCCATCAGCGCACCTTCAACGACGCCAGCGCCAGCACCGCGCAGATGATCGAGACGATCCAGAAGCGCACGACCACCTTGTTCTCGTGCCAGCCGTCCTTCTGGAAGTGGTGGTGGATCGGCGCGCAGCGGAACCAGCGCTTGCCGGTCGCATCGGGGTCGCCGCGACGCCGCGCGGCGCGCCGCGTCGCCTTGAACCAGGTCCGCTGCCAGAGCACCGACAGGGCCTCGGTCACGAACAAGCCCCCCGCGATCAACAGCGTGAACTCGTGCCGCAGGGCGACCGCGGAGACGCCCAGGACGCCGCCGATCGCAAGGGCGCCGGTGTCGCCCATGAAGACGCTCGCCGGATAGGCGTTGAACCAGAGGAAGCCGAGCGCCGCGCCGGCGAGGGCGGCCAGCACGACGGCGATCTCTCCGCCCTCGGGTACGTGGAACAGGTAGAGACTCTGCGAGAAGTCCACCCGGCTGACGACGTAGGCGACGACACCGAGGGCGATCGTCGTCGTCAACGTTGCGCCGATCGCCAGCCCGTCGAGTCCGTCGGTCAGGTTGACGGCGTTCGACGCGCCGACCAGCACGAGGAACGCGAGCGGAAGGAACCAGAGCCCGAGATCGAGGCAGACCCCTTTGAACAGCGGCACCTGGAGGTCGTGCCGATGACGGTCGCCCGGATCCGACCACGGCGCGGGGATCTGGATCTCTCGGCCCGGCGGCGGCAGCACCGCGAGGCGAGGGTCCCCCGCCCCGACGTCGGCCGGCGCGAGCGCGAGGGAGACATCGTCGAGACGCGACCCGTCCACGCCGTTGCGAACGGCGAGCTCACGAGCGCGCGCCTCCTTGCGCAGGTACGTCGCCGCGAGGTCGTTCCACGACTCGGTCGGCTCGACCTCGTGCCGCTGGATCCAGGCACCCGAGTACGGACTCGGGCGGACCGAGAGACCGCGCCACGGCGAGAGTCCGCTTTCGCGGCAGCCGGCGACGTAGAGCGTGCCGAGGGCCGCGAGCGCGATCAGCGTCTGGCCCAGCATCTTCTGCCGCTCGCTCAGGCCGCGGCCACCGCGATGGGTCAGCTTCCGCCAGTCATCGACCATGCCCAAGAGGCCGAACGCGAGAAACGACAGGAGCACGACCCACGTCGTCAGGACGTCGAGCCGGGCGAACAGGAACCCGGCCACGCCGACGCCGACGAGGAGGATCACGCCCCCCATCGTGGGCACGCCGGCCTTCGCCTTCCGTTCGGCGTCGACGGTCGCGTCGCCGACCGCGACGAACCCGGCGATCTTCCGCTTGCGCAGCGACTCGACGATGCCCGGTCCGACGTAGGTGCTGACGAGAAACGCGAGCAGGGCTGCGAACGCGCATCGGAACGTCACGTACTGGAACAGCCCGAAGCCGGCGATCCGGTCCTCCAGCGGTCGGAGCAGGTGGTAGAGCACGGGAGCCCTACGACCGGCGACGGTCGCGGCGGGCGGTCGGCGAGAGGTCGCTCTCGGCGGCGAGTTCGGCCGCTTCCCCACGCACGTGATCGGCCAAACGCTCGAGCGCCATGCCTCGCGACCCCTTGAACAGCCAGACGTCGCCGGGCAGGGGACGGAACGCGGGCGACTCCATGGCTTCCACGACGTCGCCATGGAACGCGACGCACTCCGCGGGGAGCCCGCGTCCGATCGCCTCCTCGGCGACCTGTTCGGCGTGGGGCCCGATCGCCCAGAGGCGATCCACGCTCTCGTTGGCGACCTTGCGGCCGAGCTGCCGGTGCAGGCGCTCGGCGTTGTCGCCGAGTTCGAGCATGTCGCCGATCACCGCGATTCGCCGCCCCGTGCAACGACGCAATCCCAGCTCGCGGATCGCCGCGTCCATGCTGGCCGGGTTCGCGTTGTAGGCGTCGTTGATCAAGGTGACGTCGCCGACGACCTCCCGCGCCATCCGCATCGGCGGGGCGCGATAGCCGCGGAGCGCCTCTACGATCGCGTCCGGGCGCAGACCGAGCCAGAGCGCGACGGAGATCGCCGCGAGGGCGTTCCCCACGTTGTGCATGCCGAGCGCGGGGACCTCGACGGGCATCTTGCCGAACAGCCAGAACGAGAATCCCTCGTCGGTCGGTTGGGCGTCGACGCCGAAGACGGTCGCGTCCTCCCAGGTGCCGTAGGTGATCGCCGTCCCGTGGTCGAGAGACTCCAGGATCTCGCGGCAGTAGAGGTTGTCGGCGTTGACGATCGCGGCGCCTCCCTCGGTGAGGCCGTGCAGCAGCGCGGACTTCTCGCGCATCACGCCGCGCACCGTGCCGAGACCCTCCAGGTGGGCCTCCTCGATCGTCGTCAGCACACCGACGGTCGGACGGGCGATGCTGGTCAGCGCGGCGATCTCGCCGGGCGCGTTGGTGCCGATCTCCACGACGGCTGCCCGGGTGGTGCGGTCCATCCGCAGCAGCGTCAGCGGCACGCCGATGTCGTTGTTGAACGACGCATGGCTCACGACGACTCCGTCGCCGAGGATCTGGCGCAGCATCTCCTTCACGGTCGTCTTGCCGCAGGAGCCCGTCACACCGATCACGGGCACGTCGAAGCGACTCCGCTGCCAGCGGGCCAGGTCGCCGAGCGCCCGCTTCGTGTCGGGCACGACGATCACGTTGCGCGGCATCCGCGCGAGGTCCGTGTCACGGCTGACGAGGCTGAACGCGGCCCCGCCGAGGAATGCCTGCTCCACGAACACGTGGCCGTCGAACCGCTTGCCGCGGATCGGCACGAACAGCGCGCCGGGGGCAACGTCCTTCGAGTCCGTCGTCACGGCCGGAATCCACGGATTCCCCTCCACCGGACCGAGCAGATCGCCCCCGGTGGCACGCAACACGTCGGAGAGTCGGATCGGTTCCATGTCGCTTCCTCAATCTTGCCCGGGGCCGCCCCCGGTCGAGTCCTTGGTTCGGGCGGAGGCGCGTCGTGCCAAGGCCCGTCGCGCCTCCGCGGCGTCGTCGAACGGAATCCGCACGACGCCGACGATCTGCACGGTCTCGTGGCCCTTCCCGGCGAGCAGCACCGTGGCGCCTTCGGGCGCCTCGGCGATCGCGAGGGCGATCGCGGCGCGTCGGTCCGGTTCGATGCGCACGGCGTCGCGCCGCGCGTCGGGCACGCCCGCCCCCATCTCGGCGAGGATCGCGAGCGGATCCTCGCCCCGCGGGTTGTCCGACGTCAGCACCACGCGATCGGCGCCCTCGCAGGCGACACGGGCCATCCGCGGCCGCTTCGTCCGGTCGCGGTCGCCTCCGCAGCCGACCACGCAGATCAGCGGTGCGGCGCCGGTCGCCCGCAGGTGTTCGAGCACCTGTCGCAGCGACGCTTCGGTGTGTGCGTAGTCCACGAACACCGACACGTCCGCGTCTCCGTCGACCCGCTCGAGCCGACCTCGCACGCCGTGCACGGCGGCGACGTGCCGCGCTGCGACGGTCGCCGCGACGCCGAGCGCGTCACAGATGCCGATTGCCGCAGCGACGTTCAACGCGTTGTGACGACCGATGAGGTGCGTCTCGACCGCGACCGCATCGCCGGCGCTGCTCAGCGAGAACCGCGTCCCGCGCGGACCGACGACGAGGCTCTCGATCCGGTAGTCAGCGTCGGGCGAGATTCCGTAGGTCCGCACGGTCGCCTCGGTCGCCCGGGCGAACGCCGCGCCGAACGGGTCGTCGGCCGGCAACACGGCGACGGCGCTCGGCGCGAGATCCTCGAACAGGCGCCGCTTGGCCGCCGCATACGCCTCGTGCGTGGCGTGATAGTCGAGGTGATCGCTGGCCACGTTCGTCAACGCGGCGACCGCAAAGTCGAGTCCGCGCGTGCGCCCCTGGTCGAGGGCGTGGCTCGACACCTCCATCACGCACGCCGTGGCGCCGCCGTCGCGGGCCGCGGCAAGGAGCCGCCGCAGCGCGAGGAGTCCCGGCGTCGTCGTGTCGGCCGGACGGACCGGCCCACCGTCGTCGAGGTCGTGACCGATGGTGCCGAGCATCGCGGTCCGCCGACCCGAGCGACGGAGGATCGCGGTCGCGAGCGACGCCACGGTGGTCTTGCCCTTTGTGCCGGTGATGCCGACGAGTGCGAGGTCGTCCTGCGGCCGCCGGTACCACGCATCGGCCGCGACGCGGAGAGCCTCGCTGACGTCACGGACGAGCAGCGTCGGCCCGTCGCTCGTCGCACCGAGCGCATCGACGACGACCGCGGCGCCGCGAGCCCGCGCGTCGCGGGCGAAGTCGCGGCCGCTCGCGCGGCTGCCGCGTCGCGCGAAGAACGCGTCGCCGGGACGCACGTCGCGGGAGTCCTCGGCAAGTCCCGCGATCGGCACGTCGTCGCCGACCCCGCCGACGAGGGTGCCGCCGACGCATCGTGCGAGCGCGCCAAGCGTCGTCGGGGGAGGGGCGGGCACGGCGCTCATCGCGCGGGCTCCTCGTCGGACCACGCACGCTCGTAGGCCGGCTCGCGATCGGGCGCCACGCCCCAGTAGGCCAGCGTCGCCTCGATCACCGCGCGCACCGCGGGACCGGCGACCCCGCCTCCGTAGACCTCGTCCTCCTTCAACTGCCGCGCGAGCACGAACACGACGACCTGCGGATCGTGCGCCGGCGCGTAGGCGATGAAGGAGCAGAGGTTCGTGTCCATGCGATCGCCGGGGACGAGGCCGCGCAGGTGTGCGACGCGCTCGTCCACGCTCTGCACGGACTGGGAGGTCGCCGTCTTGCCGGCCGCGGAGAACCGGCAGTTCGCGAACGCACGACGGCCGGTGCCCTCCTCGACGCACGCGACGAGCCCCTCGCGGATCGTCTCGAGATGTCGGGGATCGACGACGCAGGGACCGAGTCGCGGCGCTTCGCCGTCGCCGTGGACGAGGCGCGGGCGCACCACCCGCGCGTCGTCGCGCGCGAACGCGGCGAAGGCCGCCGTGATCTGCAGGGGCGTCAGCGCGAAGCCCTGGCCGAAGCCACCGCGGTGAAGGTCCACCCAACTCATCGTCCGAGCGTCCGCCGGGCGGCTGTAGCCCTTCTCCCACGGCAGTCCGCAGCCGGTTCCCGCGACGAGCCGCGCGCGACCGTCGGCGCTCCGTCGCCACTCGTAGGGGAACACGTGGCGCAGCCAGGTCGCGAAACGCTCCGGCCCGAGGCGGTGGGCCAGCCACGCCGATCCGGTGTTGCTGCTCTGCGCGAGGAGATCGCGAATCGGTCCGTCGCCGATCTCGTGATCGTCGCGAATCGGATGAGGGTCGTGCTCGAGCACGACGCGCGGCGGCATCGGGATCGTGTCGTCCGCGGAAACGACACCGTCCGTCAGAGCGAACGCCACCGTGAACGGTTTGAAGCAACTGCCCGGTTCGTACAGTCCCTGCGTGACGCGGTCGAGGGTCGGCGCGCCGCCGTTCGGATCGAATGTCGGACGACTCGTCATCGCCAGGACGTCGCCGGTGCGAACGTCCATCACGACGCCGGCCGCTTCCAGACTGACGTGCTCCTCCACCATGCGATCGACCGCTCGTTCGAGGTGGTGCTGGATCACCAGGTCGATCGTGAGGAACACGTCGTCGCCGCGGGTCGCGTCGCGCGCCACCGAGGCGGCACGGGCGAGGCGGTTGCCCCGGCCGTCGAGCAGCGTCCTCCCGCGCACGTCCACGCCGCGCAGGCGCTCGTCGAGCGAGGCCTCGATGCCCTGACCGGGCACCCCGTCGGCGGGCACGCGACCGAGCAGATGCGCCGCCTCGGTGCGGTTCGGATACCAACGCCCCTCGATCGGCTCGACGAGCAGTCCGTAGAGGTGCTCGCGAACGCGCGCCCGGGTGCTCCGACCAGCCGCCTCCCAGAGCCTCTCGACGAGCAGCGGATCGTCGATGCGGGAGATCAAGCGGACGTGACCGGGCACCTCCCGACCGCTGTGTGCCGCGTCGTCGCGCGCGCTCTGGATCCGTTCGCGAATCGTCGCGGCCGGCACGAGGTTGTCCGTCAGCGCGGCCACGCGCAGCGCGAAGCGATCGGGATCCTTGATGACGTCGTACGACGGGTCCATCGCCAGGCCGACGCACGGCTTCGGCTCGGCGAGGACGTACCCGTGGCGGTCGAGCAGGCGTCCGCGCCGCGCGCGCAACGAGACCGGGCTCTCGTGTCGGGCGATCCACGTCGCCCTATAGGCCGCCGCATCGACGAGTTGCAGTTGACCGAGTCGGCCGAGCAGCAGGCCGAATCCGAGCAGCATCAGCCCGAAGACGACGTTCAGACGAAGGCGCCGGACGGCGAGCAGCGTCTTCCGGTACTGCCCGACCGGCACACTGCGCGGAACACGGGTGCGGTGGACGCGCTTCATCGCAGCGGCACCCACGGTTCGGCGTCGGTCCCCGGAGCGGAGCCGGCGTCCTCGGGCGTCCACGCCGCCCCCGGCTCGAACGTCGGATCGACCGACGCCCCGAGCAGCACCCGAGGTGCGCGGGCGGCGCGCGCGGCGGCCTCCAGGCGCTGGATCTGCCGTTCGGCCGCGGCACGCCGACGCTCGAGCGACCAGACGCGGTACTCGTGATGCCGCACCTCGGCCTGTTCGCAGACCCCGACCACGGCCGTGGCGAGCACGGCGAGGAGCATCGCGAAGGGCGTCAGCCGCTTCATATCGGGATGGACTCCGGCGTGGCGTGGCGTTCGAAGGCGCGCAGCCGTGTGGAACGAGCGCGCGGGTTGCGACGAACTTCGTCCTCCATCGGCCGGATCGGTTTGGGCGTCAGGGCGCGCCCGAGGCCCTCGGCGCGCGCGACGCGAAAGGATTCCTTGACGAGTCGTTCCTCTCCCCCGTGAAACGCGAGGACGACCAGTCGTCCCCCGGGTGCGAGCGCGCGGATCGCAACGCGCAGTCCGCGCTCCAGGTGCTCGAGTTCGTCGTTGACAGCGATGCGCAACGCCTGGAACGACCTCGTCGCGGGATCATGTCGCCGCTCGCGCCGAGCGTGGCGTCGCACGACCGCGGCGAACTCGCCGACGGTGCGTACGGGACGGGCCCCGACGAGAGCGCGCGCGATCGCTCGCGCCCGGGGCTCCTCACCGTGGTGGAAGAGCAGGTCGGCGAGTTCGCGTTCGGACAACGTGTTGACGAGGTCGGCGGCGGTGGGTCCGTCGCTCTCCGCGTCGAACCGCATGTCGAGTGGCGCGTCCGCGTACCGGAACGCGAACCCGCGAGCGGGGTCGTCCAGTTGGAAGGAACTGAGGCCGACGTCGAGCAGGATCCCCCACGGCGCCGATGCGCCGAGGTCCCCCAGGACCTCGGCGAGGTCCGCATAGGACGTTCGGCGCACGACGACGCGACTCCCGTACGGAGCGAGTCGTTCGCGCGCGAGGGCGAGAGCCCGTGGGTCGCGGTCGAGCCCGAGCAGGTGCGCGCGCGGTGCGGCGTCCAGGATCGCGGCGGCGTGACCACCGAGACCGAGCGTGCCGTCCACCACCCACCCCTCGCGCTCGGGCGTGACGTCGAGCCAGGTGAGGACGTCCCTCACCATGACCGGCAGATGGAGATGCGAAAGATCGTCGTGTCCCGCGGTCATTCCGCGCGGCGTGCCATGCTCGGACCGGGGTCGGGGAGGGGGAGACTCGACGAGCCATCGCCGATGTGCTTCTCCCACGCCTCCGGGTCCCACAGTTCGAGATAGGTGTTCATTCCGGCGATACGCACCACTCCCTTCGGGAAGTAGCGGCGCAATCGCTCGGGAATCGTGATGCGGCCGGGTCCCTTCAACTCGACGGACTCGGCGTTGTGGAAGAACAGGCGGCGGCCCTTCTGATCGCCGTCGAAGCGGCTCGGCACATGCCTCGCCGCGAGTTCCTCGTAGACGCGAGCCGGATAGGCCTCGAGGCACGGCACCTCGGCGCTCGGAACGAGGTAGAGGCGCCCGCCGTGGAGGTCGCGGATCACCGCCGCGAACGACGCCGGCACGACGACGCGATCCTTCGGATCGAGTCGGTGGTCCCGCTGGCCGGTGAAAGGCAGGACGTCCACGGCGTGAGGGCTCCCTCCGGATGCCCCCCAACATTACACTCCATGACACTGGCTGACAATAGCCAGGAACTGGATTCCACCCACGGCCCTGACCCGGCCCGGCCGAGACCCGGCGAACGAGGGGCCCAGAGCCCGGATGGAAGGGATTTGCGGGCGTGGGGCGGGACCACCCCCATCGCGATCCGCACGGACCGGCGGGGCCCGCGCGGGGTGCGGAGTCGCGGCGATTTGACACCGCGTGACCCGCCATCCGGTTCCCGGGCCGCCCGGACGGGCCAGGGAGCCGGGGCCTCGCTACACTCCCCACCCCAACGCGCCCGGGAGGACGGTCACGGTCCGAGGGGTCGGCGGCCTCGAATCGGGTCAGGTCCGGAAGGAAGCAGCCCTAAGGGTTCCCTCCGGTGTCCTCGGCGCTCCGTGACCGTCCTCTCGCGCGCGCGGCCCGCTGGCGGCTCGTGGCGCCCAGGTAGATGCCGACGAGGATCGACGCGGCACCGATGACCTCGTGCGTGGTCAGGTGTTCCCCGTGGAAGGCCACGCCGCCGAGCGTCGCGAACGTCGGCTGAAGCAACAGGAGCAGGGCGCCGAGGGCCGCCGGTATCCGCGAGAGGTTGCGGGTCAGCAGGACCCACGCGGCGGCCTGAACGACGAGCGCCAGCCCAAGGACCGACCACCACGCCTGCGCGCCGACGATGCGCATCGGTTCGTCCCGAAGGAGTGCCCACGCTCCCGACGCCGTGGCGGTCGCGCACGACGCCCACACCATCAGCGCGATCGTCGACGGCTGTTCGGGTCGTTGCCGAGCGCGACGCAGCATCAGCAGGAAACTCGCGTACCAGACGCCCGTCAGAAGGCCCAGCACGATGCCGATCGAGGGAAGTGCCGGCAGGTCGCGCGGCGTCCAGGTCCCCGCGACGAAGGAGACGCCGACGATCGCCAGCGCCACGCCGACTCCCAACCTCCGTCCGCCGCGCTCTCCGAGGACGAAAACGCCGACGAGCGAGACCCAGACCACCTGCGTGTTCGCGAGCACCGTCGCGAGCCCGGCTCCGGCGCGGCCCATGCGATGGATGGCCTCGTGCCACATCACGAGATCGAGCGCGAAGAACAGCCCCGCGCCGATGGCGAGCACGCGCACCGGTGCCGACAGACGCAACGACACGCCGGAGAGTCGCGCGACGAGCGCGAGCGCGAGCCCGCCGAGCGACGTGCGCCAGAAGCAACACGCCGCGGGTCCGAGCGGCTCGGGCACGACGTTCTTCACGAGCAGCGGCGCGCACGAGAGCAACACGGCGCCGACGGCGACGCCGCCGATCGCGGCCCAGTCGAGCGTGCGCTCCTCACTCCTCCCCGGGGTGGGGGCAACCGCCATGCGGAGTCGAACCCTCGCGAGCCCGCTGAGTGCGGGGAGAGAGTGGCGGAGAGGACAGGATTTGAACCTGCGATGCCCTTTCGAGCATACGCGCTTTCCAAGCGCGCGCCTTCGACCTCTCGGCCACCTCTCCGCGCTTAGGACAGGAACCGGCGAAGGATAACGCCCCGCGGTACCGCTGTCAGCGAACGCGCCGGAAGATGCCGTCGCGGTCGCTCGGAACCAACCGCCCCTGCCACTGGATGCCGTCGGCGGCGTTCGTCACGTGAAGGAAGGACGACGGGGCCCAGTCCTCACCCAACGGCGACGCCTCGCCCGACACGGCGACCTTGAAGAATCCGGTGAACGGGACCAGCCAGTACACGCCGTCTCGACCATCGATCAGCTCGTTCGAAAAGCCGAGGCTGCCACTTCGCGACGCGGAGAAGAGCGGCGGGCGATCGACGCTCGGGAAGATCGTCCCCATCGCGCCACCGCCGGGAGCCGCTCTTCCCTCGTAGACCGCCAGTTCCGGCTCGGCGGTCGGGCTGAGCAGTCCGCAGATGGCCACGTCGATGCCGTTCCCGGCGCCCTGCACTTCAGCGGCGAAGTAGGGGATGCTCGTCCCGCTCTCCTGGTGGAGGAGGCGCAGCAGCCCGAAGGTCCCTCCCGCCGTGCCCGCAGCGATACCGCCGCGGCGCGCGAGGATCTCCCCGGCGAGCGGGCTTCCGTACAGCAACACGTCGTCGTTCGCGGCGAGCGAACCGACGGCACGCCACGCGACGTTGTTGGTGCTGTAGACGATCAGCGGCTCCCCCGCGTGAAGCGTGGCGATGCTGCCGCCGCCGAACAGGCCGTCGCCGGACGACGCGATCCGATCGAACGTGGTGAATCCCGGACGTCCCGTGTACAGCCGGTCAGTCGCGTCGCTGGCGTCGGCGACGAACGCAAAGCGATCCCCCGCCGGAGCGACGCCGAACGCGGTGAGCGCCGCGACGGTGACGCCGAGCGAAAGGGGATCGCCGGGGGCGACGTGGAGCGAGAGCGACGTGCCGTCCGACGGCGCGCTGAACAAGCACGGAGCGGTGACGGATCCGGTCGCGAAGAACCAGGCGCGGCCGTTGTCGTCCACCGCGACGTCGTCCGGATCGATCGCGTCGATCTCGCCCGCGAGGCCCGCGCCGGCGAGCGAATCGCGATCGTAGATCACGCGCACCGGGTCGTCGGCGGCGCCGCCGTCGATCGTGACGGACACGAGCCCGAACGTGCGTCCGTCGGCGTTCCCGGTGAGCGTGACCCACGCGACGAGGACGCCGTCGGCCGTGATCCAGACGCGCTCGACCGAGGCGATCGCACCCGTCGGAAGGCCTGGCGCCGCCTCGCCCGCCGTCAGTGCCTCGATCGAGGCTCCGTCGGGATCCACGACGAGGACGATCCACGGAACGCTCATGTTCGTCGTGGGGACGACGACCGCGCTGTGGCCTCCCGCGGCGAGCGCCATCCGCGGCGGGTCGATGCCGCCGATCGGGAGTTGGCCGACGTCTCCGACCGTCGGCCCGGGAAGCGGATCGCCCTCGAGCACGACGGTCTGGAACTGACCGGCGGGGTTCTCGTCCCCGCCCCCGCCCGACCCGCCGCCGCAAGCGGACAGCGCGAGGCAGAGGACGAAGGAGACGCAACAACGAAGCGCGACGTGGGACATGGAATCCTCCCGAATCCCTGGTTAGCGCGCCGCCCCTCGCGCCGGACGGGGTCTAACGGAGCGACTCGTTCAGCGCGGCGAGTGCAGCCGCCGGAGGACGCAGCCGTTCGATCGGCAGGCCGTACAGCGGCTCCGAGGGCAGGTGCATCTCCGCCGCGAGCGACGGGGTCTTCGGGTCGAAGTAGAAGAGACCGGTCAGGAACCGCGAGGGATCGTCGCGATCCGCGCGCAACAGGTTCAGCGCGGCGGTCTTGTCGCGCGGATCGTGCATCGTGTCGTCCAGGCGGCGCACCCAGATCGAACCGCCGTCCGGCATCGGCACCTCAACGTGCTCGCCCTCGCGGAAGTCGGTGTCCGGAGCATCCCACGCCGGCACGAAGCCCAGTTCATGGACGCGGCCCTCATGGTCGCGGCCGTAGTCGTACGACTTCGTGGATCCCTCGTGGTTGTTGAAGGTGACGCACGGCGACAGCACGTCGAGGACGGCCGTGCCTTCGTAGGCGATCGCGGCCTTCAGGAGCGCGAGCAGTTGCTTGCGATCGGCCGAGAAGGAGCGTGCGACGAAACCGCATCCGAGATCGATCGCCATCGTGCAGAGGTCGATCGGCGGCAGTTCGTTTACGGTCCCGTCCTTGAGTCGGCTGCCCTCGTCGGCGGTCGCGCTGAACTGGCCCTTCGTCAGCCCGTAGACGCCGTTGTTCTCGATGACGTAGACGACCGGGGTGTTGCGACGGACCGCGTGCAGGAACTGCCCCAGACCGATCGACGCCGTGTCGCCGTCGCCCGAAACGCCGATCTGGACCAGCGAGCGGTTCGCCACGGCGACGCCGGTCGCGATGGACGGCATGCGCCCGTGGACTGAGTTGAAGCCCCACGCGCGGCTCAGGAAGTACGCGGGGGTCTTCGAGGAGCAGCCGATTCCGGAGAGCTTGGCGACACGGTGCGGCTCCACCGACATCTCGTAGAACGCCGACACGATCGTGTTCGTGATCACGTCGTGGCCGCAGCCCTTGCACAGCGTGCTCGGCGTGCCCTGGTAGTCGGCGACCTTGAGGCCGATACGGTTCGTCTTCGGGCCGGCGCCCGGCGCTTCGGCGGTCTGTGCCTCGCTCATCGGACACCTCCTTCTGCGGTCGCGGCCTCTTCGGCGGCGCGCACCGCGTCGCTGACCGTGCGCGCATCGAGCGGCAGGCCTTCGAAGTAGCGGACCGAACGCAGGCGCGTGTGCAGATCGGCGGGCAGGTCGATCCGCAGCAACTGGTTCATCTGGCCGTCGCGGTTCTGCTCGACGACGTAGACGCGATCGTGGCGACGCACCCAGTCGGCGATCGAGGCGTGGAACGGGAACCCACGGATGCGAAGGTAATCGCACGTGATGCCCGCCTCGTCGGCGAGTTGATGGCTCGCTTCGACCACGGCGTGGTGGCTCGTGCCGAAGGCGAGCAGACCGACGCGCGCGCCGCGATCCTCGATGACGGGCTCCGGGACCAGACTCGCGGCCCCGTCGAGCTTGCGAGCGAGGCGCTCCATGTTCCGCGCGTAGACGGTACCCGACTCGGTGTAACGGGCGTACTCGTCGTGACCGCTGCCGCGCGTGAAGTACGCGCCCTTCCCTCCGGGCGTCCCGGGCAGCGTGCGCCAGGGGATCCCGTCGCCGTCAACGTCCTTGTACCGCCCCCAGTCAGCCAGTTTCTCGAGAGCGGGGGCGTCGAGCACCTTGCCACGGTCGATGCCTCTCTCGGGATACGCGAACGGTTCGGCCATCCAGAGATTCATGCCGAGATCGAGATCCGACAGCACGAACACCGGCGTCTGGAGTCGTTCGGCGAGGTCGAATGCGCGCTGGGCGAAGTCGTACGCCTCGTTGATGTCGCACGGGTAGAGGCAGGGGTGGCGTGTGTCGCCGTGGGAGTTGAACGCACAGAACAGCACGTCGCCCTGCATCGTTCGCGTCGGCAGCCCCGTGCTCGGACCCGTGCGCTGCACGTCGAAGATCACGCCGGGCACCTCGGCGTAGTAGGCGAGGCCGATGAACTCGCTCATCAGGCTGATGCCCGGACCGCTCGTGCTGGTCATGGAACGGGCGCCCGCCCAGCCCGCTCCGACGACGACGCCGATCGCCGCCAGTTCGTCCTCCGCCTGGACGATCGCGATGTTCTGCGTGCCGTCGTCGTTGCGCCGGTTCGACGCGGCGAGGTCGATCAACGACTCGGTCAGGCTCGACGACGGGGTGATCGGATACCACGCGGCGACCGTCACGCCCGCCATCAGGGCACCGAGCGCGGAGGCGAAGTTGCCGTCGACGAGGATCTTCCCCTCGGTCTTGTCCATCCGACGCACGCGGAAGCGCGGCTTCGCGCGGACGTTCTCCTTCGCCCAGGCGACGCCCGCGCGCACCGCGTCGAGGTTGACGCCGAGCGCCTTCGGCTTGGTGGCGAACGCCTTCTGCAGCGCCCGTTCGATCTCGTCCACTTCGATGTCGAGCATCTCGGCGACGACGCCGACGTAGAGCATGTTGACGACGAGACGGCGCAGGTTGACGGCCGGACAGACGTCCTTGACCATCGTCTGGAACGGCACCGGGTAGAAGTCGAGATCCTTGCGGTACCGATCGCAGCGCAGGGTCTCGTCGTAGATCACGCTCGCGCCGGCGGGGAGCCCGTTGACGTCGTCCTCCGCGGTGGAGGGATTCATGCAGATCATCACGTCGATCTCGCGTCGACGCGCGATGTAGCCGTGCTCGTTCGCGCGGATCGTGAACCAGGTGGGCAGGCCCGCGATGTTCGACGGGAAGAGGTTCTTCCCCGACACCGGGATCCCCATCTGGAAGATCGCACGGAGCAGCGTGTTGTTCGCGGTCTGGCTTCCGGAGCCGTTGACCGTCGCGACTTGGATCGAGAGGCGGTTCACGATCGGTTCCGCCTGCGAGGCCGGCCGTGACGTCGGCGAGGCCGTCGGGGATTCGGACATGTCGACTGAAGTCCTCGTACGAGGGGTGCGCGGTCGGCACCGGAGCCGCGCGACAGGTCCGCTGGATTGTACGAGTCCGCGCGACTCTCCCCCGGTCTGGACGAGGCGCGCCCGGATCAGGCGGGCGGAAACGGCACGCCCCGGAGCGCCGTGCGCAACGCCGCAAGCGGCGGCGCGAGCCGCCGCAGGCGCTCCCGCTCGCCGGGATCCGGCGGTTCGACCGGTCCGGGCTCGATCCAGTGCGACGCGAGTTCCTCCACGGAGCCGTGCCGCCCGGTCGCCGCGGCGGCGAGCAGCGCCGCCCCCATCGCGGGCCCGTGTCCGTGCGCAACGAACCGCACCGGGACGCCCGCGGCGCCACCGATCAGGCGCCGCCAGAAGGGCGATGCGGCGCCGCCGCTGATCAGGCGGAGCTCGTCGACGCGCACGCCCGCGCCGCGCAGCAGGACGACGATCTCGGCGATCGACAGGGCGACCCCCTCGAGCACCGCACGGGCGAGGTGCCCGCGGCCGTGGCTGGGACGCAGGCCGGCGAACGAGGCCGTGGCGCCGGGATCGGGAACGGGGCTGCGCTCGCCGACGAGCGAGGGGAGGAACACCAGCGGACCCGCCGACAGGTCGGCGTGCTCGGCCGCGTGCAGCACTTCGACCATCCGCGCGCCGGGGGAGAAAAACGTCGAACGCGCCCAGTCGATGGCGCGTCCGGCCGAAAGGACCGTTCCGGTCGCCGCGTAGCCGCGCGGCACGACGTGGCGGTTCCAGACGAGTCCGCCGGCCGGGGTCCGCTGAAGACTGAAGCCGACCACCGTCCCGGACGTACCGAGGATCACGGCGACCCGGCCGTCGCCGAGGGCCCCCGCGGCGAGGGCGGCGGCCTCGTTGTCGCCCGCGCCCGCGGCGACCGGCACGCCGACGGGGATGCCGGTGGCCGCGCTCGCATCCTCCGTGACCGTGCCGGCGACGTCGGTGCTGCGCAGGACGTCGGGACGCTCCGTGGGCAGCTCGAACACCTGCCAGAGTTCCTCCGCCCACGAGTCGGAGCGGAAGTCGTAGACCTGGCTCGCCGACGCCTCGGTCCGATCGGTCGTGTGACGGCCCGTGAGTCGGAACCGGATCCAGTCCTTCGCGAACGAAAGGCGGCGCACGTTGCGCGCGAGGTCCGGGCTGTTGCGGAGGAATCGCAGCCACTTCGGCACGAGGAACCCGGGAAGGGGATGGGTGCCGCTGCGGCGGCGGATCGCCGGGTAGACGAGAGCGAGTTCCTCGGCTTCGACCCGGGCGCGGCCGTCGGCCCAGAGGACCGCCGGCGCCAGCGGGGCGTCGCTCGCGTCGAGGGCCAGCAGCGCGTGCTTCTGCCCGGTCACGCCGACGGCCCGCAGATCCGCCCGGTCCGGCAGCGCCGCGACGACTTCGCGGGTCGCGCTCGCCACGGCGGACCACCACGCTGCCGCGTCCTGTTCGGCTTTCAGCGGCTCGCTCGCGTCGAGGGCGAGCGCGCCCTTCGCCGTGACGAGGACGCGCCCGAGCGACGACGTGGCGACGACCTTGACGGACGACGTGCCGACATCGATCCCGAGGAACACATCGCGAGCGAACGCGAGCGACGACGCCGGTTCGGCGGGCGTCATTCGACGCCGAGCAGTTCGATCGTGAACCGCAGGTCGCTGTAGGGCGGCAGCTTCGCGCCCGGACCGCGCCTGGCGTCGTAGGCGAGGTGGTACGGGATCCAGAGTTCGCGCTTGCCGCCGACCTTCATCCCGGGGATGCCGTCCACCCAACCGTCGATGAACTGGTTCCGGACCAGGGCCGCGGTGATGGGTTGGCCGCGGGCGACGCTGCTGTCGAACACCGTGCCATCCTCGAGGCGTCCCTCGTAGTGGACGCGGATGCGTTTCCCTTCGAGCGCCTCCTCGCCGTCCCCGACGACGAGGTCCCGCGCAACGAGTTGCACCGGACGCACGTCGAACACGAGGCGCGCGTTCGGCGGGATCGTCGAGCCCGAGCCCGCCTCCTTGTAGCCGAGTGACGGCGGCACGTAGAGCCGTCGCTTCTCCATCATGCGGATTCCGTCGAGTCCGCGCAGGAACCCGGCGATGAGGTTCTCGGCGCTCGGCCGGCTCAACCCGCGAATCGTGCCCGTCTCGACCCGGCGGCCGTTGAGCAGGTGGAGCGTGTACTGGACGTCGATCGGCTGGGCGGGCGGCAGCACCTCACCCTCCCCCTCGGCGACCACGTGGACCACCAGCCCCCCGTCCCCTTCGATCGTCCGGAGGGGCACGACCGGCGGCAGTTTCCCGAGTTCCCACCCGACGACCGTCGCGGCCGCCCCCGGCTCGCTGCGGTCGCCGCACCCGGCGACGAGCAGCACGCCCGACGCCAAGAACGCGAGAACGCGGGGGCGGTGCGTCGGTCGAATCGGCACGGCAGGGCACTCCGGAGGGAACGGCCGGACCGGCATCCCCCCCCGGGGACCCAGGCCGGGCGGCGGATTGTAGAGGTCGCGCTCCCGACCTTCGACTGTAGGCGAGGCCCGAAACCGCCGATGAAGGAAGAGGTTCCTGCGCGTCCGGGGGGCGGGCACGAGGTCCCAGGGTGGGACCGAGAACCGCGCCAGAGGCAGAACGATGTCGGAGCGCTCCATCTTCCGCTTCCTTTTCCGAGTCGCCGCGCGCGCCCCGGACCTCGACCAGCGCACGGTCCTCGACCGCCTGGTCACCGGCATCGCGAACCACTACGACGCGATGACCTGCCGTCTCTACACCGCGCACGGCGCCTCGCCGGTCGCCGGGGCCGACGAGGACGAGGCGATCGAGTTGCTCCCCGACGAGCACCGGATGCGCCTACGCGAGATGGAGGAGCGGCTCATCCGCAGCGCGCTCGAGCGCGGCATGTACGCGAGTGCGCTCGACTTCGACGCGGACGGCGACCTTGCCGACTTCCTTCACGACGTCGTGGGCGTCCAGCACGTGTTCGCGTTCCCGATCCTCGCGGATGGCCGCTCGTTCGGCGCGATCGTACTCTACCTTCCGATCTCCTCGCCGCCGCTGAACGAGGCGGATCAGCAGGCGCTGATGGCCGTCGGGGAGTTGGTGCGCCTCGCCTCGCGCCCCGCGGCGACCGAGAACGGGGCGGCGCGTGCGACGCCGGAGCGAGCCTCGGTGAACCGCTCACCGCCGCAACGGGCGCGTGCCTGACGCCGCCCCGTCGGCGATCAGAAGCCGACCTCCAGCGCGAACACGACGTTGAAGCCGGGCTCGTTGACGCCGGACCCGTGGATCCGGTAGGTCTCGTCGAGCAGGTTCTCAAGCGAGACGCTGACGTGGGTCTTGCGATTGACCGTCATCCCGGCGCGCAGGTTCAGCACGTCGTGGCCGGGGGTGCCGTTCGGCGGGATCCGCCGGGTGTCGGTCTCGTCACGCAACGACAGGCGGTCGGCGTCGTCGCTGTGGACCCACTCCCCCTGCACCCACCAGCGACCACCGCGTCCCTCGTGCCGGACGCCGAGCAGCCACGTGAGCGGCTTCAATCGGTCGATCGGCTCGCGGACGACGTCGCCGCCGGAGTCGAGCGCATCGACCTTGCCGTCCATCCACGACGCGGTCCCGAGCAGGGTCCAGCAGGGGACGAACTCCCACGCCGCCTCCAATTCGAGGCCGAATGCATAGCCATCGCCGACGTTGTCCTTGCGGACCTCGGGAATGCCGTCGATCAGGTTCCCCGTCGGCGACCGCACGATCGTGTCGTCGAACAGCGTCGCCCACGCGGCGACCGCGCCGCGCAGCCGCCGCTGCTGCGTCTTCAGGCCGACCTCGAGCGCGAGGAACTTCTCGGGTTCGAGGTCCGGCGCTGGCGTCTCGACGACGCTCGTGCTGTCCACGGCCGTCAGGTCCGACAGCGTTGGCGCACGGAACCCCTGCGACGCGCCAGCGTAGACGTTCCAGCGGGGATCGAGGTCCTTGACGACGCGCACTGAGCCGACGACGCTCGTCCAGTCCTTCGAGACGCCGATGATGTTGCCCGGCGTGGCCGGATCGGCACCCGCGACGGCCTGGTTGTCCACGCGATCCGCGTCTGCCGCCACGTAGTTGAAGCGCACGCCGGCGTAGACGTCGAAGCAACGGAACGGCAGATGCGCTTCGGCGTAGACCGCCGCGGTGTCGTAGGTGGCGTCGTCGCCGAGGGGACCCTGCACCTCGCTGAAGGTTGCGACGCCGTTCAAGAAGTTGTGCTTCCAGCTGTCGACCGTCTCGCGCGTCCACTCGGCGCCGTAGACGAGCGTTCCGAAGAGGAACGGCGACTCGAGTTGGAGTTGCAGTCCGTATTGGTTCAGGTCGAACCCGGTGAAGTCCAGGCGACCCGCGGTGCGCAGTCGGTCGCGGTTCTCCCAGTGGTTCTGCCAGAACGCGGTCACGTGGCCGCGGCGGATCGGGCCGCAGCAGTTCGCGTAGGCGAGCCGTGCGTATGCGAGGTCGCGCTCCTGGTCGTGATCGCGGCGTAGTTCGTCACCGGCCACCGTCCCGAGGTACGGCACCGAGTCGACCGTCTGCTCCGTACGCGGCGCGTCGTTCTGGTCAACGTGCTGCCATGCGACCGTGGCCGTCCACGAGCGATTCGGGTGCCAGTCGAAGCGCAGATCCGCATCGAACTCCTCGATGCCGCCGGTCCCGGGCAGTTCTCCGTCGCCGCTCTCGATGTTCCCGTAGGTCTTGCGCGTCACGCCGCCGAGAAAGCCGAGCCGTCCGACGTGCCCGTCGAACTCGAGCCGGTTGGCCCAGGCGTCCTCGGCCGTCGCATAGCGGGTGAGAACGCGACCGTTGAGCCCCCACCCGTTTCCCCAACGGGTGCGGCGGCGTGGGAGCACGTTCACGGTGCCACCGATCGCATCGCTACCGTACAGCACCGAGTGCGGCCCGCGCGCCACCTCCATCGAACCGATCGTGTAGGGATCGACCGTGGACCAGTACTGGTTCGGACCGGAGCGGAACGCGGCGTGATTCAGTCGGATCCCGTCGATCAGGAGCACGTTGTAGTAGCCCGTCAGACCGCGGATGAACGGACTGTGCTGCAGCGGGGCGGTCTTCTGCACGAGCACGCTCGGCACGCCGTCGAGCGCGTCGGCGAGCGATCGGTCGGCGCGGCGGAGTCGGATGTCGTGCGCGTCGAGCACGGTCACCGCCGCCGGTTGGTCGAAGGCGGGCATCTCCCGACGGAGCGGCGTCACGGCCGACTCCTCGCTACGAGCGGCCGGCCCGAAGACCCGCGGCGCAACGACATCGATCCCCCCGAGGCGAGGAGTCGTGGGCGTGCCGTCCGGGGACGGGGCCGCAGGCCCCGTGGGATCGGAGGGCTCGACCCAAGAGGCCGGCGGCGTGGACCCCACCTCCTCGCCGACGCCGGCCGGGGCCTCGTCGGCGCCTGCCGTTCCGGCGCCGAGGCCGATGGCCGCGATCGCGGCCATCCAACCGGCGGTCCACCGAGCGACCCGGTGCGCCTCCGCATGCCATCCGACCACGCGACCTCCCGACGCGCCCGCGGGCTCCGTCGCCAGCCCATAACGTGCCGCGCTTGCGGCGGTTCACACGGGGTCCACAATCGCGCGACGACGCCGCGGGGGCGAATCCCCCCTGCGGACGGCCCGACCGACGGAGCCGCCCCTTGCAGAGTCTTCAGGAACTCCACGGGCCCAACGGACGCTGCTTCGGCTGCGGTCCGGCCAACGAACGCGGTCTGCAGATCCGCTCGTTCTTGGAAGACGGGGTCTACGTCTGCCGGTGGCGGGCCCGTCCCGAGCACGAAGCCTGGTCGGGCACCGTGAACGGGGGGATCATCGGCGCGCTGTTCGACTGTCATTCCAACTGGGCGGCGGCTCATCACCTGATGCTCGCGACCGGCGTGGCGGAACTCCCGAGCACCGTCACCGCGGAGTTCCACGTGAAGTTGCTGCGCCCGACGTCGAGCCTCGCACCGTTGGAAGTCCGCGCACGCGTCGTGGACGCGACATCGCGACGCGCCACGGTCGAGGCCGAAATCCTCTCGGAGGGCGAGATCACGGCGACCTGCCGCGGCGTGTTCGTCTCGGTGCCGCCCGGTCACCCGGGGTATCACCGCTGGGGCGCCTGACCCGACGCGCCAAGCGCGACGGTGAGGAGATGTGCGTGAACCCCGAATCGATGGTCCGTGCGCCGGACCTCTACGCCTACCCGCAGGTGTACGGCGCCATCCGGGCGCCCGATCCCGACCTGCTCGAGGGGGTGTTCCGCCTCATACGGCTTCACCTCGGACGCGAGCCCGCTGACGACTCCGAGCCGCTGCGCGTGCTGGATCCGGCGTGCGGACCCGGCAACTGGCTCGAACCGTTCGCCGTCCGCGGCCATCACGTTGCGGGGAACGATCTCTCCGTGGAGATGGTCGAGGGCGCGCGACACCGCCTCGCGGACGTCGCGCGTTCATTCGAGGTCGTCCGCGGCGACATGCGGACGCTCGCTCTGTCCAGCGGGCCGTTCGACGTGGCGCTCGAGATCGCGGGCAGCACCGGCATCCTCGAGACGAGCGAGGACCTCGACGCGCTGTTCGACGGCGTCGCACGTCATCTGCGTCCCGGCGGCCTGTTCCTCGTGACGGTGTTTCTCGATCAACGGGGCGAGGGGCCGTCTGCTCGCCTGCCTCGAACGACCCACGAGAGCGCCTGGCTGCCGGTTCGACTTCCCAACGGCACCTGCGGCGAGGCACGCGCGCGTTACGAACACCTCGGTTGGCGCGCGGATCCGCCCGCCGCACGGATGCGTCGCACCGTGGAGATGCGCGACCTGCCAGGCCATCCTCGCGAGGTCGTCGAGGAGTACACGCTGCGCGCCTGGCCCCGCGAGGACCTGCTGGACCGCATCGACTCTCGTGGTGCCTACGAGATCGTCGAGACGGACGCTCTGGGCGGCGACGAGCCCGGCGACTCGCTCGGCGAGAGCACGTTCGTGCTGCGTCGGCGGAGTTGATCGGGGCTCGCTTAGGTCGGGCCCGAGGCGCGGAATCCGCGGGACGACGCGACATCGCGCGCCCGCTCGGCGATCATCCGAGCGATTTCCCGACGGGCCCCACCGTCGCCCGACGTAGGCTGATGGTTCGACTGCCCGTCGCCGTGTCCCCGAACGGCCCACCTTCGAATCGAGGTTCCGGATGGCCGTTCAAGCTCTCAAAAGCGATCCCGCGCGCCTCCGTGTCGTCGCAGATCTGCTGCCGCACCTCGACGAGCAGTTGGAGGGGCTGCGAAGCGTCGAGGCGTGTTGGCAGCCGTCCGATTTCCTGCCGGACTTCGGCGGCCCCACCTGGCGCGAGGATCTCGACAGCTTGCGCGAGGAAGCCGGGCGACTCGAGGACGAGATGCTCGTCGTGCTCGTCGGCAACGTCGTGACCGAGGAGGCGCTGCCTTCCTACCAGGCCGCGTTGAACCGCTTCGGAGGCATGACCGATGGGACCGGCACCGATCCGCACGCGTGGGCGCGGTGGAGCCGCGCGTGGACCGCCGAGGAGAAGCGTCACGGCGACGTGACGCGTGCGTACCTCTATCTCGGCGGTCGCGTCAACATGCGCGAGGTCGAGCGCACCATCCAGCGGCTGCTCCGCAACGGCTTCGACACGGGAGCGGACGGCGATCCGTACCGCGGGCTCGCCTACGCATCGATCCAGGAACACGCGACCAAGACCGCGTGGAACCAACTCGGCCGCGTCGTGCGCCGCGTCGGCGCAGACCGCCTGCACAAGATGTGCGGGTTGATCGCCGCCGAGGAGGCCCGCCACGAACGCATCTACCGTCGCATGCTCCTCGGCGTGCTCGAGCGCGATCCGGACGCGGCGATCCACGCGCTCCACGACGTGCTCGGTCACGTCGCGATGCCCGCACGCCTGATGTGCGACGGCGACGCGCCGACCCTGTTCGCGCGATTCGCCGAGGTCGGCTCGCGCCTGGGCGTGTACGGACTCCGGGACTACGCCGACAACGTGGCCGGGTTCGTCGAAGAGTTCGGCCTCGCCCGACTCGGTGGGATCGGCCCGGACGCCGAGCGCCATCGGGACGCGATCTGCTCGATCCCGGAGCGCTACCGACGCCAGGCCGAGCACATGGACCGCAAGCGTCACTACCCGACGTCGTTCGATTGGATTCACGGTCGACGGGTATAGTGCGCCCTCGCGGCGCGGGTGACCGCGGCGCGTGCGGAGGCACCCATGGCCGGACTACCCCGCCCCGTCGGGCATCACACCGTCACACCGGGCTTTGCCGTCTCGGGCGTTGCGCGCGTGATCACGTTCCTCGAGCGCGCGTTCGGCGGTCGCGTCACCGAGAAGTACGAGCTGCCCGGCGGCGTGATCGGCCATGCCGAGGTGCTCCTCGGCGATTCGATCGTGATGATGGGCGAGGCCGGTTCGGGACACGAAGCACGGCCCGGCTCCTTCAGCCTCTACGTCGACGACGGGCCGACGGTCGACGCGACCTACGCGCGCGCGCTCGCCGAAGGGGCCGTCGTCCTGCGGCCGCCCGCCGACCAGTTCTACGGCTATCGTTCCGCGACCGTGCAGGATCCCGGCGGCAACCAGTGGACGATCTGCGCCGTGGTCGAGCGCCTCACGCCGGACGAGATCGCCCGACGCATGGCGTCGTTCTCCTAGAGGAGGGCCGGGTCCGGGGCGCGCCTACGCCTTGATCCTGCGCGCGCGCCACAGCCGGTCGATGCAGAGCAGCCCCGCACCCGTGAACACGAGGTGGGAGAACAGGAAGCGAAGCACGATGGCGGGTCCGCCGCCGTTGACGATGGGGAACGCGCGTTCGGCGAAAGCACCGTCGACGTTCCACGAGAACGGCGGGTCGAAGACCTTCCCATGAAACTGGAAGTACGCGACAGCCATCGTTCCCGAGGCGAGGAGCGCCGCGACGCGAGTCAGCAGGCCGAGCGCGATCAGGGTACCGCAGGTGAACTCGATCAGACCGCCCCACCACATCTGGGTCCCCGCCTCGACGGGCGAGTGTCCCTTGAAGACGCCGAACAACTTGACCATGCCGTGCACGGCGAAGACCGCGCCCGCGACGATCCGAAGGAGCGCGTGGGTCGTGCCCGTGGTGCGACGGGCGGGGGAAATGGATTCGGACAGGGTTCTCCGAGCCCCCCGGGCCGATGCGTCCCGCCGAACCGGCGGGGCGAGGGGGAACGTACCGCATCCGGGGGGCGTCCTTCGGCCGATCGGGCCCGGCCCCGAGGGAGGTCGCGAAACCTGGATCGCGGCCCCGATCATGCGGCCCGGATCATGGCGCCGGTCCGGCGCGGAGGGTGGTCCATGCGAGTCGTCGTAGTCGGTGCGCGCGCCGACGGGTTCGCGCCCATGGTGGTCGAGACGATCGAGGATCACACGGCGCACGAGGTCGTCGGGTACCTCGACGAGACGCCGGGGATGGCCGGAACCATCCTTCTCGGGAGACCCGTGTTCGGTCCGCCGAGCGACGTGAGACGCGCGATCGATGCGGGCGCCGAAGGCGTCGTGTTTGCCATCGGCCACGGCCCGGCGCGGGCGCGGATTGCCCCGGGCCTCGTCGCGGCGGGTCTCCCGCTCGTGACGGTGATCGGTCCGGGCGCGGTCGTCGCGCGCTCGGCGCGCCTCGGTGCCGGCGTGTTCGTGGGGACGAACGCCGTCGTCGGCACGGAGACCCATCTCGGGGATCTCGCCATCGTCCTGTCTCTCTCGTGCGTCGGCCATCACGCACGTGTCGGTCACGCGGCGACGCTCTCCGGTGGAGTCCTGCTCGGTGGGCGCGCGTCGGTCGGCGCGCGCTGCCTGGTCGGCCTCGGTGCGAAGGTCATGTCCGACGTCGTCGTCGGCGACGACGTGACGATCGGCGCCGGAGCCCTGGTGACACGCGACGTGCCGCGTGGCGTTCGCGTCGCCGGTGTGCCGGCGCGCCCGCTGGACGACCCGCCCGGCGTCGTCAGTCCGTCACTGCCCTGACGTCGTCCCGACGGTGCCGCCAGAGGTCGTGCGCCGCTCGCCAACGCCCTTTCAACGCGTGGCGCACGAGGCGACGCCAGCGAAAAGGACGACGATGTGCGCCCGCAACGAACGCGTCGTGCAGGTGAGGGAGGGATGACGGCAGGAACGGCGCGAGCTGTGCGAACAGCGCAGCACGACGAGTCCGATGCTCGTCGGGATCGCCGTTCGGACAGAACAGGTACGTCGCGAACCCGCGCACCTCGCGGCCGTGCGCCCCGCCCGCGGCAAGGCACTCTTCGAGTCGGCGCGCCGCGTCGAAGGCGGCCGTCGCATCCTCACCGTGGGCCGAACGAAGAAATGCCTCGAGGGCGACGAACGCATCATGCCGGCTCGCGAGACGCTCGCCCGAACGCGGTTCGATTCCGATCGCCGAGCGCTCCTCGTAGCTCGCATGCACGGCCGACGAGAGGCGATCGAGGAGACTCAGTCCATCCTTCTGCAACGCCGTGGAGTGCGAGGTGCGATGCAATCGATAGGCGCATGTCGACGACGGAATCCGTGCCAACGGAGCGGTTCGACCGAGCCGCAGGTAAAGCGACCAGTCGGGGGCCGGCTCGGGCGTCCACCCTCCGGCCGAACCGAGCGCGTCCCGTCGGAACAGCACCGCCGAGGGCGAGACGATGGGGCACGCGAACGGCCAACTCGCCCATGGATCGAAGCGCTGGGCCCCGCCGCGTCGGATCACGTGGACCGGTCGCTCGCGCTCGCGGAACGACGACGTCGTCGCCGCCGCGGCGGGAGCCTCCGGAATCGCCTCGAGGGCGTCAGCGAGTCGTGCGAGGTGATCCGGGTGCCAGACGTCGTCCTGGTCGAGGAACGCGACGAATGGCGACTCGACGGCGAGGAACCCGGTGCGGCGAGCATGACGCTTGGCGAGGCTCGGTGTCAGCTCGACGCGGCCGCCGTATGCCCGGACGCGATCGGGACCGTCGTCGGTGGAGCCGTCATCGACCACCAAGACGCGTCCGATCGGTGCGGACTGCGCGAGGACTCCCCGCAGCGTCTCGTCGATCCACGCGCCGCCGTCGAACAGGGGGATGACGACGTCGATCGCCATCGGCGGCATTCTACCACAG
>CAZPGF010000033.1:0-26293 GCA_964586025.1 uncultured Planctomycetales bacterium
ATCGGCATCGCACGGTGCGTGGAAGAACAGCCCCTGCGTCGGACGGGCGAGGTACGTGACGCGCACCGACGACTCGGCGCCGGAGGCGACGGGCGCCGAGAGACGGATCGAAAGCACGTCGTCCTTGCGCGAGAACGTGAGGGCGGAACCCGTCGCGTCGCTCACCGCCCGCACGTCCATGTCGGCGGCGTGGACCCGCAGCGTGGAGAAGCCGTCACGCAGTGCCGCGAAGCGGATCTCGACCTCGCCCTCGACCGTGCCCGCCGTGAGATTCGGCCGGACCCGGATCGCCAGATGTCGCTGATCGAAGTCCCGGGTGGATGCGTCGAGCGGGGGTTCGGCGGGCGACGGCTGATCTTCCGCGGATGCCCACGAGAGCGGCATCGCCAGCAACGTCGAGGCCGCGAGCCAGGAGATCAGACGCCGAGCCATGACGGAGGCACTCCGGGGACGAAGGGAGGGGGATGGTGCCCCCGATCGGCCACCGAATGCAAACGTTCGGCGGTCCTCGAGCCGGGGCCGGATCGCCCCCGATCCACGAGGCCGCCCCCTGGGACGCTCGAAGACTCCCTGAACGAATCCGCTCGGATTCGCGGTGGCGGCGACCCCGCGCGCGTCGGGAGCCTTGCACCGGACCTCCCTCCGCCGACACTCGTTCCCATGGTCGTTCGGTCGTTCCTCCCCACCCTTCTCGGGGCTTTTCTCTGGATCGCCACCGCCGGGTCCGCCTCCGCCGAGGACCGCGTTCCCCTCGTCCCGCCCGAACGCCTGCCCGCCGTCGGCACCTGTGCACCGATCGGCGAGGGCTCCGTCACGCACGTGCTCGTGGCCCCGCCGGGAAGGGGCTGGTGGTTTCGCGTGGCGGGGGTGCCCGATGAACTCACCGAGGCGCGTCTCGTCGAGGTGCTGACGAAGCGGGCGGGCGCGATCGGCGCGAGCGGCCGATCGGAGCACGCCGTGTGGATCACGGCGGCCGAGGACTACCACTGGGCGAACATCGTCAAGGTCGCGTTGGCATGCGATCGCCTCGGGATCTACCGGATCGGGCTGCGCGTCCGTAGCGACTCGAGTCCGGGCGTGTTCGGATTCCCGCTGTTCCTTCCACCGCCGCGCGATCCGACGGCCGCGCCGACCGGACGTGCGACGGGTCTGGACGTCCGACTGCAGACGGTCCTCGACAGCACGCGGATCGAGGAGAACCCGCCGGTCCACGCCGGGCCGTCCGGTCGGCGGGTCCGGCCGAGCAACCCGGCGCTGGTCTACACGGCGGCGCATCGCGCGGTCGAACGCCATGGCACCGTCGTTGCAACCGCCCGACTCGCGACGAACGCGACCGTCAAGGACGCGCTCCTCGTTCTCGACTCGCTCTACCGCGCCGGTTGTGTCGGCGTGCGCCTGCCGATGCGCACGCTCGTCGGCGATCCGCGCGTTGCGACCTTCTCGGTCGTCTGGGTGAACAAGATCGTGCTTGGTGACACCGCGCTGCCCTCCCCGCCGCCTCCGATCGCACCGCGCGCGGAGCCGTGGGGGTTGCACGGCGCGAACCGTCCGGACTGGATCAGCCTCGACGTCGTGGACGAAGACGACGTTGAGGCGGGTGGGGCCGGGACGTCGTGGCTGGGCGAGGGGCGAATGCCCACCTTCGAGCGCGAACGGGCGGGGGCCGGCCTCGCGGAGTGGGGAAGCGACCTCGGCGCGGTCCTCGGTGACACGCTGCGCGGCAAGGTCGAACGCTTTGCGGTCGTGCTGGCCTCCGCGGTGAATGGCCCGGAGCCGTCCCTCGTGTTGCGCGAGCGCCTCGTTCGCGAAGGTGCCGGACTCGACGGCGTGCAGCCGACGTCGGTGCAGGCGACGCTGCGATTGGAGCGCGCCGGGGAGCCGGTCGCGCGCGTCGAGGCGCTCGTCCACATCGGTGGGGGGCGCGCCGGCCTGGTCTGGATGAGGTGGGTCGGCACGGAACCGATCGAGGGGGCGGTGCCGGCGGCCGAGGGCACACCGGCGGACCTGCGCCTGTTTCTCGAGGGGGAGTTGATCGCGCTGCGGAGCGGCGGTTCGGCCGCCTGCACCTGGGCGGATCCCGAGGCGGTGCTGCGCGGATTCCCCGACGTTGCGCGAGCGAGCATCGAACGTCTGTTCGCCACGCGCGTCGGCGACGCCGACCGTGTTCGGCAGGAACTGCAGAACATCGAGTTCGATCGGGTGACGATCCGTCCCGGGCAAGCGTCGGCGGCGCTCCGGCGCGGCGATCGCGTCGTCGGCGTCGCGTACATCGATCTCGTCGCCGAGGGCGCGCGACTCACGATGCGCGACTTCTCGCTGCGACGGGCCGACTGATCCCATCCGGCGCTCGCAGCGTCCCGGGACGCGCGCACCGCACGTTCCGACCGTCGTCCGGTCGCCCCCCGCGTTTCGGTGTCCGTCGGCGCCGCCGATCGGGGCGCTCTCCTCCGCGATCAGTCCACGCCGACGGCGCGGTACTGCCCGCCCGTCGCGGCGGCGAGGTTCTTCATCATCGTGCGGTTGTGTTGGGGGCCGATCCCGATCGTGTGAACGACGCAACGGTAGAGTTCGTTCGCTTGGAGGAATCGCTCCATGCCCTCGCTGATGACTTCGGGGGAGGTCTGCCCGGACGCGTCCGTCGGCGAGCCGTCGGAGAGCAGGAAGATCGTGTTCGCGCCGCCCGCGGTGCCCTTCTTCTTGCCCTTCTTCTGCTCCTCGGTGTCCGCATACTCCAAGGCCTTGATCAACGCATCGAACAGGGCCGTGGATCCTTCCGGCTTCAGGCCCATGAACCACTCGATCGCGGCGGCCTTGTTGTCCTGCGTCGCCGGTTCCAGTCGGGGAGACTCCTTCCAGACGATGACCTTCGACCCGTAGAACACCACGGAGAAGCTCACGTCGCGCGCGAGTCCGTTGATCGACTGCGCGAGCTTGTTCTTCGCGACCTCGAGGCGCGTCTGGCCGGCAACCGGCTCGTCCTCGGCACCCTTCTTGTCCTTCGAGTCGCCGCCTCCCGTCACCGGGCCCTTCGGCCTGTCGTCCTTCGTGCGCGACTTCTCGCCCGCGGGCTCCTCCATCGATCCGGAGCGATCCAGAACGAACACGATGGCCTGGCTCTCGGTCGGAATGTCGTAGAACGTCGCGCGCACGCCCGTGGACGCCTGCGTCGCCTCGACCGGCGGATGCCGCTCGCCCTGGTCGCTCTCGGACCAGGCGGCGCCTTCGGCGGTCCACCACTTCTCCCAGCCGTCCGCGATCATCTGGAAGGACTGGCCGGTGTACCAGTGGAGGATTTCCTCGATCTCCTTCGCCTCGAACGGCGCGGCCTTGGCCAACGCATCGATCAGCGGCGGCACGGCGCGCGGCTGCGAGTAGTCGCGAAGGCTCCACGCTGCGGCGCGCCGCACGATCACGTGCGGAGACTTCAGTCCGGCCGCGACCAGGGAGAAACCCGCGTCGTCCTTCTGCTTCGCGAGGGCTCCGAAAGCGATCACCTGCTCCTTCGGCGTCCCGACCGGACCGGCCGACGCGAGGATCGCGTCGCGCACCTGGTCGAACGGCTGGGCGACGACGCAGCGCACCGCCGCGATCCGCAGGTTCACGCTCGAGTCCTTCGGCTTCTTCCGGAGGCCGGGGAGCCCCTCGTGCATCAGCCACGCGGCCGCCGTCGGACCCATCGAGCCGACGGCCCGTTCGATCTGGCGGCGCGTCTCCTTCTCGGCGTCCACCGTCGCCTGCGCGTCCTGCGCCGACTTCTTCAGGTCCTTCAGCGCATTCACCTGGCGCGCGTCCGTGGGAGGCTTGTCGCCGACGCTCTTGCGCAGCATCGCCTCGTACTTGGCGAGCTTCTCGGCCGCCTCGGAGGCCGCGGGCAGGAGTTCCTTCTCCTCCCACGCGGCGGACTTGGTGTGCCAGTCGAACAGGAGATCGACCGCTTCGGCGGAGTCGAGCGCGCCGAGTCCGACGACGACCTTGCGCTTCGTCGGCGCCAAGCCCGGCTTGTCGATCACGGACTTCATGGCCTTGCGCAGGGAGTCGAAGTCTTCCTCCGAGGCGTCGGCGCGGGTCGGCGCGGGAAGGGCCGCGAGGCCGGCGACGAGGGCGAAGACCGCGAGCAGGGGAAGGCGAAGTGTGGGTCGGAGCATCCCGGCAGCGTACACGCCGGCGGCCCTCGGCGAGGAGGCGCTACCCGGCCCCGCGAACTTCGCGTACGTTCGTGCGGTTCCCCGGCGCCCCGCGCGCGAGAGGGGCCGGCACGGGGTTTCAGTCCCGTCGGACCGGACCGGAGATTCCCGATGAAGATGCTGCCCCTCGTCCTGGTGAACCTGGCCACGGTCGGTGCCGGGATCGTCGCCTACGACCAGTTCGCCCGCCCGAACGACCGACGCCCTGCCGATGACACCCTGATCGTCGGCGGCGAGGACCGCGGCACCCTCGAACTCGACGCGCGCCTCGCCGCGTTGGAGCGGCGTGAGCCGGCGCTGGTCGGCGCGCCCCGCCCGGAACTCGATCGCGCGGCGGTCATCGAGATCCTCCGCAGCGAACTCGCGCGCAGCGCGGCGGTGGGCCCGCGGAGCGGCGGCGACTCCGCCGTCGTCGTGCCGGCCACGCCGAGCGGAATCCCCGAGGGCCTCGACGCCGAGAGCCTTCCGGACGAACTCGTCGCCGCGTACGGCGATCCCGAGATCGCCCGTTTCCGCTCCCTCTACGAGACGGTGCAGGCGATGGAGCGCGCCGAGCGCGAGGCGGAACGCGAACGCGAGATGACCAAGCGCATGACCGCGCGCATCGACCAGTTGAACCTGGGGCTCTCCGACGATCAGAAGGCCGAGATCCTCGCGGCGGCCGCCGCGATGCGCACCGCTCGGAACGAACTGTTCCAGAGGATGCGCAACGGAGATGCCGACCGCAGCCAACTCGGCGCGGCGATGGAAATGGAACAGGCACGTCTGAAGAGCGTCATCGGTCGCTACGTCGCGCGCTCGGACGACGCCGACCGCGTCGCGGCGATCGTCGGTGCGGGCGGATGGTTCGCCTCGGGCGGGCGGGGCGGCGAGGTGATCGAGTTCGGCAGCGGCTTCGGCGCGGGCCCCACGGTCGGACGCGAGGGCCGAGGCGGACGCGGCGGCGCTGCGCCGGCGGCCCCCAACGAGCGCTGACTCGCGTCAGGCGAGACGGGTCGCTCCGCCGGCCTGCTTCGCGCGAAGCGCACGGACCTTCGCGTCGAACGCCTCGTCACCGACGCCCAGGATCTGGGCGGCGAGGATCGCCGCGTTCTTCGCGCCGGCTTTGCCGATCGCCAAGGTCCCGACCGGCACGCCGCCCGGCATCTGGGCGATCGAGAGCAGCGCATCGAGTCCCTCGGTCGCCCAGCCCTTCATCGGAACGCCGAGCACCGGGCGCGCCGTCAGGCTGGCGAGGACGCCGGGCAGGTGCGCCGCGCCGCCGGCCGCCCCGATGAACACGCGAACCCCGCGCCTCTCCGCGTCCGCGACGAAGGCGTGCAGCGCGGCCGGCTGACGGTGGGCGCTGATCGCGTGGCATTCATGCGGCACGCCCAACTCCCCGAGCATGGTGCTGCACGCCTGCATCGTCTCCCAGTCCGACGACGAACCCATCAGGACGGCGACGAGGGGGGAGGGAACGTTGGTCATGACGTCTCCGGGCGGGAGAGCCTAGCGCGAACGCGCCGGACATGAAGCGAGCGCGCCCGTGGGCGCGCTCGCGTGGTGGACCGGCTCGAGGCGGAGGAGGCTACGAGCCGCTCGCCCAGTCGTAGCCGCCGTTCGAGTTGGGGTAGAAGAGGATCCAGCCGCCGCTCGTCAGGTTCCCGGAGTTGGTGCCTCGCAGGTCGTGCGGTCCGTTCGACTGCTCGTACGGCGTGCTCGAGGTGGTGAATGACGCCTTGTCGTCGAACACGACCGCGGACCAGTCCACCGGCGTGAGCGTCGCACCGTTGCCGCCGATGCCGACGAGGTGGACCCGATTGTTCGGATCGTTCATCCAGCCGTAGCAGTAGTCCACGCGACCGGTGTAGTACGCATGCAGCTGGAGATTGATGTTGCCCTGGCTGTAGTACGGGCTGTTGTTCCAGGTGAGCACGCCGCGGTCGGAGTGCGCCGAGGTGTTCCACGTCAGGTAGCCGCCGCTCGGATTCAAGTCCGTCCAGTTGATGCAGAGTCGGCGCGGACCGCTCTGCAGCGTCGCGGTGTTCGGTGAGAACGACGTGTCGCCCGAGCCGAACGACATGCTGCCGTTCGAGTTGGCGTAGCCGCTGGTGTAGGAAACGCCGTAGAGGGGGAACTGGAAGCCCGCCGCGAACGAGACCGAGGTGGTCGAGTCGTCACTGGCCGAGATCGTCCCGGAGGCGGCACTCGTCGACCACGTGGGCAGGGTCACGGGGGGAGCGACCGTCATCGTCCAAGCGTTGGGCCCGAGCGTGTCGGTGACCCCGGTCGGCCAGGCCACGGCGATCGATCCCGACGCGTCGGTGTCGGCGACGGGGTCGGCGAACGTCCCGCTGATCGTCGTCGTCGAGACGACGCTGCCGGCCGCGACGAACGACGCGGAGGTGCCGTTGTTGAACGGCGTGCCGGACGACGCCGTGAACGTGACGTTGACCGGCGTGCCGGGCGATCCGAAGTTCGTGCCTGTGATCGTGAACGCCGACGTCACACCGGTGACCTCCCACGGGGTCGGGCTGCCGGACTGGTAGTCCGTGGGCGCGATGGCGGTGACGTCCGGCGGAGGCAGATACTGGACGAACGGCGTCGCGCCGACTGCGGTCACGCCACCGCCGAGCGTGACCCGCACGTAGGCGAGCCCGGTCGATGTGACGGACATCGGCGGCATCACCCCACTGATCTGCGTCGCATCGTCGACGGTCCCCTGGAAACTCCACGTCGCCGACGTACCGCCGAAGAACGGCGTGCCCGAGACCGCCTCGAACGTGATCGTCGCGTTGGCACCGGCGGGCGTGTACGCGGTGCCGGTGACGATGAACGGCACCGGGACGCCGGACGGCACCGCTCCCGGCGAGAACGACGACACCGTGGGCACCGGAATCCAGTGAACGAGCGGCGCGGTCGACGTGATGGTCGCGCCGTCGGGCAGGATCACCGTGACCGTCGCATCGCAATCCTCGGAGACCATCCCGTCGGGGAAGATGCCGGTGATCGTCGAGTTCGTTTCGACGGTGCCGATCGTCGCGACGAAGTTCGATGCGCCCGCGAGGAACGGGGTGCCGCTGACCGCGTTGAAACGGATGTTCACGAGACCGAGCGGAGGCTGGAACCCGACGCCGGAGATCGTGAACGGCAACATCGATCCCGAACTGATCGAGTCCGGCGTCATGCTCGTCAACTGCTGCTCGACGATCGTTGCGACGGTCCCGTCCGACGGGATCTCCGTCCCGTCGGCGAGAACGACCGTGACGAAGGCTTGGACATCGGTGTTCGCGAACGAGGCCGGCGCGGTGCCGCGCACCTGCGAGTCGCTGTCCACCGTGCACAACGTCTCGAACGTCGCCGAGGTGCCGTTCTGGAACGGCGTTCCGCTCTCGGCGTCGAAGCGGACCGTGACCTTCGATTTCCGCGCGCCGAAACCGCGACCGAGGACACGGATCTGGGACTCGCCGTTCGAGTAGAGAACGGTCGGTTGGAAGAGCGAGATGGTGGGATCACCCACCCCGCCACCGCCTCCACCTCCGCAGCCACTGAGAATCGCCGAACAGAAAACGAGCAGCGCGAACGCCGTGACGGGACGAGGCATGTGCGGGCCTACCTTTCGCCGCGGCGCCCTCCTCCGGGGCGTGGACGGCGCGCGGTTGCCCGGGGCTCAGGCGAATCGCGTGCCGCTGCGGCGAGGGGAGCGTATCGAAACGAAACCCCGGTTTCCAGAACCTCCTTCCGGCCCGGGGCCGGAAAAACGACCCCGTCGGGGGGGAGGTGGCGCCTTGCGGCAACGACCGGAGCCGGGAGGGTTCGTGCGATCTCGCACGCCCAGAAGCAGACGACCACGCCCGTCGGGCGCGGTCGTCCGGGGAGGGGCGGGTCCTGGTTCGGGCGCTCGCTAGGAGCCGCTCGCCCAGTCGTAGCCCCCTCCTGGGAGGGGATAGAAGAGGATCCATCCCCCGCTCGTCCGGTTCGACGGATTGGTTCCGCGGATGTCCGGGTAGTTCGTGGGCTCGTACGGCGACGTGCTGTCGCCGATCGTGGCCTTGTCGTCGAACACGACCGAACTGAAGTCCACCTGGTTGATGGTGCCGCCCGATCCCTTGTGGATGCCGACGATGCCCGTGGAGGTCGCCGCCTGGCTGATGTAGCCGTAGCAGAAGTCGATGCGGCCCGTGTAGAACGTGGACAACTGCATGCTGCAGGTGCCCTGTGCGTAGTAGAAGGCCGATTCGTTCCAGGTCAGCACGCCGCGATCGGAGTGGGCGGTCGTGTTCCAGATGAAATCGCCGCCCGAGTAGGGTTCGAGATCCGACATCAGGATCGCCAGGCGCGGGTACATCACGAAGGCTGTGGTGTCCCCCCAATACGTCCAGTCCGAGGAGCCGAAGGTGATGCTGCCGTTCGTGTTGGCGTACCCGTCCGTGTAGCTCGTACCGAAGAACGGGAATTGGAATCCGTCCGCGAACGAGATGTCGTGGGACGAGTCGACGCCGTAGTTCCAGACATCGATAAAGCCGCTCGTGGTCGCGTCCTCAGTCCATTCCGGAAGGGAGATCGCGGGATTCTGGACGACCGACCAGACGTCCGGCGGGGACGAGACGTCGACGCCGGTCGGGAAGTGCACCGTCACGTTCCCGCTCACCTCGGCGTCGGCGATGGGATCGGCGAACACGCCGGTGATCGTCGTCGTCGAGACCACGGTCGCGTCGGCGACGAACGTCGCCGAGGTGCCGTTGTTGAACGGCGTGCCCGAAGCGGCGGTGAAGGTCACCGTGACGGCGGTACCGGGAGAACCGAAGTACAACCCGCCGATCGTGAACGCGACGTTCGGGCCGGCGGTCTCCCAGGGGTTTGCGCTGCCGGTCTGGAACGTGGGCGGTGCGAAGGTGCTCACGACCGGCGGTGGAAGGTACTGCACGATCGGGGCCGCGCTGGTCGCCTCGGTGCCGCCAGACAGGTTCACGCGGACGTACGCGAGCCCGACCGCATCCACGAGCATCGGAGGCATCACGCCGCTGATCTGCGTCGCGTCGTCCACCGTCCCCTGGAAGCTCCAGGTGGCCGAGGTGCCGTCGTAGAACGGCGTGCCCGAAACCGCTTCGAACGTGATCGTGGCGCTCGCGCCGGTCGGTGCGTAGGCGGTGCCCGTCATGACGAACGGCACCGGGGTGCCGGACGGCACGCTGCTCGGGGAGAACGAGGCGATCGTCGGGATCGGGGTCCAGTGCACGACGGGACCGCTCGACGAGATCGTCGCGCCGTCCGGAAGGATCACCGTGACCGACGCGTCGCACGCCTCGGACACCATGCCGTCGGGGAAGAATCCGCTGATCGTCGAGTTCGTCTCGACGGTGCCGATCGTCGTGATGAAGTTCGAAGCGCCCGCGAGGAACGGGGTTCCGCTGGTCGCGGTGAACCGGATGTTGACCAGGCCGAGCGGGGGCTGGAAGCCGACCCCGGTGATCGTGAACGGCGGCTGCGCCCCCGAACTGACCGAGTTCGGCGTCATTCCCGTGACTTCCTGCTTGATGAACGTCGCCGCCGGACCGTCGGAGACGATCTCGGTGCCGTCGGTGCGGATCACCGTGACGATGGCCTCGACATCGTCGCTGGCGAACGACGCGGGCGCGGTGCCGCGCACCTGCGAGTCGCTGTCCACCGTGCAGAGCGTCTCGAACGAGCTGGTCGTCCCGTTCTGGAAGGGAGTGCCGGACGGTGCGTCGAAGCGCACGGTGACCTTCGACTTGCGTGCGCCGAAGCCGTTGCCGAGGATGCGCAGTTGTGCTTCGCCGTTCGAGTAGAGAACGGTCGGCTGGAACAGCGAAATGGCGGGATCGCTGGATCCGCCACCGCCGCCGCCGCAGGCGGCGAGAAGGGACAACGTCGCGACGCATGTCGCGAGGAGGGCAATCGTGCGGGTCATGTGCGGGGCTCCCTCGGAGCCCGGCCGCGCGAGCGCGGCACGGGCCCGACATCGCCCGTCGCCGTGAGCTTGCGACGGGCCTCGTTCTGGGACCAATCCTAGATCCGACCGCGACGCCGTTCCAGCACGGGGCATCGGTTGGTCCTTGGTTCGATCGGTGAGCGATTCCACACAGCGCCGGGTGCAAGGTGTCGGTAGCGAGGTCGCCGGCCGCTCCGCCCCGACCCGCTACGAGGTTTGGGCGTCGGACACGTCGCCCCGCCGGAGCGTGACCCTCCCGTTGGCGACCTCGATGCGAAGGTCGCAGGCTTCCAGCGTCGTCAGGCGATGGGCGATCATCAGCGTCGTCCGCCCCTCCATCAAGCGCTCCAGGGCGGCCATGACCTCGGCCTCGGTGCCCCGGTCGAGGGCGCTGGTCGGCTCGTCGAGGATGAGAATCGGGGCGTCCCGGAGGAAGGCCCGGGCCAGGGCGAGCCGTTGGCGCTCCCCTCCGCTCAAACCACCGCCGCCCTCGCCGAGAGGGGTGTCGAACCCTTGGGGCAGCGCCTCGATGAAGTCGCGGGCGGCCGCCCGCTCGGCGGCCTCCTCGATCTCCCGCCGACTCGCCCCGGGGCGCCCGTACGCGATGTTCTCGGCGACCGACGCGCGGAACAGGACCGACTCCTGCAGCACCATCGCGATCTGGTTCCGGTAGTCGGCTAGCCGGAAGGCGCGGATGTCGGTGCCGTCGAGGCGGATCGTGCCCCGCTGCGGTTCGTGGAAGCGGGCGAGGAGCGACAGCAGCGTGCTCTTCCCCGAGCCGGTCGGGCCGGCGATGCCAACGCGAGAACCCGCGGGGATGTGGAGGGTGACGTCGCGCACGATCGGTCGCGTGGGGTCGTACCCGAACGTGACGTCTTCGAAGTCGATCGTTCCGGTGGCCCGCTCGAGCGGCAGGGCGTCGGGTCGGTCGACGACCTCGGGGAGTTCGTCGAGGACCCGGTAGACACGTTCGGCGCCGGCGAGGGCTCCTTGCAGCGCCGCGAGTCGCGTTCCGACCTCCCGCAACGGCTCGAACAGTTGCGAGAGATACGTGAACACCATCAGCAGTTCTCCCAGCGTCAGGTCTCCTCCCTGGACGTGCCGGGCGCCGATCCAGAGCATCGCCGCCGCGCCGAGGCCGGTGACCACGCCGACCAGCACGTCGAACAGACCGTGGACCCACACGGCGCGAACGGCGGCCTCAACATGTCGCTCGCCGCGCGCGAGATAACGCTGGTTCTCACGCGCCTCCTGGCCGAACGCCTTGACGACGCGCAACGCGCCGAGCGTCTCCGAGGCGACCGAGAGTGCGTCGCTCTCGCGCTCGCGTACCTCGGCCCAGCGGCGGCGCAGACGGCCGCGAAAGAGTTCCGTGAGCCCGAACAGCGCCGGGCCGCCGGCGAGCGCGATCCACGCGAGCGTCGCGTCAAGCCGCCCGACCGCGACGAGCAGGGCGACGACCTTGACGAGCGCGGTTGCGAACGGGATCACGCCCTCGACGGCGACGGACTGGATCGATCCCGCGTCGAACTGGAGTCGGTAGATCGAGTCGGCGGTCGCGTGACGATGGTGGTAGGCGAGCGACAACCGCTGCAGGTGGTCGAACAGTCGCGCCCGGAACGAGAGCACGAGCCGTTGCCCGACCGTCGTTCGCAGCAGCCACATCCCCAGTTGCTGCATCTGCATGAGGAGGGCCACGACCAGCACGCCCGCGACCGCGACGATCAGCAGCACGTCGCCGTCGCCGTACCAAGCCCGGGGCAGGATTGCGGCGAACAACCCGGGCAACGGCTTGTCCGAGAGGACGTGATCGACGACGAGCTTGACCGGCACCGGGAAGAGCAGCGCGAGCGGCGCGGCGAGGAGGCTGACGAAGACCAGCGCGGCGATGCCGCCCCAGTGGGGGCGCGCGTCGCGGAGCAGGCGCCGGTAGAGGGCGGCGTCGCCGTAGGACGTGGACGGGTCGCGCGACGGCACGAAGGGACGGTAGCCCGGGGCGTGCGATAGTCCCTCGCGTGCTCGCCCGCCCGGATCCTCGCTGGTACTCGCCGGGGGCCTCGCCGGCCGAGGTGGCGGCCGATCCGGCCGCACCCGCGCTGCGCTACCTGGGCACCGCGGGGTTCGTCGCACGCATCGGCGGGCGCGTCCTCGTCCTGGATCCCTTCCTGACGCGGCCGGGAGCGCTCGCCACGCTGTTCCGCCCACTGCGACCGAACGAGGCGGCGATCGCGCGCCACGTTCCGGTCGCCGACGACGTGCTCGTCGGGCATGCCCACCACGATCACGTTCTCGACGCGCCCGACCTATGCCGTCGGACCGGCGCTCGCCTCATCGGCAGCGCCGACGTCGCGCGCGTCGCCGAGGCGGCAGGCCTCGATGCGTCGAAGGTGTGCGTCGTACGCGGCGGCGATCGCATCGCCTGCGGCACGGTGACGGTGACCGCGTTGCGTTCGCGCCACGGGCGCGTCTACGGCCGCGTTCCGTTGCCCGGCTCGATCGAGGTGCCGCCGCCGTGGCCAGCGCGGCTCCGGAGGTTCCGACACGGCGAGGTGTTGTCGTGGCACCTCGACGGGCCGGGGCTCTCGGTCGTCCACGTCGATTCAGCGGACTACGTTGACGACGCGTTCAACGGATTGCGCGCCGACGTTCTCTGCGCGTGCGCGATCGGGTGGACCGCTCGACCACGCTACGTCGAGGGGCTCGTGGCCGAACTGAAGCCGCGCTACGTGGTCCCTTGCCACTGGGATTGGTTCTTCGGCCCCGTCGAACGGCCCGCCCGCATGCTGCCGTTCTGCCGCCTCGGCCCGTTCCTCGACAGGCTTCGCGCCCTCGGGACGACCCCGGTCCTGATGCCTCCCCTCTCCTGGTTCCTGCCTCGCGCGGACACGCCAGCCTGAGCGCCCCCGATCTGCGAAGCCGCACGCCCGCAGGGCCCAAGACCCGCCGAACGAACACGACGCGTCAGGCCACGGTGCGAGGCGCCAGCGCCGCGTCGGTGAGGAGGTAGACCGCGAACGTCGCGAGCCAATGCTCACCGGCGTAGTGTCCGCTCGAGACCCCCTTCAGGCCCAGCGCCGCGTGGCGCTCGGCCGCACCAAGCAGTCGTGTGGCGCGCGGATCGCCCTCGGGCAACGCGGACGCGATCCCCCGCATCGTCCAGGCGCGGGTCAGGTTGAGGCCGACGACGTGGACGAGGTGCCCATCGCTCGGGTCGGTCGTCTCGATCGGCTCGAGCAGGGACCCGAGGCCGTCGCCTGCGAGGTCGGGCAGGAATCCGTCGATCCAACCGTCGAACTCCGCGGCGTCGAGCACCCGCCGCATCAGGTCCGCCTCGTTCAGTCCGGCCGAGAAGAAGTCGAACGCGGACGGCTCGTAGGCGACCGGGTAGGCGCGATCGGGAAGGAACCAGGCTCGAGCGCGCTCGACGGTCGCGCCCTCGAATGCGCGGTCCCCGACGGCGCGCGCGTAGTCGAGGAAGGAGGCGAGTGCGAACGCCGAGTCGATGTGCAGGCCGGAGCGAACCGGCCGTTCGGCCGCGGGGAGGAACTCCCGGGCGAGCCGCGCGATCTCGCGCTCGAGCGGGCCGAGATGGTCGGCCCAACGTCGCGCACGCGGGTCGTCCCAGGTCCGCAGTTCCGCGGCGAGCCGCAGCAGCCACGCCCACCCGTAGGGGCGCTCGAACGCACGATGTTCCGGGCGGCGGAAGAACGCCGCCTCCGCCTCGAGCCGTGTCGCGTCGAACTGGGCGTGGAGCAGTGCCTCGATGCGCGGGGCGACGGCCTCGTCGGGATGGAGGCGCAGGAGGCGAACGAGCATCCAGTGGCCGTGTACCGCCGAGTGCCAGTCGAAACAACCGTAGAAGACCGGATGGCGCGCCCGCGGAGGCAACAGGTCCTCCGGGCCGTGCAGCACGTCCCCCGGCTTGTTCGGGTACTCGCGGCGCAACCCCGCCAGCGCGAGGGCCGCGAACGTCTGGATGCGCTCGGAGGTGAGAAGGGCGACAAGGGCATCGTGCATCACGACCTCTCCGGCTGCTTCGGCGGGTATTCCGGATCGTCGTCGTCCGTGAGGGCGTCGTCCCGGGACGCGGGATCCTGGCGATAGAAGGACTTGAGGACCGCGTAGAGTTCCGGATGGTGTTCGCGGAGGTCCGAGGGGCTGTCGAAGAACTCCTCGCTCACACACGCGAAGAATTCGCTTGGATCGGTCGCCCCGTACGGGTCGAGGAACGTCCTCCGCTTCGCCATCGCAGCGCGCCGGAGGCCCTCGAACTCCCGCTGCATCACCTCGTGCCATCGCACCCGGTCGTCCACGGAACCGAGATCAGGCGTGCCGTCGAACCAGCCGTCGCGTCCGAGATCGAGTTGATGCGCGAACTCGTGGACGACGACGTCGTAGCCTTCGCCGGGGCGGTCGAGCGCACGACGTACGTCGCTCCACGACAGCACGACGACACCCTCGTGCCACGCCTCGCCGGTGTGCCGCGCGTCCTGGTGGACGATGCCCAACTCGTCCACGGCCGGCTCGGACGGCTGGAACTTCCTCGGGGTCAGAAGGACCGTCCGAACGCGGTCGAACGCCCCGTCGGGGAGACCGATCACGAGGCGGGCCGCCCCGCCCGCGATCGTCCATCGCATCGTGGGCGTGACCTCGATGCCGCCGCGGCCCTCCCAGTGGATCCGGTCCTCGATCTCCCGCGCGAGGTCGCGCCAGCGGGCGCGCTCCACGTCGGTGAGCCGGGCGCCGTACGGCAGTGCCTCGAGGGCCGCGAGGTCCTCGGGCGGCAAGGGTCGCGCGAGCAGGCGGCGACGCCGACGCCTCCGGAGCCAGGAGAAGAGCACGACGCCTCCGCGATCGTCCGACCGAGGAGGGTCATCCTGGGGTGGCACACCCCGCCCCGCAACCCTCTGCATCGGGCGCCGACCGGTCGGGTATCAACGAGGACCGCGCGGCGCGCCGGCCGGCCCGATCCCGGAGAGTCTCGTCTCGATGCAGCGCCTCGTCCCGCTCGCCGTGCTCCTTCTCGCGACGGCAGCGTGCGGTGGGGGGGGCGGCGGTCGCGCGCCACGCCCGCCGATCCAGGCGACCGGGGGTCCGGGCGTGGACCTCGACGGCATCGACCAACCGGACGTGCTGGTGATGACGTTCTCGGGGCACGACGGCGCGTCGGTCTCGCTCGACTCGGACACGAATCGGGCTTATCTGGCCGATGCCGGATCGATCGGTCCGCGGCTTCGCGCCTTCCTCGCCGGCCACGGAGCGAGCGTCGTCGAACGGCACTTCGCCGACCGTCTCGTCGCGCCGGACATGAACGGCGACGGCCGCCCCGACCGCCTCGACGGAATCGGCTTCCTGGAGGCCCTTTCGGTTCTCGATCACGCGGCGACGGCGTGGATCGAAGATCACGCCGAGCCCACGGCGGTGGTCGTCGTCGGACACAGCCACGGAGCGACATGGGCCCACCTGCTCACGGAAGCCGCCCATGGCCGGATCGGCGGTGCGTTGTCGATCCGCGTGCTCGTGACACTCGACGGGGTTCAGACCCTTTGGGACGACGAGCACGAAGCCGATCTGATCGCATGGTGGGATGCGCTTCCCGATCGCACCGCGCACGGATTCCGATTTGACCGGGATCCGTCGGCCTCGTCCGACGCGATCCTCGCCGATGCGGGCTATCGCAACGTCAAGGACGTCGTCTGGCCGAACGTGCGCTGGGCCTACGAGATCATGAGCGACGACTCCTTGGGGCTCGTGTTGCGCGACCTCGTACGCAACGTCCCGCTCGCCCAGGGCGATCTCGTTCCGGCCGGCGATGCGTCCGGCACGACGATCTGGACGCGCGACACGCGCGCTCACGGGATCATCGTGAACGGCGTCCCGGTCGACCCGCCGCCGGGGGACCCCGTGTCGAGCGAGTCGCACGGCGGCGTCCACGCCGCGACGAGCCCCTCGGTCGAGTGGCTGCTCGACCGCCTCGTCGAGCACCTACCCTGAGGCCGTGTGAGACGGAAGCGAACGGACCGGGCATCATGCCGGCCGTTCCGCGGGGACCCCTGTGCGCACGACCCTCGCCAAGCTCGCGCCGTACCTGAAGCCTCATCGTGGGCGTGTCGTGATCGCGCTCGCGCTCGCCGGCGTCGCGCAGGTGCTGGATCTCGTGGATCCCCTGATCCTCGGTCACATCCTCGACCACTACGTGATCGGCGGGGCATCGATGGGCGAGGGCGCCCGTGTGCGCGGCGTGCTGCTCTGGCTCGGCGCCGCGGTCCTGGTGGCGCTTGTTTCGCGCTTCGCGCGGACCATGCACTCCTACGTGCTGACCCACGTCGTCCAGGCGGCGGGCATGCGGCTATTCAACGATGGCATGCGTCACCACCTCCGGCTCTCCTACAGCGAGTTCGACGGACGAAGCAGCGGCGAAGCCGTCGCCCTGCTGCAGAAGGTGCGCGGGGACGTCGAGCGGTTCCTCGATGGTTCCGTCAACGTCGTCTTCTCGACCCTCGTCGGACTCGTGTTCCTCGTCTGGTATGCGGCCACGAAGAGCTGGCTGCTCGTGCCCGTGTTCGTCGTCGGACTCGTCGGCCTCACCACGATCTCGGGGTTCCTCGGGCGCAAGATCCGGACGACGCAGCGCGATGTCGTGCGAGAGACGCGCCGCCTGCAGGGGACGATGACCGAGTCGCTGCGCAACATCGAACTGATCCGCAGTTTCGGCCTGACGTTCCCCGAGATCCGTCGCCTGGAAGGCACGACGCAGCGAATCTTCGATCTGGAGATGGACAAGGTGCGCCGCGTGCGTGCCCTTTCGTTTGCGCAGGCGGTCTTCGTCAACGTCCTTCGCCAGTCGATCCTCTTCCTCCTGCTCTGGCTGATCTTTCGCGAGGTGCTTTCGCCCGGCGAACTGGTCTCCTCCCAGTTTCTCCTGAACATCGTCTTCCAGCCGCTGCAGCAACTCGGTCGCGTGCTGCTGCAGGCGCGCGAGGCGGAGGCCTCCCTCGACGCGCTCTCCGAACTGCTCGCCCTGCCGATCGAGCGGCGTCCGGACGATCCCGTGGACATCGGCCCGATCGACCGCATCGAGTTCCGCGACGTCACGTTTCGCTATCGGGGCGCCTCGAACGACGCGGTGGCGAACATCTCGTTCGCCGCGGAGCGCGGGGACACGATCGCGTTCGTCGGGCCGTCCGGGTCGGGCAAGAGCACGCTCGTCCGCCTCCTGCTCGGGCTCTACGCGCCGACGTCCGGCAGCGTTCGTCTCGACGACGTTTCGGTCGGCGAGCTGCGCGCGAATCGCGTGCGGCGGCAGATCGGTTTCGTGCCGCAGGATCCGCAGCTCTTCTCCGGATCGATTCGAGAGAACCTGGCGCTCGTCGCGCCCGAGGCCACCGACGAGGACATGCTCCGTGCGCTCCGGGATGCCGCGGCGGGACCTCTGCTCGATCGGGCCGGCGAGGGGCTCGACACCCGGCTTGGCGAGGGCGGGGTGCGGCTCTCCGGTGGCGAACGTCAGCGCGTCTCCATCGCACGCGCGCTGTTGCGCGATCCGCGCATCCTGATCTTCGATGAGGCGACGTCGGCGCTCGACTCCATCACCGAGCACGACATCACGAGCGTGCTGCGCTCCCTCGCCGACGAACGCCGTCGGATCACGATCCTCATCGCGCATCGCCTCGCGACGATCGCGCACGCCGACCGCATTCTCGTGCTGGAGAAGGGCCGCATCGTCGAGATGGGAACGCACGACGAGTTGGTGAAGCGCCTGGGCCTGTACTACGCGATGTGGCGTCAGCAGATCGGGGAGCGTGCGGCGCCGCCCTCGCAGCCGGCGAACGCCGCGCGGTTCCCCGGGGCTGCGACCGTGGCCGCGGCGACCGAACGCGCCGCGGGCGATGGGGACGCATAGGGGGCCCCGTGCCGAAGGTCACCGCGCTCATTACCGTGTTCAATCGGCGTGACCTCGCGCGGGAGGCCGTGCGATCCGCGGTCGAGCAGACCGAGCGCGACATCGAGGTCGTCGTCATCGACGACGGCTCGACCGACGGGTCGGCGGACGCGATCGAGGCCGCGTTCGGTGACGACCCGCGGCTCCGCATCGTGCGGCAAGCGAACGGCGGGACGGCCGCCGCGCGCAATCGCGGACTCGCCGAGGCGCGGGCACCGTGGATCGCGTTTCTCGACGACGATGATCTGTGGGACGCGAACTACCTGGAGGGGCAACTGTCGGTCGCCGCCGCCCATCCCCACGTCGACGCGGTTCTGTGCGACGCGCGCTACCTCGGTTCGTGGGACCGCCGCGAGCCTTCTGTGTTCGCGAGCCGCGGATGGAAGCCGCCAATCTCGCTCGACGCGATGCTCGACGGCGCGTGGGGCCTGCCGTCGGCGCTCATGGTGCGCACCGATATAGCGCGGGGCCTCGGGTACTCCTCCGAGTTCAAGGTCAGCGAGGACACGGACTTCCTGTTCCGGTTCCATCTCGCGGGTCGGCGGCTCGTCGTGAATCCCTCGTTGCGGGCGAGCTGGCGGCGCCACGAGGGCGGAGATGGTCAGACCGGGCAGAAGACGCGCGATCGGGACGGCGTGGCGCACGACCACCTTGCGATTCTGGAGCGATACGCCCTCCTCACGACGAGTTCGTCGAACGTGCGTCGCCAGATCGCGCGGCGCCGCGCGCTGCTGCTCGTCCGCGCCGGACGGTGGCGATCGGCCCGGCCGCACCTTTGGGCATGGTGGCGGCGTCGGCCGTCCTCGACACGGGCGTTCCGCTACCTGCTCGTCAGTTTGTTCCGACGCGATCGCCGGCCGTAGAGCCGACCCCAATCGGCCTTCTGCCGCGCCCGGCGATTCCCCTCGCTGCGAGCCGTCGCCGAGGCGAGGCGTACGGGGGACTCTTCGCGCCCGATGCGTCGGCCGGATCGCTCCCGATCGGCAAAGCCGTGCGTTCGTCGGACCAATGACCTCCGAACATGCCCCCCGAGTCGTGGCGGCGTCGGTGCCGGTCAGGAGACGACGGCGGAAGCGTGCGGATCGAGCGGCGCGACGTTCATGGGGCCGCGATCCGGGCGGGGCGTCCCGCCGAGAAGAACGCCCGCGCCGACTCGAAGGTGAGCATCGCGGCAAGGAGCAGGAGCACGACGGCGACGCCGCCGTTGGCGAGCGCGATCCCGCCCCTCTCGGGAACGCTCCCGAGGAACGTGACGACCTGTCCGAAGAGGGACGTCACGGTGATCGCCAACATGAACAACATCGGCGCGACCGTGTACCAGCAGCGGCGCCCCGAACGTCGCAGCCAGACCGAGACGCCGAGGAGCGTCAGCGCGGCAAGCAACTGGTTCGACGAGCCGAACAGGGTCCAGAACATGATGTACTTCCCCTCGCCCGCCGCCAGGAGGATCGCCAGCGGGACGTCCGCCGTGATCGCCGTGGCGACCAGGGCCGATGCGCGCTCGGACTTCCCGGTCAGTTCCTGGAGGATGTATCGGCCGAGTCGGGTCGCGACATCGAGCGTATCGAAGACGAACGTCGAGAAGGCCATGGCCCCGAAGGTGCGCGCCACGGCGAGCGCCCCGTCCCCGAGAAACGTGGTCGCGAAGTGCGCCATGCCGTCGCCGTAGATCGCGCCGGGCTTGAGACCCTTGGACTCGGCGGGGGAGAGCACGAGGATGGTCGCGAGAGCGATGAGCGCGACGAATCCCTCGAGCAGCATCGCGCCGAAGCCGATCGGGCGGCAGTGCGACTCGCGTGCGATCTGCTTCGACGTCGTCCCGGAACAGACCAACCCGTGGAAACCGCTGCACGCGCCGCATGCGATCGTGACGAACAGGAACGGAAACAGCCCGCCGTCCAGGCCGACGAGGGGACGGTCGGTGATCGCCGGTTGTCGGATCTGGAATCCCCCGAGGAAGATCCCCGCGACACCGACCGCGAGCGCGAGGTAGAGCACGAACCCGCCGAGGAAGCCGCGCGGCTGCAGCAGGAAGCGGATCGGCAGCAGCGCCGCCACCAAGCAGTACGCGAGGATCAGCACGACCCAGGTCGTGTGGCCGAAGAGGAGCCAGGTCGATACGTGCGTTCCGAACCAGACGACCCCCAGCGTCGCCGGAACGAAAGTCGCGGTGAGGAGCCAGAGCGGCGGCCCGACGAAGCGCTGGATGACGCCCATGAGGACCGCGAGGACGAGGTACATCGTGGCGGCCGCAGCGACCGCGCCGCCGGGATTGAACGTCCCGGAGACGCCGTCGAGTTCCTCGCCGCCGGAGACGAAGGTCGCCGCGGTGATGTCGGCGAACGCGACGATCACGTACACCAGCGCGAACCAGATGAAGCCCAGCAACGCCGCCCAGGCGCGCGGGCCTACGTTCTCGCGGACGACCGCACCGATCGACTGGGCGCGATGGCGAAGGGAGGCGAACAGCGCGGTGAGGTCGTGCACGGCGCCGATGAAGACCACGCCCAGCCCGATCCAGAGCACGCAGGGCAGCCAACCGAAGACCTGGCAGGCGATGATCGGTCCGGCGATCGGCCCCGCCGCGGCGATCGCGCTGAAGTGCTGGCCAAGCAGATAGAAGGGCTTGGTCGGGACGAAGTCGACGCCGTCCGGGCATTCGACGGCGGGTGTCGTGCGCGCGTCGTCCAAGCCGAGTTCTCGTTCGACGAGCCGGCCGTACCCGCGGTAGCCCAACGCGAGGACGACGAGCACGATCGCGCCGAGGAGGGGGAGGGGCATGGGCGGGGAGACTACCCCGACCCGGGTCGCCCACGACGGGTAACCCTTCTCGCTCGTGCGTCGTCGCGGATCGGAAGTGCTCGCGCCGCCGTGTCGCGCTGGGGTGCTCCGCTCTACGTCGCCCTCCACGGCGACCCCGCGCGCCGTCTGCGAACCTCGCCCGGCGGTGAACGCGAACGGAAGGCGCGCCCCGGCCCGATGGGTGCGCGGCGCCTCGCCCGGGCGTTCGGCCACGGCGTCCTCGCTCGGGCCGTGGCGCCGCGCTACCTTGCGCCGTCACGCATCTGCGCCGCGGCGGCGCGTTCGCGGCGGGTGGAGGTTCGGCCATGCGTTTCGTCTCCGCATTCGTTTCGGGTGCGCTTCTGTGCGGGCTCCCGTTCGCCGTCGCGGAGAGCAAGGAGCCAGCCCCTCTCCGGGGCCGGCGAATCGACGATCGCCCGACCACCGTGAGCGTGCCGCTCGACGATCGTCTGAGTCTCGTCCTGCCGTTGCGGGAACGGTTCTGGCACATGGCGCCGAGGCACTCGCCGAACTTCGCGACCAGCCTGGATGGCGCGGGTCTCATCCTCCAGTACCTGAACGACATCGGCGGCAGCGTCTCGATGTGTTACACGGGTGCGGTAGCGATGCCGGAGGCGCAGCCGGAGGAGCAACCGAAGGATCGCGCGGCGCGCGCCGCCCGCGCGTTCGCCGCCGACCTGGCGAAGAAGTACAAGCGCGTCGGGTGGACGATCACCACGAGTTCCATCTCCCTCCGGGAGATCACGATCCGCGTCATGGGGAAGCCGCTCGCGGCGTGGCGGTCGGCCCCGTACATGGCGCGTCCGGACGACTACCAGGGGCCGGAGTCGGTGTTCCAGTGCGCGTGTCTGCTCTTCCAGCCGCCCGGCGTCGAGAAACTCTGCTACATCGCGCTGGACTTCAAGGGTGGTGGTACGACCCTCGACGCCGTGATCGAAAACCTCGACGTCAAGCCGACGCGCGGTCTCTTCCCGAAGGGCCGTCGGGTGCAGTTGAACGACCTCGTCGAGTCCTCCGAGGGGCGCTACCCGGTGCGATTGCTCGCGTTCGACATGCCGCCGAAGTTCGTTCCGACGCCGATGCTTGCATCGTTGCGGGGCGAGTGGCTGTTCGCCGAGGAGCGACTGCCGGACGGCGACGGATGGGCGGACGGGTTCCTGACGATCCGCGGAGAGTCGCTGCAGCGCGGCGACGACGCGAAGTCGGTCGCGGAGCGACTGCGCGCGAGGTCCGCTCGCGACGGTGGCGGTTCGCTCGAAGAGGTGCCGCTCGGCGTCGATGGGCACGTCGCGTGGCTGTTCGCGCACCCCGCGGCGAACGAACCGCCCGGCACTCCCGCGCACTCCGCGGTGCTGGTCCTCGACGACCAGGTGTTGACCATCACGCTCGTCAGTCGCGGCTCCGCACGGCTCGCCGCGTCCGATCGCGAGGCGCTCACCGCCCTGCTGCGCGGCGTCCAGATGGCCGTGCGTTGGTGAGCCCCGCGCCGCGTCTCCGCGCATTCGTTTCGGGGGGCTTGGACGGTTGAGCTCGTTCCCGTAGGCCGCCCGCTGCGCCCGGCGAACCCGTCGCCACGAGTCGTCGCCGCCCCGAAGTCGGCTCCTCGATGGGGACAGACCACCGATCCGGGCCGATTCCGGACCGTCGATCGTCTCTCGCCTCGCTCTCGCCGGGTTCGCGACGATGTCGACGGGAACGGGCACCGGTCGCGGACGTGCGGTCTCGCAGACCGGGTGCGCTCGGCCGCCGCGTCGTGCAAGAACGGAGCACCCCGCGTCGCCCTTCGCGGCGACCCCGCGCCCTGCCTGCGGGCCCGGGCCGGCGGGGCATGCTGCGACGCATGGGTGGTCGGCCCATGCCGACGACCTCCGATCGGTGCGCGGGAAGGGGCCCCGTTCGGGCCCGGGTCGCCCGGGACCCCGGCCGTTTCGCGCCGTCCGTGTCCTCGGCTCGCCCGTGTCGCTATGCTCGCCGTCGTCTCGCCCGCCCACCGGAGGCTCAACCATGGCCGTCGCCCGTACCCGCACCTCGAAGTCCGCTGTCCCCAAGGGCGCCGCCGCCTCGCGAACGGCCATGACCTGCGAGGACGTGATGAAGGTTCTGGAGCAGGCCGGCAGCTCGCAGACGAAGAAGACCTACCTGCGCCACGGCGCGGCCGAGCCGCTGTTCGGCGTCAGCTTCGCGACGTTGGGATCGCTGGTGAAGAAGATCGGCGTGAACCACGACCTTGCGATGAGCCTCTGGGAGACCGGCAACTTCGACGCTCGCAACCTCGCGTTCAAGATCGCGGATCCGTCGCGGTTGCGCCTGCGGGACCTGGATCGATGGGCGCGCGAGACGACGGTCCGCCTGTGCGTCGGCTACGTCTCGATGATCGGCGCCGAACGATCGGACGGCCTCGCGCTTGCGGAGCGGTGGCTTGCGTCGAAGGACGAAGCGCTCGTCGGCGCCGGATGGGGGCTCGTCTCACAACTGGCTGCTCGCGATCTCGCCGTTCCCGACGCGTGGTTCAACGAGCGACTGGACGAGATCGTGCAACGCATCCATGCCGCACCCAACGCGATGCGCGTTCCGTTGAATCAGTCGCTGATCACGATCGGAGGGCGCTCCGCAGGTCTGCGGAAGGCCGCACTCGCCGCGGCGAAACGCATCGGTCCGGTGGACATCGACTACGGTGACACCCAGTGCGCCACGCCCGACGCGACCGCGACGATCGAGAAGATGTGGTCCCACGCCAAGGCGAAGGGCTTCGCCTCGCCGACCGCGCAGGAGTGCAGCCGCAAGCCGCCGCGAACGCGCTGCTGACGGCAGGCGCCGGGCGCCTTGGCCGACCGAGGGCGGCCTGCGTCGCCGGGGAGCCGGACCGACGGAACGAGCCGCGCGCCGTCGATCCGTTGGCGAGCGAACTTCGGCGACGGTAGCGTGTCCTCGACGTCAGGTGACGGAGTTCCCGCCATGTCCACCAGCGGTGTATCGCCCCTGTCGTTCGGCGCACCGGCGGAAACTCGTCTCCTGCTCGACGGTCTCGGACGTACGGAAGACGTCAAGCTCGCACCGAGCGGCACGTTCGTGACGACGGCCGAGTTCCTGGCGAATCGGATCGTGCTCCTGCCCGTGCGCATCGAGGCGGGCGATGGGTCCCCCCGGATCGCGCTGGGTCAAGCATCCATCATCACGTCGCGGGCCCTGCGCCAGCCCCACGGTCTGCACTTCCTGGACGACGATCATCTGGTCGTCGCCAACAGGCGGGGCGACGTCGTGATCTTCGACATCTCGCGTGCGGCCAACGAGCCTGGCGAGTACCGCCTCGAACCCGCGGGCGTGTTCCGCTCCCGGCGGGCTGGACGCACGTACGTGAAGACGCCGGGATCGGTCGCCGTCTCACCTGACGACGCAAATCCACATCGCCGCAGGCTGCTCGTCTGCAACAACGACTGGCATACCGTGAGCGCCCACTCGGTGGATCTCGGAGACCCGATGCGGCTCGCGAGCGAAGGAGTCCGCATCGAGTCGGGGCTTGCCATTCCGGACGGGATCGATGTGAGCGCTGACCGACGGTGGGTTGCCGTGAGCAACCATGTCTTCGGGCAGGTGCTCTTCTACGAGGACGGGCCCGCGCTCGGGCCAAAGACCCCTCCAACGTTCGTTGTCCCGGGTCTTGTATGTCCTCACGGGCTGCGATTCGCGGGGGACGACCGACGACTCCTGGTGGGCGATTCCGCGAGTCCGTATCTGTTGGTGGTCGATCGGCACGGCGAGCGATGGAACGCCGCCGACACGACCACGCGATGGGTGCGCATGACGGACGACGAGACCTTCTGGCGCCGTCGGGTCGATGCCCGGGAGGGCGGGATCAAGGGGATCGACGTCGATCGCAGCGGACGAGTCTTGGTGATCACACGTCACTTGGAGGCGCTCGGCTTCTACGAGGTCGATCAGGCGATCGCGGCAGCGGTCGAGCCGGACGAGAGCCTGCTGGCGGAACTCCGTGTTCGTCGGGATCGGTCGTTACGGGCCCAGAAGTCGGATGTCCTCCGTCGGCGGTGGTCCGCAGCGGCGAGGGCACGGGCGTCGCGCCAGAACGCCTTCCGCCGCCTGCGCAGGCGCGTGGACGGGACTCGGGCACACGTCGCCATGGTTCGCGCCGCATGGCGCAATCGGCTCTCGCGGGCATCGATCCTCTCGCCGTCCGGTCCCGTCGTGTCGATGGCCACCTACGGGCGGCGGCTCGAATCGGCGTACGCGGCGATCGAGTCGATCGCTCGCGGCTGCGAGAGGCCCAGCCGAATGATGCTCTGGCTCGGTGGAAGGGATCCTCGACACCCGCTTCCCGCGACGTTGCACCGACTCGTGGCGCGCGGGCTCGAGGTACGGGCCGTGGAGAACTACGGTCCCCACACCAAGTACTTTCCGTACCTTGAGACGGAGGACCGATTCACAAGGCCGCTCATCACGGCGGACGACGACGCGCTGTACCCGCGTACCTGGTTGCTGGAGCTCATGCGCGCGTACCGCCAGAGGCCGCACGTGATTCATGCGTTTCGTGTCCACCGGATGGAACTCACCAGGGGACGAATCCTAGCCTATAAGGAGTGGACGCCGTGCCAGGACACGCATCCCGACCACCGGAACTTCGCGACGGGGGTGTCGGGCGTCATCTACCCGCCTGCGTTTCTCGCACGACTCAAGGCCGCGGGTACGGATTTCATGTCGTGTTGCCCTCGACACGATGACCTGTGGTTGAAGGTCCAAGCAATTCGATCGGGCTTCCCGGTGGCGCAGGTTCGATCCGAGTCGACCGAGTTCATGCCCATCCCTGGTTCGCAGGACGACCAGCGGCTATCTCGTTTCAACGTGGGGGCGGGCGGAGCGCACCCGCAGCTTCTCGCCACATTCGCGGCCGATGACCTCGCCGCGCTCGGCGCAACGTTGGCTCCTGACGAGGTGCCCGCACCCGCATAGCAGGATGCACAGGAACATGGGTGCGCGCCCCAGGGCACGTTGACCTCGCGAGGGAACGCCGCTCTGTCTCACTGACCTGCCCCCCTCAGCCTGTGCCACGTGGCTGTTGTAGAAGCAAGACCCTTACAAGGAGCAAGCCATGCCGAGGAAGACGTTCACGACTGGGGACATCATCCGGAAGCTTCGCGAGGCGGAGGTCGAGCTGGCCGACGGCCAGCCGATGGTTTCCGTGCTCAAGAAGCTGGCGATCACGGCGAACACGACCTACCGGTGGCGGAAGGAGTACGGCGGGCTCAAGGTGGACCAGGCCAAGCGCCTGAAAGACCTTGAGCGTGAGAACGCGAGGTTGAAGAAGATCGTGGCCGACCAGCAACTGGACATGGCGATCTTGAAGGAGGCGGCCTCGGGAAACTTCTAAGCCTGGATTTCCCATCCCGATGGGTGATCTGCGTCGAATTGGCAGCCTGT
>CAZPGF010000034.1:0-26182 GCA_964586025.1 uncultured Planctomycetales bacterium
GTTCCTCGGCCGCCGCGGCGCGCGGCGCAGCGGACCCGTTCGCCCCGGGTCCCCTCGGCCTGTTCGCGCTCGTCGACGAGACCGGGCGCGAGGTGGCGCCCGTTCCCACGTTGCCCTCGGGACTCGCGGAGCGGTTCCTCGAGGCGATGCTGTTCCAGCGCGCGCTCGATCAGCGGATGCTGAATCTCCAGCGGCAGGGGCGCATCGGCTTCTACGGCACCGCGAAGGGCCAGGAGGCCGCGACGCTCGGCAGCGGCGCCGCGTTCGATGCGAAGGACTGGGTCTTTCCGGCGCTGCGCGAGGGTGCCGTGGCGCTCTGGCGCGGGATGCGCCTCGAGCACTACATCGCGCAGTGCTTCGGCAACGCCGCCGATCCGACGCACGGTCGCCAGATGCCGTGTCACTACAGCGACCGTGACGCACACTACGTCTCGCTGAGTTCGCCGATCGCGACGCAGCTGACGCAGGCGGCCGGCGCCGCGCGCGCAATGCAGATTCGCGGTGAGTCCGGACGCGTCGTGGGCGCGTGGCTCGGCGACGGGGCGACGAGCGAGAACGACTTCCACGCCGCGCTGAACTTCGCCGGGGTCTGGAAGGCGCCGGTCGTGTTCGTCTGCCAGAACAACCAATGGGCGATCTCGGTGCCGCTGTCGATGCAGACGGCCAGCGAGACCCTTGCGGTCAAGGCCCGCGCCTACGGGATGCCCGGCGTCCGCGTCGACGGCAACGACGTCCTCGCGTGCTACGTCGCGGTCGCGGCGGCGGTCGAGCGCGCGCGGAAGGGTGAGGGCCCGACGTTCGTCGAGTGCCTCACCTACCGTCTGGGCGGGCACTCCTCGTCGGACGACCCGACGAAGTACCGCGACGAACGCGAGGCCGCGGTGTGGGAGAAGCGCGATCCGCTGCTGCGGCATCGCGCCTGGCTGAAGGCGAGCGGTCGGTGGGACGATGGCCGCGAGGAAGCCTTCCTCGCCACGGCCGGCAAGCGCATCACGGACGCGATCGCCGCCGTCGAGAGCGCCGGACCGCCGGACCCCGCGACCCTCTTCACCGACGTGTGGGCGGACGTACCCGCGTTGTTGAGGGATCAGCAGAGCAGGCTGGAACGAAACCTGCCGGTCTGACCGGCAGCGAGGAGGCGGCGATGGCCGAGGACGCATTCCAACTCGTCGTGATCGGCAGCGGGCCCGGCGGCTACGTGGCCGCGATTCGCGGCGCCCAGTGCGGATTGAAGACCGCCGTGATCGAGGAGGATCGGATCGGCGGCGTCTGCCTGAACGTCGGCTGCATCCCCTCGAAGAGCCTGATCTACGCGAGCGGTCTCGTCGACAAGATCCGCCACGCCGACACGATGGGGATCACGGCCGGTGCGGTCGACGTGGACGGCAAGAAGCTCCAGGAGTGGAAGAACGCCATCGTCAACCGCCTGACGACGGGCGTCGGCTTCCTGCTCTCGAAGAACGGCGTCACGACGATCCACGGCCATGCCGAGTTCGCGTCGCCGAACACGTTGACGGTGGCCGACGCGGACGGCGGGAAGCGCACGATTCGCTTCGAGAAGTGCATCATCGCGACCGGCGCGCGCGCGGCGACGCTGCCGTTCCTGCCGATCGGCGGAAACGTCCTGACGTACCGCGAAGCGCTCGATGTCGACCGCGTGCCGAAGAGCTTCACCGTGATCGGCGGCGGGGTCATCGGCCTCGAACTCGGCACCGTGTTCCAACGTCTCGGTGCGCACCTGACGGTGATCGAGTTGACCGACGCGCTGCTCCCGGGCGTCGATCCCGAGTGCGTGAAGGTCGTCGAGCGCGCGATCCAGAAGGCCGGCGGCAAGATCCTCAAGCAGACGAGCGCGACCGGGCTGGAGACGAAGAAGGACGGCACCGTCGTCGTCAAGGCGAAGGACGCCAAGGGCAAGGAGCTCGCGATCGAAAGCGATCTCGTGCTCTGCGCGATCGGCTTCAAGCCGAACAGCGATCGCGTGAACGCCGCCGCCGCGGGACTGACGATCGACCGCACGGGGCACTTCACCGTGGACGCCAGCCGCCGGACGAACGTCCCCCACATCTACGCGATCGGCGACGTCGCCGGCCTCCCGTGGCTCGCGCACAAGGCCAGCAAGGAGGGCATCGTCGCGGCGGAACACGCGGCGGGCAAGGCGTCCGTCTACGACGTGCGCGCGATGCCCTCGGCGGTGTTCACCCACCCCGAGATCGGCACCGTCGGCCTCCAGGAGCACGAGGCCGCGGCGAGCGGTCGCAAGGTGCGCGTCGGGAAGTTCCCGTTCACCGCGCTCGGGCGGGCCCTTTCGGTGGGTGCGAGCGACGGCTTCGTGAAGATGATCGCCGATGCCGACACCGACGAGTTGCTCGGGCTTTCGGCCGTCGGCTACCAGGCGAGCGACCTCGTCGCCGAGGCCGCCCTGGCGATCGAGATGGGCGCGACCACCGAAGACGTCGCGCTGACCGTGCACGCGCATCCGACCTGGCCCGAGTCGCTGATGGAAGCCGCCGAAGCCGTCCACAAGAAGGCCATTCACATCCTCAATGCGTGATGCGGGGGGGTGATGACGCGTGGTGCGCCGTTGCTCGTCGAACCGATGAACGGTCTCGCGAACCGGATTCGGGCACTCGACGGCGCGGTCGCCCTCGCGCGGGCGCAATCGCGCGACGTCGTCGTGGACTGGACTCTCGACGACCCGTTGGCCGTGCCCCTGGACGTGCTCGTCGAGGCCCCGGCGGAACTCGTCACGGTGCGATCGTGGCGCCCGAGCCACCACATCGACCGCGCGCGGCGTCGTCTGCGGCACGCCGCCTGGCGTGCGCGAGGCGGCGTGCGGATCGGACGCGAACGCATCATGCGTTGGCTGGAGGGCGACGGCTCGCCGCAGCGCGACCTTCCGGCGTCGCGACCGTTCCTCGTCAAGACGTGGACGCGCTTCTGCGTCGGCGACGAGGGGTTTGGGTGGTTGCGAGCGTCGTCGGCGGTGCGCGACCGCCTCGACGCCCTCTCCGCCGGGCTCGATCTCGGATCGCGGGTCGGCATCCACATCCGGCGCGGCGATCACGCCTGGGCCATCGCCAGAACGCCGCTCTCGGCGTTCTTCGACGCCATGGCGAGGTGCGTCGACGGGGACGCCGCAACGCGCTTCCTCGTCGCCACCGACGACGCGTCGGTCGAGGCGGAGGCCCTCCGACGCTTCGGCGACGACCGTGTCGGAACGCTGCCCAAGCGCGGACGCGACCGGATCTCGCGCGCGGCCGTCGAGGACGCGTTCGTCGACCTGCTCGCGCTCGCTCGCTGCGCCGCCGTCCTGGGGACGCTCGGCAGCACGTTCTGCATGACCGCTGCGGAACTCGGCGGCGTGCCGTTCGAGGTCGTCGGCACCGGCGCACGCTGGCGGCCGGGCGACGGTCCGATGCAGGATGCGCCGCCATCGGCGTGGTCCGCCCCGGACGGCCGAACGGACGCCCTCTTCGGCGGCGTCCGCGTCCGTCAATCGACTTCGAGGATGTAGGTCGCCTTCAGGCTGTCGCCCTGCCCGTTGATGTTGATGCCGCCGCAGAACATCACGTTGCCGTCGTCGAGCAGCGTCGCCGTATGGCTCGCCATGCCGGTGGGGAACGCGACCTCCGTGGCGAAGGTGCCGCTGCCGCCCACCCCCCCCTCGATGACGACGTCGCACGTCCCGTCGAGCCACTCGTTCGCGAAGTCGATGCCGCCGACGATGAAGAAGCGATCCGGCCCGATCCGCGTCGCGGTCGCGTAAGAACGGGGCCGCGAGAGGGGACTGCCGCTGTTCTGGAGGAAGCCGGATCCGGCATACGCGTAGACGACGTTGCCGGTGAGGTCGCCGCCCGCCAACATCGCGGCCCCGCTCGCGTAGACACCGACGACGGGGCCGAACCGCTGGCCCTCGTGCTCGGGCACGTTCGTCGAGGTGAACGTGCCGGCGACGACGTCGAGGACCTCGGCGTAGCGAGCGGTCACGCTGCCTCCCATCACGAGGTACCGATCGGGGCCGAAGGGCACGATGCCGTGCGTGGCGCGCCTCGCGTTCATCCGCCCCGGGAACACGGTCCAGGTCCCGGTCTGCGGGTCGAACACCTCGGCGTCGTCGAGATCCGCACCCCCCGCGTCCGTGCCGCCGCAGACGAGCACTCGACCGTCGGCGAGTCGCACGACGGCGTGGTCGTACCGCGCGGTGTTCATGCTCCCGGTCGAAACGCACCCGATGCCCGGCGTCACGAGTTCCGACTCGTCGGTGACCGCCAAGACGCCCGGAGAGGACTCGATTCGGCCGCCGCAGACGAGCACCCGACCGTCGGCGAGCAGGATCTGCGCGTGCATCGCGCGCGCCCTCCGCAACACGTAAGGCTGGGTGAAGAATCGGTCCTCGACCGGGTCGAAAGTCTCGAGCACGTCGGTGAACAGTCCGACCCCCGGGGGCTGCCTCAGGAACCCACCCGCAACGAGCACGCGGCCATCGGGAAGCTTCGTCGCGACGTGGCGCTGCCGGCCCACGGCGAGTCCGCCCAGAGCGGCTCGCAGATCGTTCTGCCTCGGCAGGTCATGTGGATCGACGGTCGGCGCCGTGCGAAACGAGATCGTCGCCGGACGACCGAGCGTCGAACCGAGCATGCTCCGGAGGTCCGACGCGACCGTCGCGACGAGATCGGCCGAAGGGGGCATCAACGCCGCCGGCGTCCAACGGATCTCGGAACCGTTGCCGCCGGGAATGTGCGCGGTCGACCCGGCCACGATCTGCTGGAGGGCGGTGCGTACCGTGACGGTATCGGGGCGGACCGAGGCCGGATCGACGGCCTCGGTGAGCCGCACCATGACGACCTGGTCGCGCGGCACGTTGACGCTGGACGACAGAGGCGTGCTCGTCAGCAGCCGGAAGGTCGATCCCGGATCGTCGCGCCCACCTCCTCCACCGCTGCCGCAACCGGGAATGGCCGCGACGAGCACGAGCACCCACGCGATCGTCGCGGGGAGGGGTCGGCGGGGGCGCAGGAGGTGGGTCATCGGATAAGGACCAACGGCAGTCTAGCCCGCCGCCCGGTCCGTCGACAGGGAGTGGTTCGCGGCGGGCCTACCCGGGCGTCCGGGTTCCGTTGCCCCGAGCCCGCGCACGCCCTCGCCCCGGATCGAGGAGGACGTACGTCCCCAAGGTCGGCGCCCCGAACGGATCGCCTTCCTCCAGGTCCCGCCGTCCGCCGGACACCACGAGGACCGCGGGTGGGACTCCCCGCGTCGTCCGACCGATCAGGCGCCGGCCTTCTTCGCGCGCTTCTCCTTGCGCTTGGCGTCCTTCTCCTTCGCGGTGAGCTTGGGCTTGTTCTGCTTGCCCTTGTTGACTTGACCCTTGGCCATGACCGGAATCTCCGGGGCGGAAGTCGCCTCGCGCATCCATGGAACGCGACGCACGCGGGAATGCACGCTTTTCATGCGAGTCCCGCGGCCCGCCGAGACCGGACCGCCGACGATCGTCCGTCGAGCGAGGTACCCGTTCAGGACCGGCGCTCCTGCCGCAGATCCCCTAACGACTCAATCCGCCGAGGGCATGCCTTCCCTTCGCCTTGACCGCCGGGCCGGGTTCGCAGGCGGGGAGCGGAAAAAGGTCGCCGTGGAGGGCGATGTGTGGTGGATCACTCGAGCCCGACACGGCGGCCTGATCGCCCCCGATCTACGAAGCCGTTCCTCCGCAAGGTCAGAGACCACCTGAACGGATACCCGCCGACGATCGTCCGTCGGGCGAGGTGGGGATCAACCCCTCGCGAGTCGGCGGGTCCAGGCCGCGGCTTCGCGGCGGACGTTCGACGGAGCCGGCCCGCCGACGAGGCGACGGCGCGCCACGGCGCGATCCGGGTCGAGGACACGGCGCACGTCGGGCGTCAGGGCGGGGTGCGCCGCCGCGAAGTCCGCGTCGGCGAGATCGGCGAGACCGACGCCGCGCGCCTCGGCCTTGCGCACGAGGCCGCCGACGGCGGCGTACGCATCGCGAAACGGGACGCTTTTCGCTACGAGGAAGTCTGCCATCTCCGTGGCGAGCATATGCCCCGACGGATCCACGACGGCCTCCCGCATCCGGGCCGTGTCGAACGATGCGTGCTCGAGGATCGCGGTCGCGACCGCGATCATCTCGCGGGTCGCGTCCTCGGCATCGAACACGCAGCGCTTGTCCTCCTGCAGGTCCTTCGCGTAGCCGAGCGGCAGCGCTCGCTGCAGTTCCAGGAGACGCGCGAGCGCTCCGTTCACCACGGTCGCCTTGGCGCGCAGCAGTTCGGCCCCGTCCGGGTTGCGCTTCTGCGGCATGATCGAGCTGCCCGTGCTCACCGCGTCGTCGAGCCGAAGGAATCCGAACTCGCGACTCGCCCAGAGCACGACATCCGCGCCGAACCGTGACAGCGTCGTGGCGATCGACGCGAGGTGGGCCAGGACCAGCACCGCGTCGCGCCGCGAGGAGACCGCCTCGATGCTGTTGCGCGCCGCCCCCTCGAAGCCGAGGGCGCGGGCGGTGGCCGCACGATCCAGCGGGAACGACGTCCCGGCACCCGCGCCCGCGCCGAGCGGCGACCGCAGGCGCGTGGCGGCGACCGCAACGCGATCGGGGTCGAGCATCTCGACCCAGGCGAGCAGGACGTGACCCAACGTCACGGGCTGGGCGCGTTGGAGATGGGTGTAGTACGGAACGAGATCGGCGGCGTGCCGCGTCGCGAGCGCGGCGAGCACCGTCTCCAGGCGTAGGAGATCCGCCGCGACACGTCGTCCAAGCGCGATCAGGTACAGCCGGAGGTCGGTCGCCACCTGGTCGTTGCGGCTGCGCCCGACATGCAGTCGCTTGCCGTCGGGCCCGATCAGTTCCGTCAGGCGGCGCTCGACCGCCATGTGGATGTCCTCGTCGGAAGGATCCTCCGCGAAGGTCCCCGCTTCGAACTCGGCGGCGATCCGCTCGAGGCCCTGGACGATCCGCGCGACGGAGCCCTTCTCGAGGATGCCTTTCGCGCCGAGCATCCGGGCGTGCGCGACCGATCCGGCGATGTCCTCGCGCCAGAGGCGACGGTCCACCGGGAAACTGACATTGATCCGCGCGAGGGCGGGATGGACCTCGCTCGCGAGGTGCCCGCGCAGGATCCCCGACGCGGCGGTGGGCTTCTTGCGACTCACGGCGCGTCTCCGAGCCATGCGCGGATCAACGCGTCGTAGGCCCGCACCGCGGCCTCGACCTGCTCGACCGCGACGCTCTCGTCCGGCGCATGACTCTGGTCGCTCGTACCCGGTCCCATGACCACGCCGGGGCGGTGCCGGACGTGGAACAGATCCGAGACGCCACCGAACGCGCGGACGCGTCCGGAGGGACTCGCCGCGCGCGAGAGGCGGACGATGCGCGCGTCGTCCGGCGTGACGACTGGCCGGAAACGGTCGCTGCGGATCACCACGTCGCAGGAGACGGCGCGCCGAAGTGCCGCCGCCATCGCCGCGTTGTCGAAGGCCGGCGTCGGGCGCCCGTCGAGTTCGATCGAGCAGGCGCCCGGAAGGACGTTCGGGCGGGTGCCACCGTGGATCACCGTCGGTTCGAGCGTCGCCGGTCCGAGCAGCGGATCGGGAGCGCCGAGATCGACGGTGGCGAGGGATTGCAGCACCTCACCCGCCCGGCGGATCGCGTTCTCGCCCTCCCACGGCCGCGACGCGTGCGCCTGCTTTCCGTGGACGTCGAGCCGGGCCCGGAACAGTCCGCGCTGCCCGCGGCATACGTCCATTTCGGTCGGCTCGCCGACGACGCTCGCGTCGTACGGCGGCAGTTCGTCCCGGCACGCCTCGATCCCCTCGCCGCCCGTCTCCTCGTCGCAGACGAAGGCGAGGACGATTCGTCCCGCGGCGTGCGTCAGGTCGGCGCGGGCCGCCGCGACGGCCATCGCGGCGACACTCGCCTTCGCATCGTTCGACCCGCGCCCGTACACGCGCCCGCGTTCGAGCGCTCCGTCGAACGGCTCGCGCGACCACCCGGGTCCGACGGGCACGACATCGATGTGCGTCAGGAGAAGGAGGCCGCGATCGTCGATGGCCTCGCGCGTCCCGGTGCGCTCGGCGAGGACGTTGCGCCCCGACGTCCATACGCGCAGGCCGGCGTCCTTGAGCCAGGAGGCCACGTGATCGCGACAGGCCTGCTCTTCGCCCGAGACACTCGGGATCCGGACGATCGAGCGCAGGAGGTCGACGACCTCGCTCACACCGACGCCCCCTCGCGATCGATCAAGGTGCCGGTGCCCTGATCGGTGAACAGTTCGAGCAGCAGGGCGCTGTCCTCGAGGCCGCTCATGATGACCGCCTGCTCGACGCCTTCGCGCACGGCTTGCAGCAGCGTCGTGATCTTCGGGACCATGCCGCCCGAGATCGTACCGTCCTTGATCAGCGCTTCGACCCGATCCGCCGACGCCCGCTCGAGCAGCGACTTCGGATCGGACCGATCGAGGAGGATGCCGGGGACGTTCGTCAGCGAGATCAGCTTGTGCGCGCCCATCTTCGCGGCGATCGCGCCGGCAATCGTGTCGGCGTTGACGTTCAGCACGATCCCCTCGTCGTCGGCGGCCAGGCTGCACACGACGGGAACGTAGCCGTTGTTCACAAGCAGGTTCAGGAGGTCCACGTCCACCGCGGTGACGTCGCCGACCAGCCCGAAGTCGACCAGCTCGGTCTCGCCCGGCGCCGCGCCGCGCACGACCGTCGGCGGACGGCGCTTGGCGTGGAGCAGTTCGCCGTCCACGCCCGACAACCCGACCGAACGCACGCCCGCGGTGCGCAGCGCCGAAAGGATGTCCACGTTGACCGAGCCCGCGAACACCATCTTCGCGATCTCGAGGGTGGACTCGTCGGTTACGCGTCGGCCCTGCACCATCCGCGACTCGAGGCCGAGACGCTTCGCCATCTGCGTCGCCTGCGGACCGCCGCCGTGGATCACGACCACGCGGATGTTCACGTGGACGAGCAGGCTGATGTCCTCGGCGAGGCGCTTGAGCGCGTCCGTCTCGGCGGCGAGCTCGCCGCCGAGTTTGATCACGATCGTCTGACGTCGGTAGCGGCGCAAGTAGGGCAGCGCCTCGCGGAGAACGCGGACATCCCTCATGGCTCGACTCCCAGGACGTGCAGCAGCGTCGCCTTCTGCACGTGCAGACGGTTCTCCGCCTGATCGAGGACGAGGCTCGACGGTCCGTCGATCACCTCGTCGGTGACGACGACGTTCCGGCGAACCGGCAGGCAGTGCAGGAAGACGGCCTCGTCGGTAGCCTGCATCGAAGCGCGATCGACGATCCAGTCGGGATGGGCTCGCACGGCCGCCTCGGCGTCGGCGGGCCGGCCGTAGAGGGCGCGCGAGCCCCACGCCTTCGCATAGACGACCCGCGCCCCGCGCAGCGCGTCGGCGAGATCGGCCGTCACGGTCACCGACCCGCCGCGGGCCGCCGCGAGGCGCTGGGCCGTCCTTACGATCCGCGGGTCCGGATCGAACCCGTCGGGGCGCGCCACGACGACATCGTGTCCGGCGTGCGCGAAACCGAGCAGCGCCGCGTGGGGCACCGCGAGCGGCAACGGCTTGACGTGAGGAGCCCACGCGATGACGACCTTCACCCGTTCGCCGCGGAAGCGGCGCCGCACGGTCAACGCGTCGGCGAGCCCCTGGTGCGGATGATCCGTCGCCGACTCGAGATTGAGGATCGGCACCGTCGCCGACCGAGCGATCGCACCGAGCACGGCTTCGCGGGCGTCCTCCTGCGGGTCGATGAGCGACGCGAACACCCGCACCCCGATCGCGTCGAGCATCCGGGACAGCACGCCGAACCCCTCGCGCACGTGCTCGGCGTGTGGGCCGTCCATCGTCACGGCGTCTCGATGTTCGAGACTCCAGAGCCCGCCCCCCACCTGCAGGTTCACGGCATGCGCTCCGAGGTCGTACGCGGCGACCTCGAAGGCGGTGCGCGTCCGGAGCGACGGATTGAAAAACACCATGCCGAGTCGCCGGCCGCGCAGCAGCGGCTCGCGACCGCGCGGACCGCGCAACCGGTCTGCGGCGTCCAACAGCGCGTCGAAGTCCGACGGCGCGAGGTCCGCGAGCGACAGGAGGTGACGCGGGATCGCGTCGGATCGACCGCTCACGACTGGCTCAACACGGCGCGCAGCGCCGGCACGAGCGAAAGGGCCTCGGACTCGGACAGGTTGAGCGGCGGCAGGATCCGCAGCTGCCGAGGATCGCCGCTCGATCCGGTCAGGATGGCGTGCTCGTCGAAGAGATGCCGGATGACCGGTGCGGCCGGACGATCGAGGTCTACGCCCAACATCAGCCCGGCGCCGTGCGTGCCGACGACGCCGGGGATGGCCTCGAGTTCGCGGCGGAGGAGGCGCCCGACGCGCGCAGCGTTCGCGGGCAGGCCTTCCTCGGTGAGGATCCGCGCCGTCGCGGCGATCGCCGCCGCCGCGAGCGGGCCTCCGCCGAACGTCGTGCCCTGCTCGCCCTTGGCGATCTCCGCCGCGATGTCCTCGCGGACGAAGGTGACCCCCGCCGGGAATCCGCCGGCCATCCCCTTCGCGCCGGTGATCAGGTCCGGCGTGACACCGACCTGTTCGCCGTAGAAGAGCGTGCCGGTCCGCCCGAATCCGGTCTGCACCTCGTCGAAGATCAGGAGCGCGCCCACGGCGTCGGCCCGGCGACGAAGCGCCTGGAACCACGATGCGGGCGCCAGCCGGATGCCCCCGACCGACGGGATCGGCTCGACGATGACCGCCGCGACCCGCTCGTCGATCGCATCCGCGAGGGCGTACTCGTCGCCGTACGGCACGTAGCGGTGCTCGGTGGGAATCGGCCACGCCGGATCCCGGTACGAGGGGATCCCGGTCGCACCGAGCGATCCGAGGGTGCGGCCGTGGAATCCCTCGTTCATGCTCACGACGAGGCGCCGGCCGGTGTGTTTGCGCGCGATCTTCAGCGCGGTTTCGTTCGCCTCGGTGCCGGTGTTGCAGAGGAACACCCGGGCGAGTCCGCGCGGCGCGAGCGCCGCGAGTCGCTCGACGGCCATCGCGCGAACGTCGACGTACACCACGTTGCTGTAGAAGACGAGTCGCTCGGCCTGGGCCTGGATCGCGGCGACGAGGCGCGGATGACCGTGCCCGGCGAGCGCGACGCAGTGTCCGCCGTACAGATCGAGGTAGCGACGCCCGGTGACGTCTTCGACGTAGGAGCCCTGGCCGCGCGCGAGCACGATCGGCCACTTCGCGTAGGTGGCGACCTGCCAGCGATCCTCGATGTCGCGCGCGGTGGCGGCATCGGAGGGCAGGTCGCCCAGCGCGTTCCGCAGTCGGGCGTCGGCGTCGGTCACAGTCCCGCTCCGGGTCGCCACAGGCCCGCCGTCTCGTCGAGGCCGAACAGTCGGTTGGCGTTCTGCACGGCAGTTCCCGCCATGCCCTTGCCGAGGTTGTCGATGGCGACGTTGACGACGGCCGTACCGTCGCGCACGGCGATGCTGACGTCCGCGAACGCCGTGCCCGCCACCGCGCGGACCTCCGCATCGCCGGGGACCGGCCGAACGAACGGCGCGTCGGCGTACTGCGCCGCGAAGGCCGCACGGACGTCCTCCTCGGACGCGTTGCCGACGGGAACGAAGGCCGTCACGTGGATCCCGCGGGCGATCGGCGCCGAGCACGGAACGAAGTCCACGCGCAGGCCGCCGAGTTCCTGCTCGATCTCGGGCAGGTGCTGATGCTCGAGCGGCTTGTACGCCTTGAAGTTCGAGAAGCGCTCGGGGTGATGGGTTCCGGCGGACGGCTTCGCGCCGGATCCGCTCGAACCGGTCACGCTGACCACGTGCGGGCGACCCGGGAAGAGCCCCTGCAGCACGAACGGGGCGAGCGCGATCAGGGCGCCGGTCGCGTGGCATCCCGGATTCGCGATCAATCGCGGCGGCGGACTCGAACTCGGCGCGCCGAGTTCGGGCAGACCGTACGCGGCCTCTGCGAGGACCTCCGGATGCGGGTGCTCGAATCCATACCAACGCGGATAGAGCGTCGCGTCCTTGAGTCGGAAGTCACCCGACAGGTCGATGAACCGCGCGTGGGGATGACGGTCGAGCAGTCCGGGAAGGTCGGCGGCCGCGACGCCGTGGGGGCGCGCCGAGAACACCAGGTCCGCTTCGGCGACGAGCGCGTCGAGCGCGCCGGGCGCCTCCTTGGTGTAGCAGAGGTCGGTCAGGCCGCGCAGGTGCGGAAGGCGATCGGCGACCGCGCCGTCGTCGTTGCGGCTCGTCAGCGCGACGACGTCGAACACGGGATGGCCGTGCAGCGTGCGCAGCAGTTCCATGCCGCCGTACCCGGTCCCGCCCAGGATGACGGCGCGAATCCGGCGCGTCGTCACGCCGAGAGCGCCTTCACGTCGGCGATGCCCTGCGCGACGCCCTCGGCGGACTTCGTGAGAGCGTCGCGCTCGGCGGCGTCGAGCGGCAACTCGACGATCCGGTGGACCCCCCGCGCGCCGAGTTGGATCGGGACGCCGAGATAGACGTCCTTGAGCCCGTACGCGCCGTCGACCCACGCGCTGCACGGCAGCAGTCGCCGCGTGTCGCCGAGGATGGCCTCGACCATGATCGCGGCGCTCGCCCCGGGTGCGTAGTAGGCGCTGCCTGTGCCGAGCAGCTTGACGATCTCGGCGCCGCCGTTGCGGGTGCGGTCCGAAAGCGCCTGGATGCGATCCGGCGCGAGGAGGTGGGTGATCGGGACGCCGTTCACGGTGCTGAAACGCGGCAGCGGCACCATGCTGTCGCCGTGCCCGCCGAGCACCATCGCCCGGACGTCCTTCGGCGACGCGCCGAGCTCGAGCCCGATGAAGGCCGCGAAGCGAGCGGAGTCGAGGACTCCCGCCATGCCGACGACCCGCGACGGCTCGAAGCCGCTCGCCTGCTGCACGACCCACGTCATCACGTCGAGCGGGTTCGTCACGGTGACGACGACGCTGTCGGGGGCGTACCGGCGGATCGCCTCGCCGGCGGCACGCGCAATCTCGACGTTCTTCCGCAGCAGGTCCATGCGGTCCATGCCGGGCTTGCGCGGGAACCCGGCGGTCACGACGACGACCTCGGCACCGGCGAGCACGTCGAGTTCGTTCGAACCCGACACCGTGGCGTCGAAGCCGAACACCGGGCCGACCTGGGTCATGTCGAGGGCCTTGCCCGCGGGCATGCCCGGGACGATGTCGTAGATCGCCACGTCCGCGACGTCGCGGCTCGCGATCTGCATGGCGCAGGTCGCCCCCACGTTGCCGCCGCCGATGACCGCCACCTTGCGCATGCGTGCTCCTCACGGACCGCCCCGGACGCGCGGTCTCCGCGCGACTCGGGGGCCGGGAGAATACGACCCCTCGGGGCGCGCCGAAAGTGCGCGCGGAGGGGTCGCCGCGCGCTAGCGACCGCCGCGCGGCGCCGTCGACTGGAAGAGTCGGGTCCAGCGGGCCTCGGCTGCGCCGTACCCGTCGAGAGCCGACTTGAATGCCGTGATCGCCTGCTCGAGGCCCGGATCGGACTCGCCCTCGGCGAGCCGGCTCTTGGCCGCCTCCATCCGCGCCAGCGTTCGCTCGACGTTGCGCAAGGCCTGGAGGTAGGTGTGCGAGGACTGCCGGAGATTGTCGAACGCGATCTGGTCGGCCTCCGGCTCGTTCAGCAACTTCCACGGGTGCGCGCGGATGTCCTCGCTGGCATCGAACAGATTGTGCGCGGTGTCGGTCAGGGCGGTCAGCAGTTCGTCCATCTGGACGCCCGTCCGGTCGAGCACGCCTCGCGCGGTCGGCCCGAGCCCTTCCAACTCCGCCGCGAATGCGGCCAACCGCTCCCCGGTCGTCACCATCGAGTCGAGGAACTGGGAGACCTTCGGCCCGTTGTCCGCGATCAGCGACTCCACCTGCTTCGCGGCGCCGTCCACCGACTCCAACGCGCTCTCGGCCTTCGTAAGCGCCCGGGACAGGTTCGTCCGGACCTCGGCCAACGCCTCGCGGCCGTCGTTCGCCAGAGCGGTCACGCCACGGCCGGCGTCCTCGAAACTCCCGAGGACCTGGCCGATCCGTTCGTCCGCCCGTCCGATCGCGGCGCGGATGTCGCGCAGCGTGCCGACCGCCTCCTCGTTCAGGGCCGTCACGTCGATCGCGTCGACCTTCGTCCGGATCGTCGTCAGCAGCTCGCGCGCCTCGGCGAGCACGCCCACACCCTCCGACGAGAGGCGGTCGATCCCGATCGCCGCGTTGCGGATCTCGGTGAGGGTGCCCTCCAACTGCTGCGCGATGCTGTCGAGCCCCGCGCCCTCGGACGCTTCGATCGGCTTGGTTCGGGTGGACTCGGGATCGATGTCGCGGACCGAGGTGCCCGGGACGAGATGCAGGCTTCGGACCCCGGCGATGTTCGTCTCGATCAATCCGCGGGTTCCTTCGGGAAGGCTCAACGACACGTCCGTGCGGACCACCGCGCGCACGTAGACCTCACGGCGCTCCCTGCCCTCCACCGGATCGTCGGGTCCGAGGCGCAGCGCGCGCCGATCGTCCGCGGTCAGTTCCGCGCCGCGGCGGACCTCCTCGACGAGAGCCACCGACTCGACGCGACCGACCGGCGCTCCGTTCAGCGAGACCGGGTCCCCGGCGCGCGGCGCCGCACGACCCGAGGCGAAGCGCAGCGTCCAATACGTATACTTCCCCCACGGCTTGTACTCGCCGCCGGCGAAGTAGAGCAGCCCCAGGAGGATGGCGATCGCCGCGAGGACGAGCACGCCGACCTTCAGTTCCGCCTTCTTCGTGTACATCGACCCTCCCGATCAGAGCCGGAACAGCATCAGGTAGTTGAGGATGCCGTCGGCGACGAGGATCGCGACGATCGCCGTCACCACCGAACTCGTCGTCGCGCGCCCGACCCCCTCGGCGCCGCCGTGGGCGCGGAACCCCTTGAGACAGCCGACCACGCCGATGATCAGCCCGAACACGACCGTCTTGATGAAGCCGTCGCGGATGTTCTCCGAGGTGAGCTGCATCCACACGTGCTCCCAGTACGTGTTGGTACTGATGTTCAGCACGCTGGTCGAGATGAGTCGTCCTCCGAAGATGCCGACGGCATCGCCCACCAGCGTGACGCAGGGCACCATGAAGGTCACGGCGAGGATGCGGGGCGCCGCGACGATCCGCGCCGGCTTCAGCGACATCGTCTCGAGCGCGGTGATCTCCTCGGCGACGACCATCGACGCGATCTCGGCGGTGTACGCGGCTCCGATGTACCCGGTCATGATGATGGCCGTCAACAGCGGGCCGAGTTCGAGCACCATCCCGATGCCCATCAACCGGCCGACGTACTCGGTGAAGCCGAACGTGATCAGGACCCGCCCGCCGATCAGCGCGAGGATCATCCCGACGAACAGGTTCACGAGGACGACGACGGCGAGAGAGCGCGGGCCGCAACGCACCGTCTGCGTCCGGAAGACCCGACTCGCGACGGGCGTCCGTCGCCACGCATCGCGGAGGCAGAGCGAGACGCTCTCGCGGAGGAGGAGACCCGTGCCGCCGAGGAACGAGACGAGCCCGAGCGTGGTCCCGCCGATGGCCTCGACGGCGTGACGGACGGGGCTCGCGCGTCGCATGGGCCGAGAGCGTCGCCGCGCGGCCCTCCGAAGGCAAGCCCGACGCCGGGCCGGATTCAGGCCGTGCCCGCGCCCGCAGCGGCCGCGGCGCCGACGCGCGTCGCGGGGGCCTCGTAGATGCGATAGCGCTTGCGAACCTCGCCTCCCAACTGGAGAATCGAGGAGAGCATCCGCTCGTTGTCCTCGAGCACCCACCCGCACTCGGACCACGGCATCTCGGCGGCGATCGCCTGGTCGAGCACGAACGCGATCATCGCCTCCGTCAACGCGGCACCGCGCGCCTCGGGGACGACGCCGAGGAGGATGCAGCGCGTCGGGAGCGACCGCTTCAACCCGCGAAGCAGCTTCCACCAGAGCGTCGGGAACAGACGACCGTGGCGCGGGCCCTCGGCGAGGATCGCGTTCAGGTCCTTGAGAAACACCGAGAACCCGACCGGTCGATCCCCCTGCAGGGCGATCGACGAGATGCGCGCGTCGAGCAGGGTCTTGAGGTCGTCCGCGGCGTGTTCGAACTCCTCGTCGGTCGCCGGGACGAAACCCCAGTTGCGCTCCCAGCACCGGTTGTAGAGGTCCTTGAGCGTGCGGCGCTCCTCGTCGAACCGGGCGAGGTCGATCCGGCGCAGGGTGAACGAGCCGCGCTCCATCTTGCGACTTAGGACGCGCTGCCAGCGCTCGGGGATCGACTGGTAGGCGTTCACGTGGAGGTTGAGGAGGTCCTTCGCCTTGACCAGCCCGGCGCCCCGGAGCAGCGCGTCGTAGTCCGGCCGATTCCACGGCATCAGGATCACCGGCCTTTCGTCGAAGCCGTCGACGAGCACGCCGCACGGGTCATTGGTCGTGTAGCTGACCGGTCCGCGCAGCGGCCCGAGACCCCGCTCGGCGATCCACCCGTCGGCCGCACGGATCAGCGCGGCGGCGGCCTCGGGGTCGGGCTCGACGTCGAAGAAGCCGAAGAAACCGATCCGATCGCCGTGGAACTCGTTGTGGCGAGGATTGGCGACCGCGGCGATCCGGCCGACCACCCGCGCACCGCGCCGCGCGAGGAAGTGCTGCGCGTCGCCGTAGCGGAAGAACGGATTGGCGCCACGGTCCATCGTCTTGCGCTCGGCCATGCGCAGGGGGGGCACCCAGCGCGGCTCGTCCCGGTAGAGCCGGTACGGGAAGCCGAGGAACGCACGCCGGTCGCCGCGCCCGCGTTCAGGCTCGACGCGAAGCGTCATTCGGTGACGGACTCCCGCCGGAGCGACGGGAATCGCACCGTCAGCGACCCGAACGCCGCGAGGATTCGATCGAGGTCCTCGTCGGTGTGAGTCGCCATGTAGGACGTGCGCAGGAGGCTCTGCCCGGGCGGCGCCGCCGGCGGCAGGACGGGGTTGACGAAGACGCCCTGGGCGAACAGATGACGGTTCGCCTCCATCGTGACGATCTCGTCGCCGGTCACGACGGAAAGGATCGGGCTGCCCCCCGCGACCACTTCGAGGCCCAGCCCCTCCAGGCCGGCCTTCATCTTCTCGACGTGTCTCCAGAGCCGCTCGCGCCGTTCGGGTTCGGTGCGGATGATCTCGAGGCACGCCAGGACCGTCGCGACGCTCGACGGGGTCATGCTGGCGGAGAAGATCACCGACCGCGAGGTGTGCTTCAACGTGTCGATGACCTTGCGCGGACCGGCGATGAACCCGCCGAGGCAGGCGAACGACTTGCTGAAGGTACCGACGATCAGGTCCACGTCGTTGAGGACGCCGAAGTGCTCCGCCGTTCCGCGTCCTCCTTCGCCGAGGACGCCCAGCCCGTGCGCGTCGTCGACGACCGTGCGCGCGTCGAAGCGTCGCGCCAGGTCGACGATCTCGGGCAAGGGGGCGAGGTCGCCGAGCATCGAGAACACGCCGTCCGTGATGATCAGGCGTCCGCCGTCGTCCGGTACGGTCGTCGTGAGCAGGAGCCGCTCGAGGTCGGCGACGTCGTTGTGGCGGTACTTGAACAGTTTCGCGAACGACAGCCGGCAACCGTCGATGATCGACGCGTGGTTGTCTCGGTCGCCGAAGATGACGTCCTCGCGCCCGCAGAGGGCACCGAGCAGGCCGAGGTTCGTCTGGAAGCCGGTCCCCGAGGTGATGCACGCTTCCTTGCCGAGGAACGCCGCGAGGCGCTCCTCCATCTCCTCGTGGATCCGCAGCGTGCCGTTGAGGAAGCGCGATCCGGTGCACCCGGTGCCGAAGGTCTCGATCGCGCGGCGGGCGGCATCGATGACCCGCGGGTCGTGCGTCAGGCCGAGGTAGTTGTTCGAGCCAGCCATCACCAGGCGCCGGCCGTCGATCACGACGTTCGTACCGCCGGCCGACTCTTCGATGGCCCGAAAGTAGGGATAGAGCCCGGCGCTCCTCAGGTCGTCCGCCCGGCGGTAGCGGTGGGCCTTTTCGAACACGTCCAACGCTGTCACGTCCTCGCGGGAAGGTGGCCGCGCCCGATGCGGGGCAGAGCGGCGATCCCGGTCGTCCCTGCGCGCCCCGGTCGCGCCAGCCTACGCGGAAGATCCCCCAAACGCGCGCCCCGGTGCCGCCCCCCATCGTGAGGGGGCAGTCTTTCCCCGACCCGGCGCGCGCCCGCACGTCAGGGGGTGACCCGAAGCGCCCATGACGTGCCGTCCCGTCGCGTTCAGCGTCGGTCCGGGTTTGCGGGCGGGGAGGGGAACGCCGCCGAGGAGGGCGACGTGTAGCCATCCGCTCGAGCCCGACACGGCGGCAAGAGCGCCCCCGATCTGCGAAGCCGTCCCTCCGCAAGGTCAAAGCCCCCCTGCACGGATACCTTGGGGGCGCATGCGGGCGCTTGTGACGGGCGGGCACGGCTTCATCGGCCGACATCTGGTGCGACGCCTCCGCGAGCGCGGCGGCGTCGTTCGCGTCCTCCACCGGCGCCCCGGGATCCCTCCGAACCTCGCCGCATGGGACGTCGAGGTCGCGACCGGCGACCTTCGCGATGCCTCCGGTCTGGAGGCGGCGGTCCACGACGTGGACGTGGTGTTCCACCTGGCGGGATTGACGCGTGCTCGCACGGCCGCCGAGATGTTCGACGTGAACGCGGGCGGGACCGCGCGCCTGCTCGCGGCGATGCGTCGGGTGCGACCGACCGCGACGTTCGTCTACTGCTCGAGCACCGCCGCGCGCGGCCCGTCGCCGCGCCCCGAGCCGACGCCGCTCGACGAGTCGCCCCCACCGATCTCGACCTACGGCCGGAGCAAGGCGCGTGCGGAGGAGCTGATCGCGCGCCACGCGGGTGAGGTGCGCTGGGTCGTGCTGCGACCGACCGCCGTGTACGGTCCGGGCGATCGCGACTTCCTCGCGCTGTTCCAGGGGATCGCCCGAGGCGTCGCGCTCGTTCCGGGGCGTCCCGGCGCGATGGTCTCGCTGATCCACGCAGACGATGTCGTGGGCGCGTTGCTCGCGCTCGCCGACACGCCCAGCGCCGCCCGAGCGACCTACGCCGCCGCGCATCCCGACATCGTCTCGATGGAGCAGGTGATTGCGGCGGCGGAACGCGCCGTCGGACGGCACGCCCGCCGGGTCGCGGTGCCGGCGTCCGTCCTTCGGCTCGTCGGCCGAATCGCCGACATGGCGACCCAGGCGACCGGTCGCCCGTCGCTCTACGGTTCGGCGCGCGTCGTCGAGATCGCCGCGAGGCATTGGGTCTGCTCACCGGAGCCGCTCGCTCGCGCGACCGGATGGCGGGCGCGGCTCGACCTCGTGTCGGGATTCGAGGACACGGTCGCCGCGTACCGTGCCGAAGGGCGACTCGGGCCCGCGGCGTCGGAGCGCCCGTCCTGACGTTGACCCGGCGGGCGTCGTGCCGCACCCTCGTGGTGCGATGGCGGCCGAGAGCAACACCCGTTCGATGGTCCTTTTGGCGCTCGCCCTCGCCGCGGCCGCGGCGTCGGGCGCCTGTTCGTCGGGCTCGTGCGCCCGCCCGGTGGATCCGCGCGTCGATCTCCTCGCTTCGTCGCCGGGCGTGCGCAGCCGCGCGCTCGCGGTCGAGGCCCGAAACGGAGGACGCCTGTCGAGGCGCGAACGCGTCGCGGGATGGATCGAGCGCCTCGAGGACACCGATGCGACGGTCCGCATGCAGGCGATCGCAGCCCTGCGCTCCACGACCGGCCTCGCTTCGGACTACCGACCGTTTGCGGCGCCCGCAGTGCGTGCGACCCACGTCGAGGCGTGGTGGGCGTGGTGGCGGCGCGAAATCGCACGACCCGACCCGGCGCTGCTCGTCGAGGAGGCTCCCGCCGCGAGCGAGCCGTCCGCCGTGGCGGGCGACGAGCAGGCCCGGTGAGCGCCGCCGGGTCCAGCCCTCGGATGCCGGCGCGGTCAATTCCGGTCTGCCCCGATCGCTTGGCCGGCACGCTGCCGTCGCATCCGAAGTACCTTCCGCTGGTCCGTGCGATCGCGTTCGGCGCCGCCGAACTCGCGGGGATCGACGCGGAGGAGGCACGGCACTTGACGCTCGCGGTGACGGAAGCGTGGACGAACGTCATCCGGCACGCCTACGGCGGTGCCGAGGATCGGCGAATCGACTTCCGCTTCGTTCCGACCGCAGGGCGGTTGGAGATCGAGATCGAGGACTTCGGAACGTGGATCGATCCGAGTCGGATCGCGTCCCGACCTCTCGATCAGGTCCGCCCTGGCGGAATCGGGGTGCACCTGATCCAATCGATGATGGACGATGTCGCGTACCTGCGCAACGAGCATGGAGGAACGACCCTCCGGCTCATCCGGCGCGCGCCGTCGGCCCCGGAGACGAACTCGTGAGGGCGGACCGATGAAGATCACCCACGAAACCGAAGGCGCGGCAGCGGTCTTCACCGTGTGCGGGCAGGTGGACATGCACACCTCGCCCGAACTGCGCGGCAGTCTGCGCAAGGCCCTCGAGGGACGCGCGACGCCACTCGTCGTCGATCTCGCCCAGGTCTCGTTCATCGACTCGAGCGGGCTCGCGACGCTGATCGAGGCCCTGCAGGCGGTCGGCCGCTACGGCGGGAAGTTGCGGCTCTGCGGTCTCGCTCCGGACGTCCGCAAATTGTTCGATCTGGCGCGCCTCAGCACGATCTTCGATCTGCGCGAGGATCGCACCGCCGCCCTGAAGTAACGCGAGCGCAACGGCGTCGGCGGGGCGAGAGCGAACGCCCCCGCGGTGCACCTGCCGGATCGGCCGAACGCGCCCGCCCGCGTCAGCCCGCCCAGGTCAGATCGAGCCGAGCCGCAACCAATGCTTGAGCAGGAGCACCGCGGTCGCTGCGAGCGCGAGCGATGCGAGCAGTTTGACGCCGCGATGCCACGGCGAGCGCGAGGGACGCGGAACGGTGTTCACGGGGTCTTCGGCTGCCCCTGCTTCGCGCGGACCGCGTCCTCGTTCTCCTTCCACCAGGCTCGCATCGCGGTCTGGATCTTCTTTCGATCGCGCTGGGAGAGCCCGATCGAGAAGTCGAAGCGATGCTCGGTGATCTTCTCCACCGCGTCGCCCGATGCGGCCTGCACCAGGCTGTCCTTGTCCATCAGGGCTTCGATCAACGCCGGCACGGCGTCGCACGCGCGCATTTCACCGAGCGCACCGGCGGCGCCCGCACGCGGGAACTCGTCGGCGTGGGTCGTCAGCACCTCGATCAGCGGACCGACCGCCTCGAGCGCGCGAAGTCGGCCGAGTTGGCTCGCGGCGGCGAAGACGAGGTCGCCGTCCTTGCCGCGGAGTTTCGCAATCCACCCCGCGATCTCCTCCGCACGTCCCGGATCGACCGCCGGCGGCGTCTCGACGTCCGGGGCCGCGGGCTGGGCGGGCACTGCCTCGACGGGCGCCTCGGCCGGTTGGTCCGCCAGGCGTCGGAGCCCGGCGTCGAGCGCATCGGCCTGCCGCTGGATCGCGTCGTGCCACTGGGTCAGCAACGTGACCTGGTTCTCCACTCCGTCCTGGCGCTTGGCGACGGCGGCGATCCGCTCGTCCAACAACGCCGCGGAGCCCGACGTGCGCGTCTCGAGGGCCTGGAGTTCTTCGCGCAAGGTCGTGGACGCGGAGGAGAGCAGGGGTGCGATCTCCTTGTCGCGAAGATCGCGAGGCAACGCATCGAGTCGCTCCTCGACGAGTCGGACGACGCGCGCTTCGCTGGCCCGGGTCGCCTCGTCGATGCGGGTCTCCGTCGCCGCGGGAACCGCGGCGGCATCGCCGGATTCACGATCCCGTCCGAGCCACGCGACCAGGAGGAAGGTCGTCACGGCGGCGGCGTAGAGGGCCAGAGCCGAGGTCCACCACGTGCGCGGCGAACCGACGCGCGCGGCGCGTTCGAGTGCGCACGCCACGTGCTGGCTGCGGCCGTTGGCGGTGACGGCGCGGCCGGCATCGAACTCCCCGTCGGGGATCGACTCGTTGCAGACGCTGCAGAATCGAATGTCCAAGCCGGCCTGCCTTCCGGGAGCGATGGGGCCACGAGGCGAAGAAACGGACGACGCGGGGCTCATCGCACCTCCAGGGAGCATACGGCCGTGGCCGGGGACTCGGACGCGCCGCCGCCACGGATGCCGCTCCGCGGCAGCGCGACGCATGCCCATCCCTAGCAACGTCCGGACCGCCCCCTCGGATCGCCCCCGTCCTCGCCCGGCGTGACTTCCCTGCCCGCCCCCGATGCTCCGGCGCCCATCCCGTCGCCGATCGCCACGGGTGCGGGCCCACCCACCGCCCGGGCCATGGCCCGGAAGGCCGATCGTCGGCCGCCCCTCGAGGGGCCGTCCCGACGGCCGCGTCCCTCCGGCGGGATCACAAGAAGCCGGCGCGGCGGGTCAGGAGCCCGCTTCCTGCGAGAGGCGCTCGCGCACCTCGATCTCGTGCGTCTTCCACCAGGAGGCGGCGCTGTCGCGCGCGCGGCGTCGTTCGCGCTTGCCGGCGGTCGGATCGAGTTCCTCGGCGTACCCGGTGACCTCGCGGAACGAGCGAAACGCCTGCTGGCCGACGAGGCTGTCGTCGTCGATGATTCCTTCGATCAGCGCCTTGATTCCGTCGGGGGAGCGAATCGTTCCGAGCGCCGCCGCCGCCGCCGAACGCGCGAAGTTGTCCTTGTGGGACTTCAGGATCTCGGCGAGCCGCGGAACGGCGGCGACGACGCGATTCCCGCGAAGCGTCTCGATCGCACCGAACAGGGTCGCCAGTTGGTCGGACTGGAGATCGGCCATCGCGCGTTCGATCTCCTCGGGCGTCGCCGTCGGGCCGGACTCGACCGGCAGGGTGGGCAACTGCGGACCGGTCGGTTCGGTCGGGCCGCCCGCGCCGTCGCGCACGACATGCACCGGTCGGGCCTCCAACGCCTTCAGGCGTGCTTCCAACCCGTCGAGCGGCTTCAGCGCCGCCTCCGTCCTGGCGCGCAGTTCGTCGATGCTGCTGCGCAGCGGGGCCAGGGCTTCCTTGTCGAGCGTCGCGGAGCCCCCACCCGCACTGCTCGAGTAACGATTCGCGTCGGTCACGAGCGCTTCGGCGACCCGGACGTTCTCACCGATCTTCTGTTGGATGCGCTCGATCGCTCGAAGCCGCTCCTCGATGTCCTTCAAGACGGGCCGTGCCTCGTCACGGAACACCTGCACCGCGCGCGTGATCAGGGCCTGGTCAATCGGGTTCGCCTTCGCGACGGGCTCGGCGGGCGGTGCCCCGCCGCCTCCCTGCAGCAGGGCCACGATGCCCGCGACGGCGCCGACGAGGGCCACCAGCCAAAGGACGATGCGTTCCATCGAGCGCCTCCGAGTTAATGCGGGGCCGCCAGCATCGCACGGTGTCCGCCGATCCGTCGCGGGCGACCGGCCCGCCTCAGGACGCGCGGGTGCGACGCCCCGCCGAGACCCGCTCCGCCAACTCGCGCCCCGCCTTGAAGCGGACGACCGGCCGCGGCGGGATCTCGACCGGAACGAGCGTCCGTGGGTTCTGCCCCTGTCGGGCGGCGCGGGTCCGGACATCGAAGATGCCGAACAGCCGGAACTCGATGCGGTTCCCGCTGGCGAGTTCGTCGGTGATCTCGTCGAGGAACATCTGGATCACGTCGCGAACGACGACCTTCGGGTGGGAGGTCCGCAACGCGATGCGGTTGACGAGTTCCCGTTTCGTGACCGTGCGCGGGGTCAGCGACGCCGCACGATGCTTCGAAGTCTGCGCGTCGGGTGCCATGTCCGCCACCGCTTCCTTTCGGCCGTCGCCGGCCCGCTCCACCGCCCCAGGTCCTTGTCGCCGGCCAGGTTAGGACCGGGTAGAGCAGTCGTCCAGGGTACCGGATCGGCGTTGGCCCCGGGGGGGCTTGAGCGGAACGGGCTACCGGAAGAGGCTGGCCCGAGCGGCCCCCGTCGGGGATGCTGTCCGGACGTACCCGATGCGGAGACTCCATGGCGCGCCCGACGATCCCCGATGCCCTCGCGATGCGGCAGTTGAAGTACGGCGACGCGCCCGACACCGAGCGCGACCGCATCGCCCGCGTCCTGATCGCCGCCGGCCGGCTCTCCGAGGCCCTTCTGCTCGTCGAACGACGCCCGGACCACCCGATCGCCGCCGAGTTGCGTGACGAGGCGGTGCGCGCGGGACGCCCCTTCGCGCTCCTGTCGCTGCGTCGGTCGGGTCGCGCCGTGACGGATGACGAGTTGGCCGAGGCCTCGCGGGTCGCCGAGGCGGCTGGGCGATTCCTCGACGCCCGCCTGGGCTACGCCGCCCTCGGCGACGAGGAAGCGATCCGTCGGATTGCGGATCGACTGCCGCCTCGCCTGCGTCCCACTCCGCCGGAGTCCGAGGGAGGCGCGTCGTAGGCGCCCGAGCCGTCGGCCCGCGACGGTGAGGGTCGGTCGGCCGCCTCGGTCGTACGCGGGCCCTTCGGCGCGGCCCGATCGGCGAGGGCGCATGCCGGCCCGGTCCGAGCCTCCCGACCGAAACCCACGACGCGATTGCCGCAGGGCGGATCAGCGTTCCTGCTCTCGCTCCTCGCGCAGTCGGGCGTCGTCGCGTTCACGCGAGGCGATCAGTTCATCACGGAGCTTCGCGGCCTGGACGCGCGCGGGATCGTCGGAGCCGAGACCAGCACGACGCAGCACCTCGTCCGCGCGCTCGAGTTGCTTCAGCCCTTCTTCGTAACGGCCGAAGTGACGCCCCGCGAGGTATCCCATCTCCATCAGCGTCGCGACGTGATCCGGGTCGAGCGCGAGCGCGTTGCGAAACGCGCGCTGCGCCGCGAGGTGGTCGCTGCGATCGAGCGCGGCCCGCCCTTCGCGATGCAGTTCGTCCACGCGTCGCGACGCCGTGTCGCGCTCGCGGTGCACGAGCGCCTCCAGGTCGGCGCGTTCCGCACCCGACAGCGCCCGGACGGCGCGGTCGAGGTACGGAAACCCGTCGGCGTAGCGACCCGCGGCATTCAGCGCGAGTCCGGCCCGACGCAGGTACGTGGCGTCCTCGGGCGCGAGCATCGCGGCGAACGTGCGCGGCTCGATGGCCCGTTCGGCTTCTCCGCCGACCTCGTAGACCCGGGCCAGCGCGTCGAACAGTTCGGCGCGACGAAGCGACGACGGATCGCCGACCGTGCGCCGCAGCCGCTCCGGGTCGCGCAGCACCGGATCGATCTGCACGGCTCGCTCGAGCCACGCGCGGGCGTCCTGCGGGCGGTCCGCCGCGAGCAACGCGAGGCCGCGTGCCGCCCAACTCGCGCTGCGCCGGTAGCCGGCGGGGTGCTCGGTCGCCCGGTGCGCCGCGGAGAGCGACGCCTGGACGTGCCGATCGACCCGCTTCAGCGCGGCCGCTCGCCGCGGGTCCGAGGCGCGCAACCCCGCGGCCTCGGCGCGCCCCGCCTCCGCCTCTCGCCGGTGGAACGTCGCGAGGCGCTCCAGGGCCACCAGATCGTCGGGATTCCGCGCCAGCCGTCGGGCGGCGAGTGTGGGCTCGTCGGCGAATGCGGTGGATGCGTCGCGAGCGAGCACGATCAGGGCGCCGACGGCGACGACGACGCCCAGCGCCGTCGCGGCGCGCGGGAGCGCGGGGCGCGCCGCAACGATTCGAGCGATCCCGAAGCCGCCCGCGACCGCCAGCGTCGCCAGCATCGCGTAACACGACGTCGCCTCGTGCCCGTGGCCGGCGCTCGTCAGCAGCGCTCGGCCTGCGCCGAGCAACACGACGGCGCCGATCCAACCGTCCGCGCGACCCGCACGACGGAGCGCGATCCGCGCGAGGAGGACCGCGACGATCGCGAGGGGAAGTGCCGCCGCGGCCAGCGCCGCGGCGTCGAGGGCGAACGAACCGGCCAGGATTGCGTCGGCCCGCGCACCGTCCACGAGGCCGGAAGGAAGTGCGAACCGCACGATCGTCCGCCCGACTCCGGACGCGGCGAGGAGGAACGCGTCGCCGGCCGAGGCTTCGGGCAGCCCGTCCGGCGGTGCCGCGCGATCGAGCCCGATCGCGAGCACCCCGAGGACGGGAACGAGGAAGGCGGCCGTCGCCGCGCGCCCCGCGAGCCGCGCCCGCGGCGCGCCGCGCGGCCGTCCCCCCC
>CAZPGF010000035.1:0-26158 GCA_964586025.1 uncultured Planctomycetales bacterium
CCACGATGCGCCTCGTCGTCGAGATCGGCACGATGCCATCGGTCAGGGGCGCGTCGGGATAGACGACGTTGATCAGCCACGAACCGTGCTCGAGCGTCAGGCACCACGTGCCCGCCGCACCGGTGACCATCGTCACGGTCGGGGGCGCCAGCGGCTGATCGGAGGGACGGGCCTCGATCGTGAGACCCGCGATTCCGGTGTCCGCCGGCGGCGTCCAGGTGCGCGAGTCGTCGTTGTCGCAGTAGGCGCGACCGCAGACCTCGACATCTTGGGGACAGACGAGCGCGAAGTCGAACGGACCCGCGGCCGGCGTTCCGGCGGTCTCCGCGTTCAGGTCGACGACGTACTGGGTCGAGCAGCCCGGGGTGACCAGCACCTCGGGACCCGAGACGGTGACCCGATAGCGGCCGTTCGGAAGCGGGCCGCTGCACCACTCGAGACCGTCCAGCACCGGCACGAGGATCGGCGATCCGATCGGCGCCCCGACGAGGTCGATCTCCTGGACGACGACGGTGACCTGGCCGGCGTACGGCTGGTCGAACTCGCCGTACTCGCAGTCCTCGTCGATGTCGCAGAAGACGCGGCCGCAGAGGGTCTGCTCGCACGCGTACCCGATCTCGACCTCGGCCGAGCAGGTCTCCTCGCCGATCTCGATGCGCAGCGGCAGCGTGATGCCGCCGGTCGGTTGATACGAGATCGCGGAGACGACCGAGAGGTCGTAGCAACCGGGCTGGGCTCTCGGCAGGCTGAAGGTGCCGTCGAGCGCGGTCGTCAGCGGGATTGGCAGGCCGATCGGCGCCGAGGTGTCGCAGTCGACGCGCTGGAGCGAGAGGTCGATCGCGAAGCCGAGCGAGCCGTCGGTGCCGAGGTCGAACTCGCCGTCACCGTTCGCATCGCAGAACACGCGGCCGCTGACGCCGGGCGAGGGGGGCGTCGTGCCGACGTCGCGGTTGAAGCGAAGGAAGACGAAGTTCGCCTTGTCGATGCTCTCCCAGCGCAGGCGCCAGAGCCCCGGCTGGGCGAGGAACGGGGCCTGACCGAGCGCGGCCGTTTCGAACACGCCGGGCTGCACGTTCGAGTCGTACGACGTGTGGCCCGCGCCGGAGTGCGACGACGAGGTGAACGGCGGGTTCGCCGGGGTCGTCGAGCCGTGCGGCGCCGTCGTGTCATCGACCGACGCGGTGGGATAGAGCGACCATCGGATCGGGCGGGGCAGTCCGCCGACCGGCGCCGGATCCAGCATCAGGAACGCCGAGAGGTCGCGATACGGGAACGGATCGTTGTCCAACCGGTAGAACGCGACGTTGTCGGGAGGGATGCCCGTCGGGTTCATCACCGGATCGTTCAGCGACCCGCCCTGGGCGGTCGGCGCCTGGTAGTCGGCGTCCGCCTCGTAGAAGACCAACTCACCCGGGCAGGCGTGGGCGCCGCGCAGGTGCAACTGGATGACACCGTTGTAGTGGAACGACCCCGGGACCGGGTCGAGGGTGGTGACCGGATCGAACGTGTGGTGGATCAGCTGGTTTTCGAGACCGACGATCGTGCGCTCGTCGATCGCGCCGCCGGTGATGCCCAGGGACGCGTGGGCCGGCAGGAGGTACGTGCCGTTGAACGCGACCTTGTGGCCCACGCGCTCGGAGCCGTCGAAGAGGAGGCGGCCCGGCGCGGGTTCGAGCGTAATCCGCAGCAGGAAGCGGTAGACGCCGGTCGCGGTCTGGGCGCTCGGAGTCGTCACGAGGGCGGCGTCGTAGTACGTCGCCCAGGCCGAATCCGTGGTCGGGTCCGGGTTGTAGTCGGTGATCGCATCCGCTTCGTGAACCGGCGTCGGGTCGTTCGCCGGATCCGCGTCGTGCAACAGGTCCACCGCGTTGCCCGTCGGATCCGGGAAGAGCGTGTAGCGGACGTTCGGCGCGATCGTCAGGAGGCGGCCGTCCACGCGCTGATCCCACATCCCGGTCGAGTTGGCATCGAACAGCGCGATCCGCGCGTTCGCGCCGGTGACGGCCGGATCGAAGGTCAGAGCCAGGCAGGTCTCGCCGGCGCCGTTCAGCGAGCCGGGCAGGGTCGAGTTGTCGGCGACCGACAGCACCAGGAACCGCGCGCTGGTCGGGTCGCGGTCGGGCAGGCCCTGGAACCCGGCGTCGCTGCTGGGACTCCAGCCGACGGGCGGCGCGGCTTGGGTCGCGGGCGAGGCCCCCAGGATGAGGGCGGACGCCGCGAGCACGATGGCGGCGAGGAAAGTGCGCTTGGACATGACGACTCCTGCTGGCGACGGGTCGCGGGAGCCGATGGCGTCGTCCGAACGCGACCAGCCCGAAACCCGGGCGCCCCCCCTCCGGAGAGATGCCCGCTCGCCTCGGAAGCACGCACCATGCCGCCGGATGGCATCGCGCGCACACGCTCGCAAGTCGTTGTCGGAAAACGCTTTGTTCGAATCCCCGGAAGGGGATCCACTCCCACCACGTCGTGAAAACTCGCCTGACGTCGAGTTCGCGCGACAGCGTACGAACGCCATCGGACGGTGCAACAGATAACCAGAACAAAACCCGACGCTCTCCCGACGGGACCATCCACGCCTCACCCGAGGGTCGTGGTCCCGCCTGTCGAGGCGCCGCGAGAGCGAGCCCAAAACGAGCACGGCCACGGGCCCTTGCGGGGACCCGTGGCCGGCTTCGGAATGCGGCGTCGCGAACGGACTCGAATCAGCGGTCGGCCGGCGGAACGCCGAGCCCGACCGGCGTGGGGTTCAGGCCGGGGGGCTCACGCAGGGTCGTGCTCTCGACCTCTGTCGCCAGCACCTGCCCATCCGCGGTCTGGATGACCGCTTCGGTCTTCACGAAGTTGTCCACCGGAACGCGGGTCACGCGGGCGAGCAGTTGGATCGCCCGCTCGTCGCCGACGGAAAGCGTGAACGCGCTCGTCGAGGCGGACTGCCCGGAACCGGTCACCGTGATCGGCGTGCCGACGCCACGCCCGGAGATGAACTCGAGTTCGGGCGGCAGGGTGAAGTGCACGCCCAGGTCGGCCAGGACGGCATCGCCTTCCTCGTGCTGGACGCGCAGTTCGAAGCGGACCGTTTCGCCGACCGCGAAGATTCCTTCCGAGGTGCCGTCGGCCCGTTCCTCCCAGAACCGCGTCTCGAGCGCGGGAAGGCTCGCGCGGACCGGCACGTCGCACGCGACGTTGCGTCGCCACTCCCAGCGACCGGGCTTCACGCAGACGTTCGTCGAGCGGGTCTCGTAGCGCGGCGGAAGGCAGACGTCCTCGCAGAAACCAGGCTCGATGACGTAGTCCTCTTCCACGACGCGCCACGACGCCGGGCGGAACTTCAACACCGCGCGCGCCGGCTCGATGCACACGCGCTCGCAGACCTCGCCAACGACCGCGGGATGCTCGATCTTCTTGATGCACTCGCGGCAGTCGCACGGACCGCTGCCGACGCGGGTGCGTTGCCACTCGGTGTGCGGCACCTCGGTGACGACGCGGCGGCGGCGCGTGCCGAACACGCCGGGATCGATCGTTTCCTGGATCTCCGCCGGGCTGTCGCACACGACGCGCATACGCTTGCCGTAAACCGGGGCGATCCAGCGCTTGATCGTGCGGGCGGGTTGCACGAGCACGCGTTCGAACCGGGTCTCGTGGACCGGCTCGATCCAGACGCGGCACCACGCCTCTCCCGGACCCGCCGCGGGGGGACGGTCGCCGGACGTGGGCGCTCCCGCGTCGACGGGCTGGCTCGGCGCGGCCTCGACCGGGGGCACCTCGCTCGGCGCCGTCGGCTCATCGACGGCGATCACGGCGTCTTCCGCCGCCGCGGGTTCGACCGGAGCGACGGGCTCGTCCGCGATCGGCTCCTCGTCGCGCGCTCCCGCGACCATCCCGTGATCGGTGAACCTCGCCGGGTCGACCGACGTTCGGCAGCCGCCGCCCACGAGCGCGCCGCCGACCGCGAGCGCAAGCCACAAGCCGCGGCCGCGGCGATCCGTCTCACCGAAGCATCCGTGCACGAACGACGTCATGACGACTCCCTCCAGAATCCAGATCGCGAACGGATCTCGACCGCGAACCGCCCGGCGCCCCCCCGGCGCGGACCCCGAAATCCTACACCAGTCGGCCGAACCGCCCACGGATCGATATGACGTACGGTCTTGTTCGGTCGGATCCGATACTGTGGCGCGCGCACCGGCCGAGATCACCGGGCCGGGGCGGGCGCGCTCGGGAACAGGGAGGCGAGCGCCGCACCGGCGTCGGCGGCGAGAGGCGTGTCGCGCCAGGCCGTCTTGAGGTGGGCGACATCCGCGCGCACATCGGCGCGCCGCGCGAGCCCTCGACGGATCCGGGCGACCCGCGCGGCGAGGTCGCGCCGTGCCTCCTTGAGGACGCTCGCGAGCAGGCCGGCCTCGGTTCCCGCCACCCGCAGCGCCTCGCCGTACTCCCCGCGGGCCACGGACCGCCGGACCGGTTCGGCCGCGGCGGTCCACGGCCCGCAGCGCGAGACCCGCCACGCCGAGAGCGCCGCCTCGACGTCCGCGGGCCGCACCGTGATGCTCGCGATCACCCGGCCGTCCGGCGCGATCAGATACTCCTCGGGACGGCGATCGACCGCGAAGGCCCGGGCGCGCGATCCGTCCCGATCCGACGCCGTCGGGAACGTCCATCCCTTCTGTTGCATCACCGGCAGCACCTCGGCCGGGGCGTAGCGATCGACCACCGTCACCACGTCGAGGCCGAAGCCCTGGTGGCGGTCGTGGAGCGCTTCGACGCTCGGAAGATGGCGATGGCAGATCGGGCAGTCGCGATACCAGAACGTCACCAGCACGACGTTGCCGCGGTGCCGCGCGAGCGAGTCGCCCGCCGGAAGCCCCTGCACCACGTCGGCCAAGCCGATGTCGGGAGCCTGACGGCCGGTCAGGTTCCCGGCCTCGGCCGCACGCGGCGACTCGATCCCCAGCGACGCGCCGACGGCCGCCGCAAGGAGGACGAACGACACCGCGCGTCGCAGGCGACGTGAACGGGTATCGAGAGACTCCATCCAGAACTCCTTTCAGAGGCCGATCAACGACGCACGTCGGACGCGCGCCGGCTGGCCGAAGCGGGATCCTTGAACCGGGCGCCGCGCCACGCTTCGCGTCCGACGAGCGCCAGCACGGTCATGATGTCCAGGCGGCCGAGCCACATGGCGATCACGAGCACGCCCTTGGCCCGCGGACTGTACGCGGCGTAGCTGCCCGTCGGCCCAAAGCGCCCCATCGCCGGCCCGATGTTGGCCGTGCACGCGAGGCTCGACGTGAAGCCCTCCTCGAGGGTGACGCCTTCGGAGACGACGAGGAAGACACCGACGACGAGGTACAGCACGACGAACGAGATCAGCAACATCACGACCGATCGCAGGACCGGTGACGCGACGGTGCGTCCCTTGAACGTGAGTGCGAGGACCGCTCGGGGGTGGAGCGCCTGCCGCACCTCGCGGCGTAGAAACTTCGCGAGGATCAACCAGCGCACGACCTTGGGGCCTCCCGCCGAACTGCCCGCGCACCCCCCCATCAGCATCGCGAGCAGGAGGATCGCCTTCACCGGCGTTCCCCACGTCTCGTAGTCGGCCGACGAAAACCCCGTGGACGAGACGAGTGAGGTGACCTGGAACGCCGCCGCGCGCCACGTCGCCTCGTTCGGCACTCCTCCGGCGAGGAGCAGCGCCGCCATGACCACGAAGAGCAGCGTGAACAACACGTAGACCTGGAACTCGGCGTCGCGGACGATCTCGAGCGGACCGCGCCGAAATCCGCGCCAGAGCAACGCGAAGTTCGTCGCTCCGAGCAGCATGAACACGACGAGGATCCACTCGACGGTCGGGTTCGCCAGGTCGGCGATCGATCCGGCGTGATTCGAGAACCCGCCGGTCGAGAGCGTCGACAACGCGTGCACGACCGCGTCGTAGGGCGAGAGGCCCTGGGTCACCAGAAGCCCGACGAGGAGCACCGTCAGGCCCGTGTAGAGGATCCACAACGAGCGGGCCGTGTGACGGACCTTCGGGCTGATGCCCTCGTTCGGCGCCGCGCTGACCTCCGCAAACAGGAGTTGGCGTCCCGCCAGCCCGAGGCGTGGTAGTACGACGACGCCGAGTGCGATCACGCCGAGACCGCCGAACCACGTGGTGATCGCGCGCCAGAGGAAGAACGCGCGATCGTACCGTCCGTAGTCCACGAGCACCGAGGCCGCGGTCGTCGTGAAGCCGCTCATGCTCTCGAAGAACGCGTCCATCGGCGAGAGCCCGTGGTCGACGAAGACGTACGGCAGGCCCCCGAAGAAGGCGAACGCGAGCCAGGCCCCGGCGACGGTCGCCATCGCCTCGCTTCGCAGGAGGATGCGCGGCGTCTCCGCGAGGCGGCCGAACAGCAGCCCGAACGCCAGACAGAGCAGGGCGGTCCCGCCGAACACGATCGCGCTGTGCGTCGCGCCGTCGACGATCGCCAGCACGCACGGTGCAGCGAGCGCCACGGCGAGCAGGCGAACGAGGCGCGCGATGATCGCGAGGACGATGGCGAGCCGCATCGGCCGTCAGCGCCTCGCGTCCTCCGCGAGTTCGCGGAGTCCGTCCTGGAAGAACGTGCGGACGCTCTCCTCCTCGCTTCGCATGCAGAACACGAGCAGACGATCGCCGCCCTGGACCACGTCGGAACCCCGCGGGATGATGACCTTCTTGCGGCGCAGGATCGCGCCGATGATCCCGAATAGGCCGGACTTCATCCGAAGGAGAGGGACCGGCGGGAGATCGGACGGCACGACGAGCTCGAGCACCTCCGCATCGCCGTGCTCGAGCTCCGCGAGGAGTTCCTTGCGCGCGACGCCGATCCCGGTGAGCACGCGGCTCACGGCGGCGCCACGGGCCGAGCGCACCACGTCGATGCCGACCCGCTCGAACAGGCGCTCGTTCGAGGGAACGTCCGCCCGCGTGATGATGCGCTTCACGCCGAGGCTGCGCGCGAGCAGCGAGATCAGGAGGTTCTTCTCGTCGTTGCTCGTCACGGCGATGAGCACCGGTACGTCGCCGACGCGTTCGCTCTCGAGCAGGTCGAGGTCCGCGCCGTCGCCGTGAAGGACGAGTCCCTGGAGACGCGGCGCCAGCGACTCGCAGCGGGCGCGGTCGGCTTCGATGAGCTTGATGCGCCAACCGGCGTCCTCGAGGCCGAGCGCGACCGCGGAGCCGACCGCACCGCCGCCGATCACGACGGCCTCGCGCACCTCCTCCTCGCCGCGGGCGGCGCGCAGATAGCGGGTGAGGAGCCGGTTGATGCCGGCGAGAGTCCCCATGGCCGTCAGCTTGTCGCCGGGCTCGAAATGCGTATCCCCCTTCGGGAGGAAAATCTCGTCGCCGCGACGTGCCATCACGAACACGACGCCTTCCGGCACGCCGACATCCTTCAGCGCACCCCGCAGGATGGGCGCGCCGTCCTCGACCGCGTGCCGCAGGAGATGCACGCGCCCTCCGACGAACGCCTCGACGTCGAGGGCACCGGGAACCGCGACGATGCGCAGGATCTCGTCGGTGAGCTGGTTGGCCGGGCGCACGATCAGGTCGATGCCGAGCGCTGCGCCGAGCGGATCGTCGGTCCCCTCCTCCCGTCCCGTGCCGAGATCGAGCGCGTATCCGAACAGGAAGCCGACGGTGCGCTTGGCGCCGAGTCGCTTCGCGGTGACGCACGCGACGAGGTTGCCCTCGTCGCTGGTGCCCGCGGCGATGAAGAGATCGACGTTGGCGACGCCGGCCGCCCGCAGGTCGTCCACCGACGTGACGAGGCCGTAGTGGGGTTCGACCTGCAGCGCCCCGAGGCGGGGCTCGTAGCGCTCGCGCTCCGGACAGAGCACCACGACGTGGTGGTCCTCCATCAGCGCTTCGGCAAGCCGAAACGCCGCGTCGTCCGACCCCGCGATCAGCAGGCGCATCGGATCGTCCCCACCGGCCCGGGCGGCCGATGGGTCACGCCTGTTCCACCGTGGCGAGAGCGCGGCGCGCGACCTCGGCGACGTTCTCGGCCGTGAACCCGAAGCGACGGAACAGTTCGGCCGCGGGCGCGGACGCGCCGAAGCGTTCCATCGTCACGAAGGCGACCTGGGGTCCCCCGAATCGATGCCAGCCGAACGACAAGGCCGCTTCGACGACGACGCGGACGCGGGCGCCGCCGCAGCGCGCGTCGAACGCGACCGGATCGATCCGTTCGTGGCAGGGCATCGAGATCACGCGCGCGGCGATGCCGTCGTTGCGCAGGAGTTCGGTGGCGGCGACCGCGACACCGACCTCGCTGCCGCTTGCGAGCAGGGCGACCTCGGGCCGCTCGCCGCCCGCGCGCACGACGTAGGCACCCTCGGCGAGTTCGGCCACGGGGCGCCCCGAGGACCGATCGATCGGCGCGAGATCCTGTCGCGTCAACACCAGCGCGCTCGGGCCGTCGCGGCGCGCGAGCGCGACGCGCCAGGCCTCGACCGTCTCGGCGGCGTCGGCCGGGCGGATCACGTGGAGGCCGGGGATCGCGCGCAAGGCCGCGAGGTGTTCGACCGGCTGGTGGGTCGGCCCGTCCTCACCGACGCCGATCGAGTCGTGCGTGAACACGTAGACGACCGGAAGTCGCATCAATGCGGCGAGCCGGATCGCCGGCCGCATGTAGTCGGCGAACACGAGGAAGGTGCCGCCGTAGGGTCGGATGCCGCCGTGCAAGGCCAGCCCGTTGAGGATCGCCCCCATGCCGTGTTCGCGAATGCCGAAGTGGAGGTTGCGCCCCCCGTACTCCCCGCGTCGCACGTCGCCGCCGCGAGGAAGTCGCGTGTTGTTCGACCCGGCCAGATCGGCCGACCCGCCGATCAGCGTCGGAAGCGCCGTCTCGAGGGCCGCCAGCGCCTCGCCGCTCGCCTTGCGCGTCGCCATCCTGCGCGACGCCACGACCGCGCCGATCCGATCGAGCGCCGCATCGAGATCGGTCGGGAGCGTTCCCGCGAGCGCCGCTTCGAATGACGCGACGCGCTCCGGGTCGTCGCGGCGGGCCGCCTCGACTCGATCGATCCATGCGGCGCGATCGCGCTCTCCGCGCTGGCCGGCTTCGGTCAGGAACGCGCGCACGTCGTCGGGGACGAGGAACGCGGGCTCGACGGGCCAGCCGAGCGCCTGTTTGGTCAGCGTGACCTCGTCCGCGCCGAGAGGCGATCCGTGCGCGCTGGACGTGTCTTGCTTGTTCGGGCTGCCAGCGCCGATGTGGGTGCGGCAGACGACCAGCGTCGGGCGGTCCTCGCTGGCGCGAACCTCGTCGATCGCGCGGACGTAGCCGGGCACGCCCTCGTCGTCACCGACGTGCAGCACGTTCCAACCGAGCGCACGGAACCGCGCCGCGACGTCCTCGCTGAACGTAAGGTCGGTCGATCCGTCGATCGTGATCCGGTTGTCGTCCCAGAAGACCGCGAGGCGGCCGAGTCCCAGGTGACCCGCGAGGCTCGCCGCTTCGAACGACACGCCTTCCATCAGGTCGCCGTCCGACGCGATGACCCAGGTGCGGTGATCGACGAGGACGCTGTCCGCGCGGTTGAATCGTGCGGCGAGATGACGTTCGGCGAGGGCCATGCCGACCGCGTTGGCGAGACCCTGCCCGAGAGGGCCGGTCGTCGTCTCGACGCCCGCGACCTCCCCGTGTTCGGGATGACCCGCGGCCGGGCTTCCCCACTGGCGGAAGCGGCGAATCGCCTCGAGGTCGAGCGGATACCCGGTCAGGTGCAGGATCCCGTAGAGCAGGAGGCTCGCGTGCCCGCACGACAGCACGAAGCGGTCCCGATCGGCCCAGGTCGGATCCGCGCTCGTGTAGCGCATGCCGTGCGTCCACAGCGCGACGGCGAGCGGGGCGAGCGCCATCGGCGTCCCCGGGTGACCACTCCGGGCGGCCTCGACCGCATCCATCGCCAGCGCGCGCAACGTGTCGATCGACCTCGCGACGAGCGGGCCGGCCGCCTCGTCGCCGGGCATTCGTCCACCGGGAATTCGGGTCACGAGAACCGCCTCCGTCATGACGCCCCCGTCCCGGGCCGAGATGATCGCCGCCCGGTCGGGCCTCACTCTACGTCCCCCGACCCCCGGTCCGGGGCGAAGTCGTCGGCCGTCAGTCCCCGCTGCCGGTGAACTCGGGAATCATCGGGATCGGCGGGCGCGCCGTCGAACGGCGCAGGAACAGCACGGCGAAGCAGGTCTGCGTGATCGCGCTCTCGGTGTGGTCCGCCGGTAGGCCGTCCTTGCCCGCCTGCGGCCAGGATCCGTCTTTCTGCTGGGCCGCGAGCAGGTGGTCGGCCCCCTCGCGGTACCAGGCCCGCTTGCCGAGGTAGGTCACGCCGGTCTTGGCGCCGACGCGCTCCAACCCGTACAGCCAGTAGTAATGCCACATCGCGGCGGCACCCGACGGCTCGGGGTTGCGCGTCACGTCGAGATTCTCACCGAGCCACACCAGGCCGTCGCGGAGTCCGATGTCGATCCGCGCGCGAAGGGGCGGTTCCAACGCGCCGAGGTGCCAGAGACGGTCCTTCGCGAGGGCGAGGCAGGTCACCCCGGCGGCCGTCATCGAGCCGGTCGGCAGCGCGACATGCCCTGGGAGATAGCACCAGCCCCGTTGCTTGGCCCGGCTCCCCGCGATGAAGCGCTCGCTCGTCCCCTCCTTCGTCCAGGCGGGGTTCTCGATCCACCAGGTCCCGTCGATGCCGTCGGCCTCCTGTTCGCGCAGGACGTGTTCCGCCGCGCGCGTCCAGACCTCCGGGGGCGCCTCGATTCCGCATCGCGCCGCCGCCGCGAGGCCCAGCAGCGCGTACTGGGTGTTGCTCATGTCGGTCTCGGACGGTTCCGAGTCGATCGGGTTGCCGGGATACCGCCAGCCGCCCGAGGCATGCTGCGACTTCGCGATGAAGTCCACGAGTTCGCGAATCCAGCGTTCGACGCGCTTGGGGTAGCGGCACTTGCAGGGCTTCGGGGCCTGTGGCTGGCCGTAGCGATCGCGCTTGACGTCGGCGGGCCGACCGTCCGTCTCGTCGTAGAGCGCATCGAGGGCGAGGATCAGCGTCGCCGCGACGTAGATCGTCAACTTGCCGCTACCGGCGAGGTTCCAGCTGCCCTTCCGCGGATCGCCGCGATAGTGCGTCTCGCAGAAGCGAAAGGCCTTCTTCACCGCGTCGTCGTCGCCGTCGGCACCGCCGTGCGCGAGCGTCAGCATCACGAGCGCGTTCAGCCCGACGTCCATGATGTTGTAGGCGCGGGAGTCGGTGCGGTTCTCGGAGAGACTGGGGAAGTTGCCCTCGTTCACCTGCTGCGTGCGCAGCCACGCGACGCCGCGGGAGATCGCCTGGTTCACGCGGGCCTCGAAGGCCTCGTCGTCGGCGCGCGCCCTCGGCGCGAAGCACGCCACCAGAGCCAGAACCACAGGACCGAGGCGACTCGTCATGGCCCAGAGCCTACTCGGTTCCGTTCAGGGGGTCTCTGACCCTGGGAACGAACGGCTTCGCCGATCGGGGGCGCTCAGGCCGCCGTGTCGGGCTCGAGTGATCCACCACACATCGCCCTCCACGGCGACCGTCCGCTCCCCGCCTGCGAACCCGGCCCGGCGGTGGACGCGAAGGAAAGCCCTGGCGCCGGCGAGTTGGATCGCCGTCGGAGTCGCGGGAGAAGGGTCGGGCCGGTACGGCGACGCCTACGCGCTGGAAACGAAAAGAGCCCCGCGTTCGAACGCGGGGCACTCGAAGTGGGCCGGCGGGCTCGCCGCCGGGGGGCCTGGAACCAGCCTGGCTCCGCATCGCGTGCGGCGCTAGGAATCCGAGCGAGCCATCGGATCCCGGCGGGTCGAACGACCCGCCGGGAACCCGATCCTGCGATCAGTTGCAGGGAGCGTCCGGAACCTCGCACGCCGTGTTGCGACGCCACACCCAGCGAGCCGGGGCGACGAGGCGCTTGGTCGTGCGCGTCGTGTACTCGGCGGGCACCGGGATCTCACGGAACGTCGCCGGCTGCACGCAGACGGTGAACTCTTCCGTCCGGTACTCGGCCGGGATGTTCTCGGTCCGGAAGGACGGCTGCTTCACGCAGACGCGCTCCTGGATCGTCTTGTATTCGGCCGGGATCACCTCCTCACGGAAGGACGGCGGCTTCACACAGACACGCTCCTGGATCGTCTTGTACTCGGCCGGGATGTTCTCGGTTCGGAAGGACGGCTGCTTCACACAGACGCGCTCCTGGATGGTCCGGTACTCGGCCGGGATCGTCTCGGTGCGGTAGCTGGCCGGCTTCGTGCAGACCTGGCGGCTGACCTCGCGGTACTGCGCCGGAATCGTCACGATCTGCCAGCAGTCACCCTGCTGCTCACCTTCGCCGAGGTCGCAGGGCTGGCAGGGGATCTGCTGCCACTCCTGACGGGCCGGCGCGCAGATGACGCGCTCGGTCTGCGTCTCGAACTCGGCCGGAATCGGGATCTGGCGGGTCGATTCCGGGCGAACGCAGATCTGCTTCTCGCGCATCTCGTACTCGCCGGGGACCGGGATCTGACGGCACGAGGCCGGACGCACGAGCACCTGGCGCGTGCGGGTCTCGTTGACCGCCGGGACCGGCTCACGACGAACCGTCGCCGGACGGACGCACACCTGCTCGGTGACGTCCTCGTACTGCGCCGGGATCATCACCCGGCACCACGCCTCGCCCGGCTGGACGCCGGCCGGGATGCCCGCCGGGGCGTCCGCGGTGCGGACGATCTCGCCGCCGATGTGCATCGGGGCGGTCACCTCGCACGGAACGACCTGGGGGGCCGTCTCACGCACGCCAGCGACGAGCGCGGCCGGGGCCTCGAGCGCGCAGCACGGGCTGGCGCAGGGGCTCGGCTCACAGCAGTTGGTGTCGCAGCCGCAGCCGCAACCAGTGTCGAGGCCGCAGCAGCCGGCGAGCACGCCGCACAGTGCGACCACGACCAGGGATGTCATCCCACTTCGCATGATTCCCTCCGTCATGGACGACTCGCCACGGGGCCACCCCCATGACGCTCGCGAGCCTGGATCCCGACGCGCGGTGTCCCGTCCATGGGAACCGACGTGCCCGCACCCTGACCCGCGAGGCTGGAAGTCTAGCCGGACGTCCCCCGATGCACTTGCGAAAAAACGGCCTCCTGCGTCCCGGCGGGGCCTTACGGTGGGCGAATCAGGCCCACTCGACGCCTGGGGAGGCGGCCCGGGCCGACCGGGTTCCGCAGGGGTCACACGCCGTGGAACCACTCGACGCCTCGGTGTGTCCAGGAGACGCCATGGAGCAGTACGCAAGTCGCCTCTCGCGCCGCGACGGATGGACATGGATCGGCGGGCGCTCGGACGGCAAGAAGGACTACGAGTGCATCGTGCGCGCGTTCGACGCCGCGATCCGCTTCACCGACGGCGAGGGACCCGACGCGCTGCCGGCCGACGACGCGGGCGTCGTCGTCCCGGCCGGGGAGGGACGTCGCCTGGTCGGCCGCCACTTCTTCGCACGCCCCTTGGATCCGCGTGGCCCGGAGCCGCGCATCAGCCTGCGCGGCCTTCCCGACGACGCTCTGCCGCGGCCGGCGACGCGGGCATCCTGACGACCTGCGTGGACCACCTCGTCGCATCGCGCCTCGTCGCCGCGTCGTTGCTCGCCGCACTCGCCACGGCGTGTCGAGCCGGACCGCGCGACACACCCGCCGCGGCGCAGCGCGAGGTCGCGTCGATCCTCGATCGGCGCCGTGACGAGGTCGCGGAGGTGCGCGGCGGTCTCGACCTGATCGAGGCGGAACGTCGCGCGGCCGACCAACGACATTCGCCACCGCATGCGATCGGCATCACCGACGCACTGCGCCTCGCGGCGCGCGGGTCGACCGCGTACCTGGAGGCACGCGAACGCGTCTGGCTCGCGGCGCTCGCCGTCACGGACGAACGCGCGCTCTGGCGCACACGTTACGGCGTGGCGGCGTCCGGCGAACTCGTCCGCGCCGACGACGGCACGACCGTCGGCGGGCGCGGTGACGCCACGATCGCGCAGTCGCTCGAGGCCGGCGGGGCGTTCCTGCTGTCGATCGCAACCGACGTCCTACGAGATCTGACGGGCAGCCCCTTGCGAACCGCCCGCAGCATTCTGAACACCGAGATCGTTCTTCCGCTCGCACGCGGCAGCAGTTCGCTCGTCGCGCTCGAGCCGCTGCGTCAGGCACGCAACGAACTGCTGTACGCGCTGCGCGAGTTCGCGTTGTTCCAGCAGGGCTTCACGCTCGACGTGGCGACGCGCTTCTACCGAACGATCGAGCTGCGCGACATCTGGCGCAACGAGACGCGCACGTACGAGAGCCTTCAGAGCCTCGTCGCCGAACAGGCGGAGGAGGCCGAAGCGGGGCGCCTTCCGCCGTTCCAGGTGGACCAGGCACGCCAGGAACTCTTGCAGGCCGACGATCGCCGGGTCCGGGCGCTCGCCGCGTACGAGAGCGCGCTCGATCGGTTGTTGATCGATCTCGGGCTGCCGATCCGCGCGGGCATCGAGATCGACGACGCGGCCCTTCGTTCGCTCCAGAACGAGGATCCGTTGCCGCCGCCGTTCGACGTCGCAACCGCGCTGCGGACGGCCACCGAGCGCCGCCTCGACCTCGCGACCGCACGCGATCGCGAGACCGACGCCATGCGCCACGTCGCGGTCGCGATGGACGCGTTGAAGATGGGGCTCGACCTCCGGCTGGGCGCGGGCGCCTCCACCCCGGGGACGAAGCCCTTCGACCTCGACGACGCGACGTTCGACGGCGTCGTCGGCATCGATCTCGATCTGCCACTCGAACGCACTGCGGAACGCAACACGGTCGTGCGTCGCATGATCGACGCGCGCCGCGCCCGACGCCATCGCGAACGGCTCGCCGACGCGATCGACGCGGAGGTGCGCGAGGCCTGGCGCGACCTCGCCGAAGCGGCGCGCAGCATCCCGATCCAGCGCGAGGGTCTGCGCCTCGCCGAACGTCGCGTCGAGAGCACCCAAATGCTGCTCGAAGGTGGCACCGCGACGATTCGCGACCGTCTGGAAGCCGAGAACGCCCGCGTGTCATCGGCGAACGCCCTGACGCGCGTCCTGGTCGATCACGTCCTCGTTCGCCTCGAAGTCGAGCGCGCGGCCGGCATCCTCGCGGTGGACGCGGACGGCGACTGGAGTTGGACGCGTCCGAACGTGGCCCCGGCCGCACCCGCCGGCGGGGGGGATGACGCATCCGCTCCGAACCCGAACGCTTCGGCCGTCGTCTTGCCGGAGGCGGCGGCGGACGAGGTGCTCGGCTCGCCGCCCGCCGGCACCGTGGAGCCCGACCGATGACCCGTCGTCCCCCGTCCTATCCCCGCGGCGACCAGCGCGGCGCGATCGGCCTCGTGCTCGTCCTCCTGCTGCTCGGCGTCGCGGGCGCGGCGCTGTTTTTCCTGAAGTTCCGCAGCGACGACGGCGAGGACCGCCGCACCTGGAGTCTCACCCCGCCCCTCCAGCGCCAGACGTTGACGCTCACGCTCGTCGAGAAGGGCAGCCTCGACTCGATCAACCCCGTGGAGGTCGTCAACCAGGTCGAAGGCCGGACGACGATCATCTCGATCGTGCCCGAGGGTCACATCGTCACGGAGGAGGAGGTCGCCGCCGGATTCATCCTCGTGCGCCTCGACACGAGTTCGCTCGAGGATTCCGTGCGGCGCCAGGAGATCGAGGTCAAGAGCGCCGACGCCGCCCTCGAGAACGCGCGCAGCAACCTCGAGATCACCCGCCGGCAGAACGAGTCCGACATCCGCAAGGCGGAACTCGCGGTGACCTTCGCGCGGATCGATCTCGAGCGGTACGTCGGCAGCCGACTCGCCCCCACGCTCGAAGGATCCGACATCCCGGCGGGCGGTCCCGACGGCGGCGAGGCGGACGCCACCCCGGCATCGCGCGTCCCCGCCCCGGTGGACTACGCCGCGTTGCTCGCCGACGAGCGGTTGGACGGCGAGGCGCGCCAGCAGTTGCGCCAGCTCGAGAGCGACATGAGCCTCGCCGAGGAGGAGCGTCGCCGCGCCGAGGAGAAGTTGAAGCACTCGACCCGCCTCGAGGAGAAGGGCTACATCTCCCGCGAGGAGTACGACGTGGACCGCCTCGCGCTGCAGCGACGCGAGATCGAAGTCGAGCGGTCCCAGACGGCGCGCGCACAGTTCGTCACCTACGACTTCCCGAAGGAGGTCCAGCGTCTTCGTTCCGACTCGCTCGAAGCCCGCGACGAGCTCGCGCGCGTGCGCGACAAGGCCGCCGCGGCCGAACGCCGCTCCGAGGCGGAAGCGTCCGCGACGGCCGAGCAGGCGAGCCTGCAACACGAGAACCTCGCCCACCTGCGTCGTCAGATCGAACGCTGCACGATCCGCGCGACGACCCCCGGCATGGTCGTCTACGCGTCGAGCGGCAACGAACGCTACTGGGGCGATCAGGACCGCATCCGCGAGGGCGTCGAGGTGCGCGAGCGACAGGTGCTGCTGCGCATCCCGAGTCCCGATCGCGTCGCCGCGACGATCGACATCCACGAGAGCGTCGTCCGTCGTGTGCGCCGCGGTCAGGCCGCGACGATCGTCGTGGACGCCCAGGACGGCCGCCGGCTCGAGGGCCGCGTCACGGAGGTCGCCCGCATGCCGAGCGCGGGCGACCGCTGGCTGAATCCCGACCGCAAGGTCTATCCGACGACGATCGAGATCGAGGGCAGCCACCCCGAGTTGAAGCCGGGCATGACGGCGAGCGTGGAGCTCACGACGGGGGTCGTGCCCGACGCGCTCGCGATCCCGGTCCAGGCCATCGTCGGTCCCCTCGCCGAACCGGGCGTCTGGGTGGACGACGGTCGCGGCGGGATCGTGCGACGTCGCGTGCGCCTCGGTCCATCGACCGATCTGCTCGCGGTGGTCGAGGACGGACTCCAACCGGGGGATCGCGTCGTATTGAATCCGCCCCCCGACGCGCCATCCGATGGCGGTGCAGCGGAGCCGCGCAACGGGAAGGCGCCGACCGCCCCCGACGGCGTTGCTCCCCCGAACGGCGCGCGCGAGGGCGAGGCATCCGCCGCGGGAACTCCGAACGGACGCGCCCGCGGCGCCGGCGGCGGGCGCCCTCCGCGATGAGCGAGGTGGTCCGGCTGGTCGGAGCCCGTCGCACCTATCGCATGGGCGACGAGGCGGTTCATGCGTTGGACGGCGTCGATCTCGTGGTTCGGCGAGGCGAGTACCTCGCGATCATGGGTCAGTCGGGATCCGGCAAGTCGACGCTTTTGAACATCCTCGGCTGCCTCGATCGCCTCACCGAGGGCCGCTACGAACTGGACGGCAAGGACGTCTCCAACCTCGACGACGCGGCGTTGAGTCGCGAACGCAACCTGCGGCTGGGCTTCGTCTTCCAGTCGTACAACCTGATCCCCCACCTGACGGTCGTCGAGAACATCGAGGTGCCGATGGAGTATGCGGGCGTCCGGCCGGCGGCCGGACGGGCGCGTTCCACCGACCTCGCGACCCGACTCGGCCTCGGCGAGCGTCTGCGCCATCGCCCGGCCGAGCTGTCCGGCGGCCAGCAGCAGCGCGTGGCCATCGCACGCGCCCTCGCGAACGACCCGTCCTTGCTTCTCGCCGACGAGCCGACCGGGAACCTCGATTCGGCGACCGGTATCGAGATCATGAGCCTGCTCGACACCCTCGCCGCCGAGGGGCGCACGCTGATCGTCGTCACGCACGATCCGAAGGTCGGCGCCCGCGCCCATCGCACGATCCACATGCTGGACGGCCGGATCGCCCGGGAGACGCGGCGCGAGGTCGCCGAGGTCACGCCGTGAGACCGACCCGACTGGTCGCCCTCGCGTGGAAGAGCATCGCCGAGCACAAGCTGCGCTCGCTGCTGACGGTCTCGGGCGTCGTGTTCGGCGTCGCCGCCGTCGTGACGATGCTCGCCATCGGCGAAGGCGAGAGCCAGGCGGCGCAGGAGCAGATCCGGCGCATGGGCAGCAACAACCTGCTGCTCGCGAGCGTCAAGCCAAGCGAGCCGGCCAGTGCGTCCACGTCGAACTCGCGCGTGCTCTCCTACGGGCTCCTCGAGCGCGACCTGCAGCGCATCCAAGCAACCGTCCCGGAGATCGATCGGGCCGTCCCGCGGCGTGACGTCCCCGTCGATGCGCGGGCCGGCACCCGCCGCATGCGCGCGACGGTGTTCGGTACGACCCCCGACTACGAACGCGTCGCCAACCTCGCGATCGCACGAGGTCGTTTCCTGTCGTCCGCCGACGAGGCGTCACGCCAGCCCGTTTGCGTGCTGGGTGCGGAGGTCTCCACCCGGCTCTTCCTCAACGCCGACCCGATCGGGAGCGACCTCCACGTCGGTCAGAACGCCTATCGCGTCGTCGGCGTGCTGGCGGCGCGCGGCGAGGGCACCGGCGGTACGGCAGGGCTCGGCGGAGAGTCCGACGCGGCGATCCTGATTCCTTGGAGCACGATGCGCGAGCGCTACGGTCGCATCATCGTCGACAACCGCGGCGGCGGTCGCAACCGCGAGGAGGTCGAGCTCCACCGCATCACCGTGCGCTCGGCACGCGGCGACGAGGCCACGGTCGGCCGGGTCGCCGGCGCGCTGCGCCGTCTGGTCGCGCTGTCGCACCCGAAGGAGGACGTCCGGCTCACCGTCCCGCTGGAACTCCTGCGGGAAGCACGCGACACGCGGCGACGCTGGACCCTGATCCTCGGGACGATCGCCGGGATCAGTCTGCTCGTCGGCGGCATCGGCATCATGAACATCATGCTCGCCAGTGTCACCGAGCGCACCCGCGAGATCGGCATTCGTCGCGCGCTCGGTGCGCGACGCCGACACATCGTGTTGCAGTTCCTCGCGGAGACGGTGCTCCTCTGCGCGATCGGCGGCAGCCTCGGCGTCGGTTTGAGCATCCTCCTCCCCCACCTCCTGACGAGCGTGTTCGGACTCCGGACGATCGTCGATCCGTGGTTCCTCGGCCTCGCGTTCGGGATCGCCGCGGGCATCGGCCTCGTGTTCGGGATCTACCCCGCGTTGCGCGCCGCACGTCTGGATCCGGTCGAGGCACTGCGTCACGCCTGATCCGCTGGGCGGCGCCCGGGGGGCCCGAACGGGCTCATGACCGTGCGGGGTTTGCGGTACCCTTCCGCCCGCCGCGCGCGAAACGCGCCACATCAGGGAGACCTCATCATGTCGGGCGGCCCCGACCGATCCGGCTACGACCCCGCGACGCTCGAACCGCGCTGGCAGGCGGCGTGGGAAGACGCCGGAGCCCACCGCGCGCGGGACGACGATCCCCGGCCGCGCAAGTACGTGCTCGACATGTTCCCCTATCCCTCGGGAGCCGGCCTGCACATGGGCCACGTCGAGATCTACACGATCTCCGACGTGCTCGCGCGCTTCGCGCGCCTGCAGGGGTTCAACGTGCTGCATCCGACCGGTTGGGACGCGTTCGGCCTTCCGGCCGAGCAGTACGCGATCCGCCACGGCGTTCATCCGCGCGTCGCGGTCGATCGCAACCTGGCCACGTTCCGCCGCCAGATGACCCGGATGGGCTGGTCGTACGACTGGTCGCGGGCGGTCGACACCACCGACCCCGACTACTACCGGTGGACGCAGTGGATCTTCCGCGTGCTGTACGAGCGCGGTCTCGCCTACCAGGCCGATGTCCCGGTGAACTGGTGCGAGGCGTTGGGCACGGTTCTCGCCAACGAGGAGGTCATCGACGGTCGCAGCGAGCGCGGCGGACACCCCGTCGTGCAGCGTCCGATGCGACAGTGGCTGCTGCGGATCACCGCGTACGCACAGCGCCTGATCGACGACCTCGACCTCGTCGACTGGCCGGAGTCGCTGAAGGAGATGCAGCGCAAGTGGATCGGCCGCAGCGAGGGAGCCGAGATCGACTTCGCGGTGGACAGGCATGATGCGTCGTTCACCGTGTTCACGACCCGGCCCGACACGCTGTTCGGAGCGACCTTTTGCGCGCTGGCACCGGAGCATCCGCTCGTCGACGCCATCACCACCGCCGCGTTCGCGACCGAGGTGCGGCGGTACGTCGAGCGCAGCGCGCGCCGCTCCGAACGCGACCGCCTCGCCGACGTTCGCGAGAAGTCGGGTGTGTTCACGGGGGCGTACGCCGTCAACCCGGCGAACGACGAGCGGATCCCGATCTGGGTCGCCGACTACGTGCTCATGGGATACGGCACCGGCGCGGTGATGGCGGTGCCCGGGCACGATCAGCGCGACCACGACTTCGCCCGGGCCTTCGACCTGCCGATCCGCGAGGTCGTGCGCGGCGGGGACGTCGCCACCGCCGCGCACGAGGGCGACGGCGCGCACGTCAACAGCGGGCCGCTCGACGGGTTGGACGTCGCCGCCGCGAAACGGGCCATGGTCGAACGCCTCGAGCGAGTCGGCCGCGGCCGCGCCCGCGTCACGTACAAGCTTCGCGACTGGCTGTTCTCGCGACAGCGCTACTGGGGCGAACCGTTCCCGGTGCTGCATCGTGCGGATGGGACGACGGTGCTCCTCGACGAGGACCAGCTTCCGGTCCGCCTTCCCGAGGTCGCCCACTACGAGCCGACGGGCACCGGGGAGAGTCCGCTGGCCGGCATCCCCGAGTGGGTCGACACGGTCGATCCGCGCGACGGGACGCCCGCGCGACGCGAGACGAACACGATGCCGCAGTGGGCCGGGTCGTGCTGGTACTACCTCCGCTACCTCTCGCCGCACGACGAGACCCGCTTCGTCGCGCGCGACGCGGAGAAGGCCTGGATGCCGGTCGACGTGTACGTCGGCGGCGTCGAGCACGCGGTGCTCCATCTGCTCTACGCCCGCTTCTGGCACAAGGTGCTCTACGACGCGGGCCACGTCTCGACACCGGAACCGTTCCAGCGACTCGTGAATCAGGGCATGGTCGTCGCGCCCGCGTTCCAGCGAGTCTCCGCCGACGAGTCCTCAGCGGGTCGCTACGTGCCGCCGGCAGATGTGCGGCAGCGCGACGACGGTGTCTGGGTGCACCGCCAGACCGGGGAGATCGTCGAGCGCATCGTGATGAAGATGAGCAAGTCGGCGTTCAACGTCGCAACGCCCGACGAAGTCGTCGAACAGCACGGTGCGGACGCGCTGCGCCTCTACATCCTCTTCATGGGCCCGCCCGAGGACGACAAGGTCTGGGATCCGGCGGGCATCCACGGCATCACGCGTTTCCTCCATCGCGTGTGGCGTCTCGTCCGCGGTGACGAGCGACACGCGCCGAGCCCCCGCACGACCGCACCGGCGACCGGCGAGGCGCGGCGTCTGCTCCACACGTCAATCGCGGGCGTCACGGCCGATATGGAACGGATGGCGTTCAACACCGCGATCAGCAAGTTGATGGTGTTCGTGAACGGCCTCGTCGCCGCGGACGTCGTCCCGACCGAGTCGCTGCGGGCGCTCTTGATCATGCTGAGCCCGTTCGCCCCCCACCTCGCCGACGAGTTGTTCGCCGGCCTCGCCGCGGAGGACCCGGCGTTTGCGGGATGGGCGACGACCAGCGCGTGGCCGATCCACGATCCTGCGGCGCTCCTCGCCGACGAGATCGAGTTGCCCGTCCAGGTCAACGGCAAGATCCGCGGACGGTTGCGCATCGCCCGCGAGGCCAGCGAGACCGAGGTCTTCGAGGCGGCGCTCTCCATCGACGGCGTCGCACGCTCGCTCGACGGACAGACCCTGACCGAGCGCCGGCTCGTCCCCGGCCGCCTCGTCGTGTTCCGCGCGAACTGACCGCTCGCCCCTGGGCTCTTGGGGAATCGGGGAGCCTGGAAGACCAGGCCCTTACGGACCGCCCGGGCCTTCGTTGGGCTTGTCGTTCGCGGGCCCGCCCTCGGGGGGCGGGGGCTTCTGCGGCCCCCCCTCCGGGGCCGGCGGGGGGATGGGCGGCACGGGCGCTTCTTTCGGCGCGTCGGGCACCGGCGGGGCCGCGGGAGGAACGACGGGCGAATCCGGCCCGGCGGGATCCGGCGATGGCGCGGGCGACTCGGGTGACGCGGGAACCACGGGCGCATCGGGGGCGGGCGCTCCTCCCGGAGCCAACGGCTCCGCGTCGGGCGCCGGCGCAACCGGCTTCTCCCCGGGCTTGTCGATGGGCTTCTCCGACGTCGAGCCGACGACGGCGGCCATCCCCTCGCGCTCGAACACGATCACGCCCCGGCGCCCCTTGCCATCGACGGCGAGCAGCCGTCCGGGATGGCGGGGGTCGGCGGCGAGTTGCGCGAGCGGCGTCCCCGGATCGTCGTTCGGGATCCAGACCGCCGACGACGGCGGCTCTTCACGGTTCGGAGGCGTCGCGTTCCCGCGTCCGGTCTCCCACGCCGCCAGCAGATCCGCGCTGGAGATCGAAGCCGTGGTCGTCGCCCCCGCGGCGTTCTCCATCTGAATGACCCACCGCGTGGTCGCCGCCTCGGGATCGGCGTCCTCGGCCGTGGCGGCGGCACCGACCGCACTCGGCGAACGGATCAACGCGAAGGCGCGAATGATCGAGTCCACCGCGGGCCGCACCGCTTCCGCGGGCGACACGTCGACCCAGGCGGTGAACGCCGCCTTCGCGTCGGCGGCGGAGGCGTCGGGCGAGATCGGCTTGCGCGCGAGCACGCCGCGACGCTTCGCGGCGTAGACCATCAGGCCGGTCGTCGGATCGAACCGCACGAACACGCCGTGGTTCCACCACGCCGCGCGTCGCTGCGCTTCGGCCGGCGCACTCTTGCGCGGCATCAGCGTCGCGTGGACTTCGTCCCAGCTCACTCCGCCGTCCCAACTCTCGAGGATGGAACCGCCGAGATCCGCCGGAACCCAACGCGGACTCGAGGTCGCCGCGGCGAGAACCAGGTGCTTCGGGTCCTTCGGATCGACGTCGAAGTCCACGACGGGCGAGGTGCCGTCGAGCGGCGCGTCCTTGGCCTTCGTGACCGTCCACATCTCGCCGTCCGCCGACGTCGCGATGCGGCCCGTCTGGCGATGGGCGACGACCAGCCCTTCACCGTGGAGTACGACGCGCACGAGGCCGTCGTCTCCCGCCTCCGGTTCGTAGGCGACGGTCCAACTCGCCCCGTCGTCGGTGCTCTTCAGCAGCCGACGACCCGCCGCCCACCACGTGCCCTCCGTCGCACCGGCGACCAGGTCAACGGTCCTCATGCCGGTCCGCCCGACGTGCGACCAGGTCTGGCCGTGGTCCGTGGAGCGGTAGACCCGGCCCGTGGTTCCCACGGCGAGGATGACGCCGCGTCCGGCCGCGTGGACCGCGATGCGGTCGAGACGATCGACGACGTCGGGCAGAGACGTGGTCAACGGCTCGAACGTCTCCGCATCGTCGTCGCTCCGCCAGAGTCCGGAAACGGGCGACACGACGTAGTGCAGATTGCGGACGCGCGGATGCGAAACGATCTCTCGCGGCTCCGCCCCGGCGATCCCGGGGTCCTCCGCGTCCGGCCCGCCGATCGCCGTCGTCTTGCCCTTGTCGTGGACGCAGAGGCCGCGGTCCCACAGGATCACGAACACGCGCTTGTCCGCGGGATCGGCCTGGGCGGCGATCGCGTCACCCTCGACGATCGGCTCCTTGGACCACGCCTTGCCCGTGTCCTTGCTGTGCCAGATGCCGCGCGGGTCCGCGAGATAGAGGTCGCGCTGATCGGCCGAGTTCATCGACACAGAACGGATGTCGTACGGTCGCGCGACCTTGCCGCCGATCGCGATCCGCTTGAAGACCGTGCCGCTCTTCTCGCTGAAGTAGACCGCGCTCGTACCGATCGCGGCGATGTTCTTCTCGGTCTTCGGATCGCGACGGACCCAACGCACGTCCGGCCCGATCGCCGACTCGGGTACGTCGGTCCCCGCGATGACCTCCCAGATCTTGCCGCCGTCGACACTCTGCGAGAGCCCGCCGTGATGCCAGCCGTCGCCGCGGGTGCCGACGAGCAGAGAAATGCTCTTCCGGCTGTCCACGATGACCTGGTGGCCGAGGTAGTCCGTCTGACGCTTGTCCCAGGTGTGCGACGCGAGGCCGGCGGTGGTGATGTCGCGGAACGTCGCCCCGTCGTCTTCGCTGCGGTGGACGCGGCCGTCGACCACGACGTAGATCACGTCCGATTCGCGCGGGTCGAGCGTGATCCGCACGTGACTGGTCGGGGTCGTCGCGGGAGCGCCAGCGAGAACGCGCCACGTCGTTCCCCGGTCCCGACTCTCCGCGACGCCGAGACCGTGGACGTGGGCGTAGAGCCGGTCGCCGTCCGTTGGGTGGACTACGAGGGCGTCGATCCCCTTGACGGCGAGACCCTCGGCGCGGTCCGTCCAGGCCCAGGCGTCGTCCTGTGCATTGGCGGCGGGGACTCCACCGCCGACGACTCCACCGACGAAGGCGACCACCAGGGCCACGCGCGCGAGCGCAAGCCCTCCCCCCCCGTGCCCAGCACGATGCGAGCGTCGCAACTGCATGCCGCCCTCCTGGCTTGTTCGGACGGATCGAACGCCGCGGCATCCGGACCGGCAGTTCAAGCCCGTCGGCACCCCGCAGCCCGCGAGAAAGCGCCGCCACCCTAACCGAACGGCCGGGGCGCTGTCCAATGTCCCGTTGCTCGGCTGGCCCTTCCGCGGAAAGTCTTCCTACGGTCCGGCAACTCGGTGACCAGAACGCGTCGGTGCGGCCGACTTGGCACTACGCGTCGGCACGCGGCCGGCGACGGGTGCGGGACGGCTTGCGGGGTGTCGCGGCGGCGGCCTGGGCCGTTCGCCGGACGGGTCCGGGATCGACGGCCTGTACCGCGATCACCTCGTCGAGGAAGCGGGCCATGCCGCGGCGCACCTCGTCCGGCGCGAGGACCTCGGCGTCGGGACCGTGGCGGGCGACGTGGGTGAACAACCATCGGGGACGCGACGGATCGATCGAGTACGTCCGAACGACGGAGCCGTCCGCGAGCGTCTGGACGGCCTTCGCGCCGGCCTCCTCGCGGACCCGCGCCGCCAGGCGCGGCGCGAACCGCACGCTCACGGGGACGTCCCCGGGGGAGCGCTCGCGCATCTCGTCACGCCGAAACGACTCCGTCGTGAACTCGTCGGGCACCTCGTACTCGTGATCCGGAACGAGCCGGGCCCAGCGGATCCGATCGACGCGGAACGGAATCTCCCGTCCGCGCGACTCGTCGTGGGCGACGACGTACCAGTTGCCGAGGTGGTCGATGAGCCCGTACGGCGCGATGACGCGCACGCCGACGCTGTCGCGACTTGCCGTGTAGTACTCGATCTCGACACCGATGTTCTGTGCCATCGCGCGCTTCAGCACGAGGATCGTCTCGGTCACGCGGTCCGACGGCGGCGGGCCGCCGACCTGGCGGTCGAGCGTCTCGAGCATGGCCTGCTCGTCGCGGCCGAGCAGGTCACGCACCTTGCGGCGCAGGCGCGGCGCCGCGTCGCCGAACGCCGGCGGACGTCCGCCGCCGACGACGCGCAGCGCGAGGTCGATCGCGAGCGCCTCCTGCATCGTGAGGTGGACCGGCCGGGCCAGATGCTCGGCGAAGCGGATCGAGACACGGTCGCCGTGGATGCCGAACACGAGGTAGTTGTGCGGCAGGTAGGGCGGCACCCCACAGAGCGAGAGGATCTCGGTGATGTCCTCCCAAATCTCCGACTCGCGCACGCCGAAGAGGTGCGCGAGTTCGGGGATGCGGATCCCCGGACGAGCCCGGATCAACGGGACCATGGCGAGGCAGCGGCGAATGCGATCACGGGCGACGGACGACACCGGAACGGACCTCCCCTCGCGCTGCCCCCTCGCGAAGGGGGTCATCCTACGCGTGGCGGCGTGGCGAGGCAACCCGCGCCGCGCTTCGGTGCGGTGGGACGACGGCGGCGGACGTCCACGGTGCCGCGCGCAACGCGGCGAGCCGACGTGCGAGTCGCACCGGCGTCGCGCCGAGCGTGGCATCGACGTCCACCTCGGGCGTGAGGTCGTCGATCAAGGACGCGAGGAGCGCGCCGGCCGTCGGTTCTGGCCGACCGATCGCGCGGGCGCGAGCGCCGAGTCGGCGCCGCCGCGCGCGTTCGACGACCGCCGCGGCGAGCCGCGCGGGGACCGCGTGGAACGCGGACCGG
>CAZPGF010000036.1:0-25809 GCA_964586025.1 uncultured Planctomycetales bacterium
CTCGATGCTCGTCGGCATGGCCAAGCCGGTCGTCGTCACTTACCAGTCGGCTTCCGAGCAGACGATCGTCAACCTGACCACGATCGCGCTCGCCGGCCTCGGGCGCCCCGTAGCGGTCTGACGGGCGTTCACGGCGGGTCGATGTCGGGCGGCAGACGTCGGGCGAGGCGCTCGGTTCGCGGCGTCGGCCCGACCTCCTCGCGCATCGCCAGGAGGCGCGCGGCGGGTTCGTAGCGGCGGACGTCGATCGCGATCTCGGCGAGATCGAGAAGCGCCTCCGGCCATGCGTGCGGATCGCCGTGGCGCCGGGGCATGCCGCGTCGCACCGCGGCGGCGAGGAGGTCGAAGGCGATCGCGCGGTCGGTCGGACGCGGCGGCGACTCGAGCACCGACACCTGTCGCGCGATGCGCACGAGCATCGGGGGAAACCAGTCCTCCTCGACCGGCAGGTCGCGCGCGGCCGATCGCGCGTGCTCGGCGGCCAGTCGCGCCCACTGTGCCCGGCGCGAGGCGAGTTGCTCTCCCTCGGTGTCCTCGACGAGAAAACGCGCGAGCAGTGCGTGGAGCGCGGGCTTCGGGCGCACCTCGAGAAAGGAGGAGAGGATGCGGGCGTAGGCGGGCAGGTCGTCGCCTTCCGCCGAGCCGCGCTTCGAGCGGGCGAGCGTCGCGGCGTTCACGACCGCCTCCTCCAGGTACGGCGCGTCGAATCCGAGGCGCGCGGCGCGCACCAACATCGTGGCGGACTCGTCGAGGCGGCCTTCGAGGCGAAGGCACTCGGCGAGGTACGCCGCGGCATGGCCGTCGTCGGGGGCCTCCGCCACGCATCGCTCGAGCAGCAGCATCGCGTCCTTCGAACGCCGTGCGCGCATCAGGGCGAAGCCGCGCCGCAGACGAACGGCCGGATGGTCGCGATGGGGAGACGGAAGGCTCGCGAGATAGTCCGCGAACGCGCCGTCGTCCGGGAACCCGTTCGGCGTGCCGACGCGGGCCTGCAGACGGTCGAGCGCGCGTGCGACATCGTCCGCGTGCGTCGCATCGAGGAGGCGCTGCTTCAACGCAGCGAGTTCGTCATCGGCGCGGGCGCGCGAAAGGAGCGCCGGGCCGACGGCCAAGAGGGCAACGAGGAGGAGGAGGCGGCGGAGGCGGGTCACGAGCCGCTCTCCGACTGGAGGCGCGCCCGAATCGCGTCGCGCCAGGCCTCGGGCGCTCCGCCGGGATCCTCGCCGAGCGCGTCGATCGCGGTGGGACGCAGGTCGGGCTCGTCCAGAGGATCGTCGAACCCTTCGAGCAGGGCGTCGGCGACGGCCGAATCGTCGCGGGTCGCGCGTGCACGGAGCAGGGCGACCGCGACGCGCGAGCGGAGCGTCGCCGAACCATCGCGCTTCAGGATCGCCATGAGGGAAGCAGCCTGCGGAAGCACGTCGCTGGCAGGCGCGCGCTCCAGACGAGCCGCGAGAGCGAGCGGATCGACGATCGGATCGAGGTCGAAGCGGCGCGGCCCGTCGTCTCCGTTCGCACTCGCGTCGATCCCGCGGGCTCGCGCCAGTCGCGCCGGCCACGCGCCCCCGGCGCGCGGCGACTCGAGCCCGCGTCGATCGCCCGCGATCACGAGGGCCTCGATCGCCGCGGCACGCTCGTCCACGGTGAGCCGATCGAGCGGCGCACGTCCGATCGGCGACGGACCCGACCAGGTTTCGATGAGCGCCGAACGCGTGGCCTCGCTGCCGGATCTCGCGATCGCGCGGGCCGCCCACGCCGCGCCGCGCGGTCGGTCGAGCGTGAGCAACGCGTCCAGGAATGCGAGCGTCGTGGGGGGATCGTCGTCGGGCGCGAGCAAGGAGTCGGCCGCGCCCCACGCGATGACGGCCGCCTGACTCGGTCGCGCCGTCCGGAGCGCGGCGGTGATCGCGAGGCGTTCCGTGGCGTCGTCCAGCGCGTCGAGCACGCCGAGCACGCCGGCCGCGGCGAGGCCGTCGTTCGTCGCAAGCCACGCGCGGACCGCATCGAGGCGCTCCGCCGCAGGCAGGGCGAGTACCGCGCGGATGCGTTCCTGTCGCAGCCCGGCGGCCTGGCGGTAGGCGATCGACGGTGCGATCGCGGACAGCGTGTCCTCGAAGTCATGGGGGTGAGGTCCGCTCACGCCGTCGAAGAACGGCCGTCGCCAGTGCAACGTTCCGTCGGGTTCGACGACCACGTGCTGGGGGCTGATCGGCTCCTCGACGTACCGCGCGACGACGTACTCGAAGGCGGCCCGACAGGTCGCGCTCGGCGTGCCGGGGAACCTCGCGTTCGTACCGTCCGCGCGCATGTGGTCATGGGGGCTGCACGCGAAGCAGACGTAGCCCGCCGTCGCGTCGCCCCAGGCTCTGCTCCGGTAGAGGTCGTTCGCGAGGAGGTTGTTCGCGCTCTCGTTGTCGAGGGCGTTGATGCAGAACAGGACGGGGCGTCCCTCGCGCCGGGCCCGCTCCAGACCCGAGGCGAGATCGGGCTCCCAGCGGATTCCGACGGGTCCGTCGGCACCCCAGACCCTCTCGCCGGGTCCAAACGGGGCCGCGGCGAGCGAGACGAGGCAGATCGCCGCCCCCACGAGCGGGAGACGCGAGCGAGCCATCGGGCGATGACGCATCGATCCTTCCTCCGGGGCTCGGGCATCCTACGGGCCGGGGGAAGGCGTCCAGCGCCGGCCGGAAAACGAACTACGCACGAACAAAACGGCGTTTTGCTCCGGTCGCCATCGGTTCCTTCGCGTCCGGTGAAGTCTCGGTGACGATCTGCCGCTTCAGTAGGGATGACGTCGTGCCGGGTCGGTACCGGTTCACGACACAGGGCAGGGTGGTCCGCACGGGCGCGCCGGATCGGCGTCGCTCGCGCGGACGACGTGGGAGCAGGCACATGCAGCGTTTCGTGACCTACGCGGTTCTCGGCGTCGTCGCCTCGGCGGCGCTCGCGAGCGGCGGGTGCGCCGGACGTCGGGTTCACACGCGCGGCGTGCAGGTCGCCAGTGTGCACGGCACGCGGGTCGTGTCGCGCACGCCGGTCGCTCGCGTCGCGACGTCCCGTACGTCGTTCGATGGGGCGCAGTGGATCGACGTGACCGATTACGGTGCGACCGCCGCGACGGATACCGTCGTGCTCCCGGCCGCCGCGGTCGTCGCCCCCGCGGTCGTCGATGCCTCCGCGAACGCGCCCGACGCGCTGGACCTCGACCTGCTCGGCGCGCCGCCCACGCTCGGTGGCGTGCCGTCGGCATCGAAGTCCGACGGAGCGAAGTCGGTTCCGAGCACGTTGGGACTCGTCAACGACCCGACGGAGATGTGCAAGGACGGCAAGTGCGCGGTGCCCCCGCCGGCCGCCGAGGACACCCACGACTGACGCGTCGACCGAGGATCCCCACGCCGTAGAGGCGTGGTTCCAAGGCGTATCCCTCGGCGCGCTGCGTCGCGACCTGCTCGCCTGGTACGACCGCCATCGGCGCGATCTGCCGTGGCGGGGGATCCGCGATCCGTACGGGATCTGGATCTCCGAGGTGATGCTCCAACAGACGCGCGTCGAGACGGTGCGCGAACGCTGGCCGCTGTTCCTCGCGCGCTTTCCCGACGTCCGAACGCTCGCGCGCGCCCGTGAACAGAGCGTGCTGAAGGCGTGGGAGGGACTCGGCTACTACCGCCGGGCGCGGGCGTTGCGCGAGGCGGCGGCCGCCATCGCCGCCCGGCACGGCGGGCGCGTGCCGGCGCGCTACGAGGAGCTCCTCGCCCTACCGGGCTTCGGTCGGTACACCGCCGCGGCCGTGGCCAGCATCGCCCACGGCCGTCCTCACGCGGTGGTCGACGGCAACGTCGAGCGGGTCGTGGCCCGCCTGCTGGCGCTCGAGGATGATCCCCGCACCGCGGCGGCGAAGCGCCGACGCCAGGATGTCGCCGACCGGCTGCTCGCCCGCGCTCGTCCAGGCGACTGGAATCAGGCGGTGATGGAGCTCGGGGCGACCGTCTGCACACCGCGACGACCGACGTGCGCGGCGTGCCCCTGGAAGGCGGTGTGCCGCGCCCACGCCGCCGGCGAGCCCGAGCGATTCCCGCTGCGCTCGTCGCGCAAGCGGATCCCACATCACGACATCGCCGCGGCATTCGTCTGGAAGGGTGAACGCGTGCTGATCGCGCGGCGTCCCGCGGAGGGGTTGCTCGGCGGACTCTGGGAGTTCCCCGGCGGCAAGCGCGAGGGGACGGAGTCGCTGCAGGCGGCCGCCGTCCGCGAGGTGCGCGAAGAGACAGGACTGGAGGTCCGCATCGTCGCGCCGGGTCCGGTCGTGAAGCAAGCCTACTCGCACTTCAAGATCACGCTGCACCTGTTCCATGCGGTCGTCGAGCGAGGCCGGGCTCGATCCCTCGGGTCGCAGGAGGTTCGCTGGGTCGATCTCGACGAGATCGATCGATTCGCGTTCCCGCGGGCGAATCGTCGTGTGCTCGATGTCCTGCTCGCCGAAGGGCGGCCGGGCGTGGTCGCGTCGGCCGAACGAGCTCCGCTACACTCGGCGCGAATCCATCGCGGGAGGCAGGATGGCCGTGGATCGAACGATTGAGATCGACATCCCGGACGGAACCGACGTCCGGCGGATGCTCGCCGCGGCGCGGGCCCGCGCATCGGGGGTCGGGGTGACCCTGTCCGGGGACGCGGGCGAAGGCCGTTTCGACGGGCTGGCGGCGGGATCGTGGCGCGTGGAGGGCTCGCGCCTCGTCGTCGTCGTCGAGAAGAAGCCGGCGTTTCTGCCGTGGCCGGTGGTCCTGTCCAAACTCGAGGAAGCGTTCCGCTGAACCCGCCCCGAGGTCCGCGCCCCTACTTGCCGAGGCGCTCGGCCTTGCGTTCGAGGCGCCGGATCTCGTGATCCACGCCATCGTCGGGCCCGGTGCTCGGCGGGCGGGCGTCGGCCTTGTCCTCGGCGCGGGCACGCTCCTCGGCCTCGGTTGCGACGTGGTCGGCGAGGATCTCGACGACGCGAGCGAGGATCGCGTTCGATCGGAACAGGTACCGAAACGTCACGCCCATGCCGCCGCGTCGTAGGTCGTTGCGGACCTCGCGGGTCAGGTTTGCAAGTCGGCGCAGGGATTCGGGACTCGGCATGGTCGGATTCTAGCCCTCGCCTCCCCCGTCCGGACCGGCACGAGCGAGCGCTCGTCGCGCCACCGCGCGGGCAGCCCGAGAGCGCGGATCCTCGTCCGCCGCAGCCATCTGGAGGGCGGCACGGGTCGTCTGGTCCAGGGGGACCCCGGACTCGACCAGCCGCTCGATCGCCGCGGCCGCCCAGAAGCGAACCGGAACGACCCGGTCCGATAGCCCCGTGGCGAGCACGCCGAGCGCGCCCGCGGCCCGCGCGCCGTGGCGCCCCAGCGCGTCGCACGCCATCGAGCGCACCATCGGATCGGGATCGCCGGTCGATTGGCGGAGAGCGTCGAGCACGCGCTCCGGCGGATCGATCATGTGCCCGAACAGTCGTGCGGACCGCGCGCGACGCACCGGATCGTCGCTCGCGAGGTCGGTGAGCAGTTCGGCCACGTCGCGGACGGGAGCGTCATCGGACATCAACGTCGTCCGCGCGGTCCTCGTCGCCGCCGTGACGTTGCCACCATGCTTCGGCCGCAGCCCGCACCGCGTCGGACTCGGACTCGCGCCAACGTGAGACGAACGGCCGCAGGTCGTCGATCGCGGGGGCGGGCAGGGAGTCGGCCGCCACGATCGCGACGAGCGCCGACTCGGCGTGGTCGCCTTCGAGCGCCGCCCGCAGCAGGGGGACCGAGTCGGCCGCGAACTCTGGAAACACGCCGAGGGCCGACAACGCATCGAGCCTCGCGGCGGGATCGTCGCCGCGCGCGACGTCGTACGCGCGGCGTGCCCAGCGCTCGCGAGCCGCGGACACCTCGATCGGATCGAGCCATGGCTTCCCGGTCGAGCGGGCCCGTTCGAGCAGCGCGGCGAGCGCGACCACGGCGCGAACGCTCGCGCGCGGCGCTCCGTTCGTGACCAGCGCTTCGAGTCGCTCCGGGACCGGCGACTCGAATCGCCCCCAGGCGGCGAGAAGCCCCGGAACCCGCTCCGCGAGCCGCGCTCCGGTCGCATCCCCGGAGAGCCGCTCCACCCAACTCGCGAGATCCTCCGGAGGCTCCGTGCTGAGCGCGGTCGCCACCCAGGTGGCGACGCCCTCGTCCTCCTCCGCGGCCAGACGTGCGGCGAGCGCCTCGCGGAGCGACGCGCTTCCTCGTCCACCCGCGAGGCGATCGCCAGCGAGCCGCGCGGCCTCCTCCCGGATGCCGCGTTCGGTGTCGGCGAGCGCGTCGATCAAGACGGTGGTGCCGAGTTCATCGCTGCGCTTGGCCGCGGTGCGCAGGGCGTATCGGCGGAAGAACGCGCTTTCGTTGCGGAGGGCCGGGCCGAGGGCCCGCTTCGCCGCGTCCGGGGGAAGCATCGCGATCAACTCGCCGGCGCGCGCCGCCGCCATCACGTTGGACCCGTTCAGTGCGGCGCCGAGGCGATCGAGTGCGCGGTCATCGAGCGTCAGGCCGGCGAGCACACGCTGCGCCTCGACGCGGGCGATCTCGTCGTTGCCGGTCAGCGCGTCCAGCAACGCGGGCACGCCGTCCGGACCGAGGGCGCCGAGGCCCTGCGCCGCGTAGTGACGTCCGTCCACGGACTCCGGCACGTCGACACGAAACGGAACGCCCTCGGTGGGTGCCGGCGCGTCGCGCAGGAGGCGCTCACGAAGCGGCGCGACGCCCTCGGCGCCGAGCGCGGCGAGACCCATCGCCGCCTCCAAACGTTCGGCGTGCGTGCCGCGATCCAAACCCTCGACGAGGGCGTCGACGTCCGGCTCGCCGCCGCACGCGGCGAGGAGGGTGAGGAGCGCGAGGAGGACGGGGGGGCGGCGCATGGAATGATCCATCGTCCTCTCGTCAGGCCAGGAATCGAGCATGAGACCTCCCGCCCTCGACCCCGCGAATCCGCCGCGCCCCGTGCCTGGACCGCTCGCCGAGATCAAGGTCGTCGAAGTCGGCCAGATCCTGGCCGGTCCGCTCGCCTGCGCGATCCTCGGCTGGCTCGGCGCCGAGGTCATCAAGGTCGAGGATCCGCACGGCGGCGATCCGTTGCGATCGTGGCGCGTGATCGAAGACGGCACGTCGCTCTGGTGGCGCGGCGTTGCGCGCGACAAGCGACTCGTCGCGATCGATCTGCGACGGCCGGAGGGTCGCGACCTGCTGCGGCGGCTCGTCGAGCGGGCCGACGTGCTGGTCGAGAACTTCACACCCGGCACGTTGGAGGCGTGGGGGCTCGACCCGGCCGAACTTCGGCGCGACCACCCGGGGCTCGTGGTCGCACGCATCTCGGGCTACGGGCAGTCCGGTCCGTACCGCGACCGACGCGGATTCGCATCCGTCTGCGAGGCGTTCGGTGGACTTCGACACATCACCGGCCACGAGGGCGAGGTGCCGGTTCGTGCGAACGCCAGCCTCGGCGACAGCCTCGCGGCCTTCCAGGCGGTGATCGGCGTGCTCGCGTCGCTCGTGCGTCGCGAACGGCACCCGTCCCATCGCGGCGACGTCGTTGACGTGGCGATCTACGAGGCGGTGCTCGGAGTGCTGGAAAGTGCGCTCACCGAGGCCGATCGAGCGGGCGTCGTGCGCGGGCCCTCCGGCACGACGATCGACGGTGTCGTACCGACCGACGCCTACCCGACCGCCGACGGAGGTCGCGTCGTGATCGGGGCGAACGCCGATCCGGTGTTTCGTCGGCTGATGCGCGTCGCCGGTCGCGAGGATCTCGCGAGGGATCCCGGGCTCGAAGACAACGCCGGGCGCGTCGCCCGCCGTCAGGAGATCGACGCGGCGATCGCCGGGTGGACGAGGACCCTTTCCGCGGCGGCCGTGGTTCGACGACTCGACGAAGCCGGGGTCCCCGCGAGCAGGATCCAGACGGCCGCGGATCTCCTCGACGACCCGCACGTCGCGGCGCGGGGTGTGGTCGAACGGGTGCCGTTCGGGGACGGGTTTCTCGCGCTTCCCGCGCTCGGCCCGCGCTTCGACGAAGCCCCCGGGCGATCGGTAAGCGCAGGAGGGGGGCTCGGCGAACACACCGAAGAGGTGCTGCGGAACGACCTCGGGCTCGGCGCGGACGACGTGGACCGACTGTTCGCAGCCGGCGTGGTGGGCGGGCCGCGGGCCGAGATGGGTCGGGGTGGGGGGATTCGAACCCCCGACTGGTAGCACCCAAAACTACCCCTCTACCGCTGAGGTACACCCCGGGGATGGCCGGCAAGGTAGCGCCGCATCGGGGAACGGAGGAGCGGAGGTCAACCACCCCCGGTCGTCGGCCCGCCCGATCCGCTCCCTGGTCGCGGACCGTCCGGAGGCGGGGCGCGGGGGGGCGTCGGAGGCGGCGCGGGTTGGGGCGGCGGCGCCTTGTCGCCGTTGGACGGGGCGGGTCGCTTCGGTTCGGGCTCGAGGATCTCGACCGCCTTCTCGAAGGTGAGCGTCCATCCGCGTTGCAGCATCAACGCGAACGGCGTCCCCTCGTATCGCTCGACGACCATGTTCTGCGCGAGAACGTAGTCGGCGAGGCGGGCGTTGCGCTCGTCGTCCTTCAGGTCCGGCAGGGGCTTCGGTGCCGTCGCCCCGGAGAAGAGCACCCGGTGCTGGAGATGGGCGCGCCGGTAGGTGACGTCGAGCGGTTGGATCGACTGCAGCGCGGCGAGCGCCTCGCCGAAGCTGAAGCGCATCTTCTTCAGCTGGACGCCCAACAAATGGAAGTCCGCGTCGAGCCGCGCGTCGTGGGCGTCGGCGCCGCCGTTGGATCCGGTCACCGCGCGTCCGGCGGTCGCCTGCCACCACGACAGCGCCTGATCGATCGCCGCGATGCGATCGGTGGCTGCGCGGCGCGCCTTCTTCACCTCATCGAGGCTCTCGAACCGCACGGAGAACGGCGGGGCGGCGGCGATCGAACGCGTCGGACGCGACGTCAATCCGCCGCGCCGTTCCAGGCAGCCGATCTCCTGCACGATCGGCATCGCCTCGTTGGCGAGGTGCTCCCAGATGCGAACGATCGTCGTCACGCGCGCATCCTTGCGCCACGCCTTGAGGACCTGCGCGCGAGGCCGCAGGTCGGGGGCGAGCAGCGCGAGGCGGCCGGCGTCGTAGGTCAGCTTGCGCCGCGCAGCGGTGAGTTTGGGAAGTTCTTTCGCCGGGAAGTCGAAGACGAAGTACCGACCTCCCGTCGTGAACGCGAGCGAGGCGAGGCCCCAGTAGCCGAAACCCGAAGGGACCGGGTAGGCCGGCGGGGCGACCCAGTGGAAGACGGTCTGGGCGAGCGCCGCCTCCCAGGCGTACGGCACCAGCGGGAACGCCACCTCGCTGCCGTAGAAGAGTTCGCCCGGTGCGATCTTGCGCGGCGCTGGATCGTAGCGCTCCCGCAGACCCAACGAGGTGTGGTCGCGCGGCTGAAACGGTTGGATCCACGGATGCTCGAAAGCGGCCTCGCCCGCGACGCAGTAGAACGCGGCGCCGCTCTCGATCAGCACGTCGCGCGTCGCCTCGACGTCCTCCTCGGTATCGCCGCCCTCCTCGCTGACGAGCAGCAGCGCGCGGGGGCCGTCGCCTGCTTCCGCGTTGAGGCGTACGACGGCGTCGCGAACAGCCGCGTAGACGTTCCGCGGACCATCCACCGGCGTGAACGCGAGCTGATCGATCATGCCGCCCACGCGGCTCGCGATGCGGGTTGGAGGGAGGTAGTTCTCCGTGCGGATGCCGAGCACGCCGATGCGGAGGGCCGAGTGCCCTTCCGTCCACGCTTCGTCGAGCGCTCCCTTGATCGCGGTCAGTTCGTTCGCCATCGACGAGGTGGTGTCGAGGACGAGCAGGAGCAGGGGGGGGTCGGAAGTCCCCGTCCTCGCGGCTCGCGCCGCGAGGTCCTTCGCGACGTAGACGAGGCAGTCCGCGATCCGACCCTTTCGTTCGAACGTCTCGGCCGGTGTGCGTGCCTCGTTCGCGAGCGCGAGAGGGAGCGACGCGACCACGAGCGCGAGGACCGGGAGTCCAAGGCGCAGCCGCCGCGCCGTCCGGCGTCTCGTCGTTCGGGTTCGGGCCATTGCCGAAGCATACGGGATGCCGACGCGAGAGGCCGGGGATCGTCGTACGACGTCGCGCCACGGCGGCCTGAGCGCCCCCGATCTGCGAAGCCGCACGTCCGCAAGGCCCAAGACCCCCGTACCGGATACGATCCGCGCCATGCAGAGTCGCCCTCGTCACACCGAGCGCTCGACGGCGCGTCGGTTCGCGGCGGTGCTGGCGATCGTCACGGCGTCGTTCCTTGGGACCGCCGGACCCGGCCTCGCCGAGGACGGACCCCAGGCGACTGCGACCGTCGAGAGCCCCCTCGAACTCGGGGTGTTCACCCTCGGTTCGACGCCGGTGATCGACGCCGACACGATCCGTCTCGCGGACGGCCGGACGGTGCGCGTCCACGGCATCGATGCGGAGGAGACCTTCAAGAACGCGCGCCACCGCGAGGCCGCCGCGAAGAACTTCGCGGCGTACGCCGCGGAGATGCGCGGCACGTCGAAGCGACCCGTCAAGTACGGCACCCCGCTCGGCGAGGCGGCGGCCGCCGAAGCGCGCCGCCTGCTCTCCGGGGCACGGGAGATCCGCCTCGAACTGGATCACGGAAACGAGCGCGGCGAGGACACCTTCGGGCGGTTGCTCGCGCACGTCGTCGTCCTCCGTCCCGAGGGGGAGTTCCTGCTCGCCGAGAGCCTGCTCCGCGGCGGGTTCGCGCCGTACTTCGTGAAGTACGGTCGCAGCCGTCGGTTCGACGCCCGCTTTCGCGCTGCGCAGGACGCCGCGCGCGCGGCCCGACGCGGGATCTGGTCGGCCTCCACCGGCCATTATCCGGACTACCCCGAACGTCTTGCCTGGTGGGAGGATCGCGCCGCGCAACTCGATCGTTGGCGGGACCGCGAGCGCGACCCGGCCCACGTCACGCTGGACGCCCGCGACGCGGAGGAGCGCCTGGCCGCGCTCACCGGAAGGGAGGCGGTCGTCCTCGGCAGTCTCGAGCGGCTGCTCGAGTCCGAGGACAGCCCGCGCAAGATCCTGTTCCTCGTCCACCGCCCGCGGCGAGCGTTTCCCGTCGTCGTGTTCCGCCCGCAGGTGTGGTCGGCGCTCGACCTCGATTCGCTCGTCTCGCGTTACGTCGCGGTGCGCGGTCAGGTGACGATCTACCGCGATCGACCCCAGATCGTCGTCACCGATCCGGCCCAGATCGTGTTCCCCTAACCCCTAGCGGAGTACCCTCGCGCATGCGTTCCTCGTGCCGCGCCCTCGTCTCGCTCGCCTCGCTCATCCTGCTCGCGTCCTGCGGCCGCCCGGCCGGCTGCGAGATGCCTCCCCTCGACGAGGCAGACGAGTCCGCGTTCGCCGTCTCGCTGATCCGCCTGGACGCGGAGAACGCGCGCGGCGCCCAGGCCAACGAGAAGCTGTTGCGCGAGGCGTACGAGGCGTTGCGCAGCGGAACCCCGTTCGCCGAGGTCGCGCAACGGTTCAGCGACGATCCCTCCAAGGCGGATGGCGGATTCATGGGGTTCGTTCCGGCGCGCAACGACACCGCGTTCGCGGGCGCGGTCCAGGCGCTTCCGCCCGGTCGTTACAGCCTGCCGTTCGCGACCAAGCTCGGGGCGACGATCGTCTTCCGACACAGCTTCGACGAGGGGATGGAACTCGACCGCCGTCTCGCCGTCCCTCTGCTCGGGTTCGCCGTGCCGTTCGGGGGCGAGTCGCATCGCACCCGCGAGCAGGCCGAGGGCGCCGCCCGCGAGGCGCTCGCGGCGATCGCGAAGGGCGAACTCACCCTGGGGCAGGCGCGCGAACGTTACGCAGGCGACGATCGGCGACGCCAGGGCGACGACTTCCTGGGGACGTTTCGACGCCGCCCCGAGACCGCCGTTCTGTTCGACACCGTGAAGGGGCTCGCGCCCGGGGAGTACGCTCCCGCGTTCAGCGACGAACGGGCGTGGTTCGTGGTGAAGCGAGCCGAACCCCTGATGGCGCTCGTGCGCCACATCTACGTCGGCCATGCCGGCGCCGACGCCAGCTTCGCCCGCACCAAGGCCGAGGCGCACCGCATCGCGAGCGAGGTGCTCAACCGCGTGCGCCAGGACCGCTCGCTCTGGGACCGGCAGGTCCTCGACTACTCCGACGACACCCGAAGCCGCGGCGTCGGCGGCAAGTTGCCGCTGCTGCAGCCCGGCACGTCCGATCCCGAGTTCGAGGAGGCCGTTCGCGCGGTCGGTCGGGACACGATCGTTCCCCGGGTCATCGACACGCCGCATGGCAGCCACGTGATCTGGCGTATCCGTTAGAGTGCTCGCTCGCGCCCCGGTAGCTCAACTGGATAGAGCAGCAGATTTCTAATCTGCCGGTTGCAGGTTCGAGCCCTGCCCGGGGTACTCCGTGCCCGCGCAAGACGAAAACGCGCCGCCCGTGCAAGCACGAGCGGCGCGAGAGGGGGATCGACGAGCGATCCACCACGCGGGCGGACCGCCGTCGACGTCGAGTGGTTCGACTAGCCGCAGGCCTTGCCGCCGGCGCCGCAGGACGCCGCCGGGGCCGGCTCGGCGACCGGGGCCGGGGCCGTGGTCGGGGCGCTGTAGGACGCGCCGCAGGGGTCGCACCCACAGGGGTCGCCGCAGGGATCGCAGCCGCAGCCGCAGCTGTTGCACCCGGCGAGACCGAGGCTCAGGGCGACGAGGCCCAGAACGAGAAATGCGCGGAACTTGGTCATCGGAAGAAACTCCTGACTTGGTTCTGATTGCCTTGCGGATGCGTCGTGTCCGACACCCGTGCCCTCCCTCATGGAGAGCCGAAGAGGCCTCCCGCAAGGCCGCAGCCCTGCCAGGACCCCTCCATCGTAGGTCAAGCGTTCGACGCCACCAAAGGTCCAGACGGTTCCGTGACGAAGAGCTCGGGACAAAAACGGAACGATCCTGGGCGGAGACCGCCCAGGATCGGAAGGTGAGGGCCTCGTTCGTGGTCGGCTTGCGCGCGACCGCGGACGGAAACCTTCGAATGTGCTACTGGGCGCCGCCGCAGGAGCCGCCGCCGCAGGACGCCGCGGGGGCGATGTCGGCCGGAGCGGCCGCCGCACCACCGGCGTCGTAGCCCAAGCCCTGCGAGGGGGGCGGGCAGCAGGGGCTCTGGTAGACGGGCTCGCAGCCGCAGCCGCAGTCCTGCTGGCAGCCGCAGCCGGACGAGCAGCCCGCCGCGAGCAAGGCGATCGCGCAGATCGCCGCAACGAGAAGCGTGTTGCGCATGTGAATCCTCCTCCCGGGTGCCCGCACCCGAAAGGGCCGGGGTTGCCGGAACCGTGCATGTCCTCGGGACGTGATCGGCCGTTGGATCGCAAACCTTTGAGGGGTTCGCAAGCGCAGGCCTTCCTCCCAAGCCGAAAAGCATAGCCGCGAAGGCGGATCCACAGCATTTCCATCTCGCTCCGCGGCGTTTCCTCCGATCCGCGGGGCCCGGTTTGGCTTCGGCCATGTCACCAAATGGTCATGGATCGCGATCGGGCCTCCCGACCGCGGTTGGGAGACTCGTGGTACACGACGCGCGGCCGAGCCGGCCCGGGAGCGCAGCGATGCAGGTTCTGGTCGTCGGGGGTGGAGGCCGGGAGCACGCGCTCTGCGACGCCCTGGCTCGGTCGGCGTCCGTCGAGCGGGTCTTCTGCGCGCCTGGAAACGCCGGGATCGCCGACATAGCCACCTGCGTCCCGGACCTCCTGGTGAGCGACACCGCCGGTCTGATCGCCCTCGCCCGGCGCGAGGCGATCGATCTCACCGTCGTCGGGCCCGAGGCGCCGCTGGTCGCGGGGCTCGTCGATGCGTTCAAGGGGGCCGGCCTGCTCGCGTTCGGACCCACGCAGCGCGCCGCGCGGCTCGAGGGCAGCAAGGCATTCGCGAAGGCCTTCATGGCACGTCATGACATTCCGACCGCCGGGTATGCGTCGTTCGAGCGTGTCGAACCGGCGCGCGCGCATCTCGACGCGCTCGATCGCTTTCCCGTCGTCCTGAAGGCGGACGGCCTCGCGGGGGGCAAGGGCGTCGTCATCGCCGCGAACCGCGACGAGGCCAACGCGGCGCTCGACGCGCTGATGATCGAACGACGCTTCGGCGAGGCCGGCGAGAAGGTCGTCGTGGAGGAGTTCCTGCACGGTGAGGAAGCGTCCATCCACGTGATCACCGATGGACGCACGATGTACCTGCTGCCGACGGCGCAGGACCACAAGGCGGTCGGTGACGGCGACACGGGACCGAACACCGGCGGCATGGGCGCGTACAGCCCTGCGCCGATCGCCGAGGGGCCGATGCTCGATCGCATCGTGCGAACCATCCTCGTGCCGACGCTGCACGGGCTCACCAAGGACGACATCGCGTTTCGCGGCTGTCTGTTCGTCGGCCTGATGATCACGAAGGCCGGGCCGCGGGTCCTCGAATACAACGTGCGCTTCGGCGATCCCGAGACCGAGGTGCTGTTGCCGCGAATGCGCTGCGATCTGGCGGCCGTGCTGCGGGCCGCCGCGGAGGGGACGCTCGAGTCGGTCCCCGAGCCCGACGTCGATCCGCGCGCGGCGGTCGGCGTCGTGCTGGCCTCGGGCGGCTATCCCGGTCCCTTCACCGCCGGCAAGCCGATCCGCGGACTCACTGAGGCCGCCGCGCTGGAGGGCGTGCGCGTCTACCACTCGGGCACGCGCCATCCGCGGCGTCCGGGCGAGGCCCCCGACACCCGCCAGGTGGTCACGGCGGGCGGCCGCGTGCTCTGCGTCACCGCGCTCGGCGAGGGCTTCGCAGCCGCGCGCGATCGGGCGTACGAGGCGGTCGATCGGATCTCGTTCGACGGTGCGCACGCGCGACGGGACATCGCGCACCGCGCGCTGGCGTAGACCTCGGCGCGGGTTCGGCGCGGCGTGCGAAACTTCGTGCGGAGGCCACGCCCAGGCGTTCGTAAGGGCGGGCCCGCTCGCCCCGCCCGGAGACGTTCATGCGCGTCCGACCCACCGCTTCGATCGTCCTCGTCCTCGCCACGTTGGTCGCGGCCTCCGGTTCGCTGCAGGCGGCCCCGGACCGCCTCGAGGGGCGGGCCTTGATTCGTGCGATCGAGGTCCAGCGCATCGCCACGGTCCGCTTCGAGGAGGCGTCGCTCGACGCCGTCGTTCGATGGTTGCGCGTCGCGACCGGGCGGAACCTCCACGTCGACCACGCCGCGCTGGCGAAGGCGGACGTCGACGTGGACGCACTGCGCTTCACGGCGACGCTCGCCGACGTGACCGTCGCGAACCTGATGCGGCTAATGTTCGAGCCGCGGGGGATCTCGGTCGTCGCGCGGCGCAACGTCCTCGTCCTGACGAGCGCGCGGGCGAGCCGGGGCCGGCCCATCACCCGGATCTACGGGATCGCCGACCTCACTTGGCGCAAGACCGACTTCGTGGCCCCGTCGATGGACCTCCGGCCGTCCGGCACGTTGCAGATCGAGGAGGTCGAGCCGGAGGTCCCCGCGGACGATCTCCTGACCGGCCCGGACGTCGTGATCGAGCTGCTCAAGCAACTCGTCGAGCCCGCCGGCTGGGACGCGAATCCGGACTGGGCGATCTCGGGGACCCAGCGCTACCTCGTGGTGCGGGCGCCGATCGACGTCCATCAACAGATCCCGCACGCCCTCTCGCGGATCGCCGCGATCAAGTGACGTCGAGGCGGGCGCGAGGGTCGCCGGTTCCCCGACGGCGGGGCCCTCACCCGCGCGCCGATCACGACACCCGCATCCGGAGGCCCCGGTCGGCGGGTTGCGGTATCCTCCCGACCCGTGACCATGGATGACGCCGCCGTCGATGACGCTCTCGCCGCCTTCGAGGCGTTCCTGCGTCGCAAGCGACTGAAGATGACGGCGCAGCGGCGGACGATGATCCGCACCGCCCTGCGGCAGATCGGGCACTTCACGGCCGAGGACCTGCACCGCCGGCTGATCGAAGCCGATGCCGCCGTGTCGATGGCCACCGTGTACCGCGGGCTGACGCTGCTCGAAGAAGCGCGCCTGCTCGAGGGACACGACTTCGACGGGACGCGCCGATTCGAACGACTTCTCGAGCGCGCCCATCACGACCACATGATCTGCCTCGACTGCCGTCGCGTGCTCGAGTTCCAGGACGATGCGATCGAGTCGTTGCAGGAGCGCGCCGCGAAGCGCTACGGCTTCGATCTCGCCGATCACCGCCTGGTCCTGTACGTCCACTGCCCGGAGGGGGACCGCCCCGATCGGTGCGATCGCGCGGAGTCGATGAGGACGACGTGACGCTCGCCGCCTCGTCGTCCTCGCACGAGCGATCCCTCCACGAGGCCTTCATGGAGGAGGCCCTCGACCTCGCCCGCCGCGGTGCGGAGGTCGGCGAGATCCCGGTGGGTGCGGTCCTCGTCCGGGCGGGCGCCGTGGTCGCCCGGGCGCACAACGCGCGCGAGTTGGACAGGGACCCGACGGCGCACGCCGAACTCATCGTGATGCGCGAGGGGGCGGCACGGATCGGCGACTGGCGCCTGTCCGACTGCACGCTGTACGTGACGCTGGAGCCGTGCTTCATGTGCGCCGGCGCGATCGTCAACGCGCGCGTCGGCACCCTGGTCTTCGGGGCCTTCGATCCCAAGGCGGGCGCGGTCGGGAGTCTCGCCAACGTCGTCACCGACGAACGCCTCAATCACAGGCCGATCGTTCTCGGCGGGGTCGCGGAGCCGGCCTCGGCGGCGCTCCTACGCTCCTTCTTCCGCGCGCGTCGCAAGGGCGGTGACCTCGGACCCCGCGGACGACCCGGCACGCGCGACGCGGCGGACGTCGAAACACCCGACCGCCCGACTTGACGAGGTCCGCGCGCGCGCCTACCGTGCGCGGCCACGTTCCTGCGGAGAGATGCCGGAGCGGTCGAACGGGCCGGTTTCGAAAACCGGTGTAGGGGCAACCCTACCTAGGGTTCAAATCCCTATCTCTCCGCCACCTCTTCCTTCGCGGGGGTCAGCGCGAGCCGGTGACCTCGGGCATCGGGACGCGCACCCGGCGGGTGGCGCGCTTCAGGAAGAGGATCGCCCACGCGGTGTCGAGTACGTCGCTCGCTTCGTATTCGTCCGCGCCGCCGAGCGCGCCGGTCGACCAACGACCGTCCGCGCCCTGGGCCTTGACGAGGTACTTCGCGCCTTCGATGTACCAGTCGTGTTCACCCAGCAGGTCGCGATCGCCGAGTGCGCCGGCGCGTTCGAGCCCGTACAGGTAGTAGTAATGCCAGTTCGCCTTCGCACCGCCCGGGTTGTGATCCACCGCGAAGTTCACGTCGAGCCAGGCGAACCCGTCCGCGACCGCCTGCGCGACCTCGATCTGCTTGCTCGGCTTGTACGAGGGGAACGCACGCGGCCAGACGAGCCCGTCATGGGCGATCTGCAGGATGGCGATGCCCGCCGTCGTCATGCTTCCGGTGCGGGCGCCGTCGCCCACGAGGTAACCCCACCCGCGGGCGCGATCGTTGCTCTGAACGACGTAGACGGGACCGTCGCCGCTCTCCGGCAGGATCTTGCGCGGCACTTTCGGGCCGTCCTCCTGCTGTGCGGCGAGCGTGCGTTCGATCGTGCGCAACCACACCCCCGGCGGCACGGGGATCCCGCAGTCCTTCGCCGCCCGCAGACCGAGCAGCGCGTACTGCGTGTTCGAGAAGTCCGGGCGGCCCGCGGGATAGCCCCAGTCGCCGGTTTCCGGCTTCTGGGTCTCGATCAGATGGTTCGTGAGATTGCGGGCCCACTCCCGCGCGTCGTCCGGCAGCGCGCAGAGGTTGCGATCGTCCTCCTTGCGGCCCTTGCGGGCGGGCTTCTCGTCGTCCTTGCCGTAGTACTTCGTGATGAACATCAGCAGCACGCCCGCGTCGTAGGTCGTGCGCGACGCCGCCGACTCGGCGTCTTTCGCCTTGCAGTAGGCGATCGCCGCGTCGAGGACCTCGCTCCCCGGCTTGTCGCCGGCCGCGATCAACGCGAGCCCGGTCAGGGAGGTGGTTCCGATCCCGTAGTACGCGGTGCCGCCGTGCTTCACGTGCCCGAGCGCACCGCCCGGCCGTTGCTGCGAGCGGAGCCAGGCGGCGCCGCGGTCGATCGCCGCGTCGATCTGCGCCTGCAACTCCGCATCGGGCACGCCCGGCTTCTGCTTCTTCTTGGCCGCGTCCTTGGCGGGCGGCGCGGGCTCGACGCGGGACACCGGTGCCAGGGCACCGACCCCGAAGGCGGCAGCGGAAACGAGCAGAGCGGCGCGAAGTCGAGCGTGCATCGACAGAGCGTACCGCAACGAGCCGCCGTGCGGCGGACCCTCACCGGGCCCACGGTCCCGACGGCGCCAGGGCGTTGCGCCGTCGGCGGGTCTCCCATTTCCGCGGCCGGGTCGCGACGGGATCGTCCGTCGTCCCGTATCCTCGGCGGACCGATGAACGCCGCTCCCACTCGCCGCGCAACGTCTCTCGCCGTCCTCCTGGTCATGCTGCTCGCCGCGAGGCCTTCGCCCGTCGCCGCGGACGACGTGAGCGATGCGTTCCGAGCGTTTCGCCAGGCGCAGAACGAGAAGAACTGGAAGGCACGCATCGAGGCATTCGATGCGCTCGCGTTCTACGACGGTCCGAAGGTCGCCGCGACGATGCTCGATGCCATGGTCGCCGACGACCATCCGGCGCTGAAACTCGCCGGCGTGGAGCGTATCGGGAGGCTCGTCAGCGACGACGCCAAGGCGGAACTCGTCGAGGCGCTCTCGACGGGAGCCGCCGAGCGACGATTCCTCGCGATCCTCGCGCTCGGTCGCCAGCCCGGAACGCACGGCGGCGCCGAACTGATCGAGATCGCCAAGGGCAAGGATCCCCACATGGCGGCACAAGCGCTGATCGCGCTGGGCCGCAAGCACGTCGAGGACGCCGTGCCGACCCTGTTGGCGGCGCTTCGGGAATCACCCGACCGTCAACTTCGCCGGGCCGCGGCCGAGGCCCTGCGCCTGATGGCGGGACCCGAGCCGGTCGCGCCCGTCGGTCCGGACGGCAGGGTGCTGCCGCAGACGAAGCCGCCGCCGTGGGTCCCCGAGTGGTACCCGCTGGACCTCGTCGTTCCCGCGTTGATCGACACCCTGGCCGATCCAAAGGGAGGGGTCGCGCGCGGCGACGCGTGGACCGCGCTGATCCGCCTGCTCAAGCACGACATGGGCCTCGATCCCGCCGCGTGGCGCGAACTCGCCGCCGGCAAGGATCCCGCGACGATCGAGAAGAAGCCGCAGCCGGTGCGTTCGTTGTTCGGCATTCCGCTGTTCGGCGAGCGCATGGTCGTCATCCTCGACAACAGCGCCCAGATCGACGATCCCCACGGCTACTCCCGCGAGCGCCTCACGGAACTCTGTACCGTGCCGGGAGCCAGGCCGATTCCGTGGTTCCAGATCGCGACCAAGCGCGACTTCGCTCGCGCCTGGACGAAGCGGTGGATCTCCGACCTGCCCAAGACCGCCAAGTTCGACGTGATCCTCGTGAACACGTCGATCCTGTCCGCGTTCGGCAAGTTGAACGGGGCGTCGGCCGGCACGAAGAAGACCGCCGTCGAGACGATCGACGAGTCGAAGCCCGTCACCGGGCAGGACGTCCTCGGCGCGCTGCTCCAGGCCCTACACCTCGGAGGTGAGAAGGACCGCACCGCGTGGACGAAGGGTCCGGAAGAGGTCCTCTACGTGTCCAGCAGCAAGCCGTGGCTCGCGACCGTGAACGACGAGGATCACATCGGCGCGGCGATCGCGCTTCGCTCGGCTTGGCTCCAGATCCCCGTCCACACGGTGGGGGTCGGCAACCATCCGTTCCCGATGCTGCGCGCGATGTCCGGAGGCGCCGGCGGGCGCTACGTCGATCTGTCCCGGTAGACGCCGAGGACGCCGCGCGGGGGGGCGGACGTGCCGGTTCGGGGCTCGGAGGCCCGCCGTTCCAGCCCGACCCGCCGTCGGGTGCCCGATCCGGCGGCCGCTCCCGAGGTATGCCGCTTCAGGAGATGGGGGACACCGACGATCCGGCGGCGCGGGCGGTTGACCTGGGCACCGTCCCCTCGGGATCCCGGCCGAGCCGCCGGCCCCGAGGCCGTCGGGCGGACTGCGGCGCATGGGCGGAGGGCGCCGGGGTGGTAGGCTTTCCACGTTCCATTCGCCCGGGAGGTTCCATGTCCCGTCGCATCCTCGCCTTCACCCTCGGCCTGTCGGTCTTCGCGGCGCCGGTCGTGTTCGCCGAAGGGGACGCCGCCGATCCGAACGCGGCCCCCGCGCCGAAGGCGGCGCCGCTTCCGGAGGTGGTCGCCGACGACGTGGCGGACGCCGCGCTCGCGGCGTTCAAGGAGAATTGGAAGGCGAAGGACCTCCAGGGCGACGACCGCCTCGCGCAGCGCGATTGTGCGATGCAGCAGCTGACGCTCATCAACCACCCCAAGGTCGTCGACGAGTTGGCGAAGGTGCTGCGCGGCAACGACCCGAATCTGCGCATCGCGGCGGCCGTTCACCTCTCGACGCAGAAGGCCCTTCCCGTGGCCGCGGGCAAGCGCCTCGCCGAGGCCGTCCAGCGCAACAAGAACGACGTGGCATTCGTGATGGCGTGTTTGTCGAGCGTCGGGCAACTCAAGTACCTCGGTGCGAGCGACCTGCTCGAGGAACTGTTGAAGCATCCCGACTTCTCGATCCGCAAGGCCGCCATCGACGCCATCGGCGCGACGCAGGACGCCCGACTCCTGCTCGCGATGCTGAAGATCGTCCGCATCGACCCCGAGAAGGGCGCCCCGCCGGAGCCGAAGAAGAGCAGCGGCCAGACCGAGCAGGACGGCGAGGGCTACTCCTGGGAAGGCGCCGAGGCGACCGTCGACACCGGGACGGCGGGCGATGGCGACCAGAAGGCCGCCGAAGCCAAGGCGAAGGCCGAGGCCGCGAAGAACAAGGCCGACGCCGAGCGCGCCGCCGGGGCAAGCGGCGGGACGAGCGGCGGCGGCAAGCCGGCCAAGCCCGGTGGGCGGGGCGGCGGCGGCGGTGGTCGCAGCATCCAGGAGTTGATCCACCCGATCCAGCGCGCCCTGACGGCGATCACCGGACAGGAGTTCGACACGCCCCAAGCCGTCTACACCTGGCTCGTCGCGAACCGCGGCGCGGTCGCCGATCTCGGCAAGGAGGTCGGCGTCGCAGAGAAGCAGCAGGCGAAGGACGAGAAGGAACTGCTCTCCGCCTCCAAGTAGTCCCCTATGGCAGATCCCCGCGTTCCGCGTGTCGGTGGGACACGCGACGCTAGGGCCATGCTGGGAACGATTCCGCGCTCGCCGGAGACCACCGCCGACGTCGAGGCACGCCTCACCGCGCTGCTCGAGCGCCGCATCGCCGTGCTCGACGGCGCGATGGGCACGATGATCCAGCGCGCGAAGCCGACGGAAGCCGACTTCCGCGGGGAACGCTTCCGTGACCATCCGAAGGACCTGAAGGGAGACAACGACCTTCTCGTCCTGACACGGCCGGACCTGATCCGCACCATCCACGACGCCTACCTCGACGCCGGCGCCGACCTGATCGAGACGAACACGTTCAACGCGACGTCGATCGCCCAGGCCGACTACGGGATGGAGGCGGTCGTTCGCGAACTGAACGTCGCCGCGGCGCGGCTGGCGCGTGAAGCGGCCGATGCCTCCACGGCCCGCGACCCGTCGCGCCCCCGATTCGTCGCGGGTGCGATCGGTCCGACCAACAAGACGCTGTCGATCTCGCCGCGCGTCGAGGATCCGGCCCACCGCGACGTGACCTTCGACGACGTGCGCCGTGCCTACGTCGAGCAGGTCGAGGCCTTGCTCGACGGCGGTGTCGACCTCCTCCTCGTCGAGACGATCTTCGACACCCTGAACGCGAAGGCCGCGCTGGTCGCGATCGAGGAGGTGTTCGAGGCGCGAGGCTCCCGCGTTCCGATCGGGCTCTCGGTCACCGTGACGGACTTGAGCGGCCGGACGTTGAGCGGTCAGACGATCGAGGCTTTCTGGATCAGCGTCGCCCACGCCCGGCCGCTGTTCGTCGGATTGAACTGCGCCCTCGGCGCGCGCGAGATGAGGCCGTTCCTCGCCGACCTCGCGGCCATCGCCGACACCTTCGTCTCGTGCTACCCGAACGCGGGTCTCCCGAACGCCTTCGGCGAATACGACGAGCACCCCGCGACCACCGCCGATCTCGTCGGAGCGATGGCGCGCGACGGACTGCTCAACGTCGCGGGCGGATGTTGCGGCACCACGCCCGAGCACGTTCGCGCACTCGCCGCGGCGCTCGCCGACGTTCCGCCGCGGCCGCGCCCGCCGCACGTCCGTGGGGTGACTCGATGGAGCGGATTGGAGCCGCTCGTCCTGCGTTCCGACTCCAACTTCACGCTGGTGGGGGAGCGCACCAACGTCACCGGTTCGAGGCGCTTCGCCCGACTGATCCGCGCCGGGGACATGACGGCGGCGCTGGGCGTCGCCCTGGAACAGGTGCGCGGTGGCGCCAACATCCTCGACGTGAACATGGACGAGGCGCTGCTCGACGGCGAAGCGACCATGCGACGCTTCCTGAACCTGGTTGCGACGGAACCGGAGATCGCACGCGTTCCGATCATGATCGACAGCAGCCGTTGGTCGGTGCTCAGGGCGGGCCTCGAGTGCGTCCAGGGCAAGGCGCTCGTGAATTCGATCAGCCTCAAGGAGGGCGAGACGGACTTCATTGAGAAGGCTCGAACGATTCGACGCTTCGGTGCGTCGGTGGTCGTGATGGCGTTCGACGAGCGCGGCCAGGCCGACACGAGGGACCGGAAGATCGAGATCCTCGAGCGCGCCTACCGACTTCTGACCGAGCGAGCCGGGTTCGACCCGGGCGACATCGTGTTCGACCCCAACGTGCTCGCGGTGGCCACCGGCATCGAGGAACACGAGCGCTACGCCCTCGACTACATCGAGGCGACGCGCCACATCAAGGCGTCGTGTCCGGGGGTGCGCGTCAGCGGGGGGGTGAGCAATCTCTCCTTCTCGTTCCGTTCGAACGAGGTCGTCCGCGAGGCCATGCACGCGGCGTTTCTCTATCACGCGATCCAGGCCGGCATGGACATGGGGATCGTGAACGCGGGCCAGTTGGCCGTCTACGAGGACATCCCGAAGGACCTTCTAGAGCACGTCGAAGACGTGATCTTCGCCCGACGCCCCGACGCGACCGAACGATTGGTCGCTTTCGCGGAGACGGTGCGCGGAGCCGGCACGGAGCGCGCGGTCGATGCGTCCTGGCGCGACGGCCCGGTCCGCGAACGACTCGCCTATGCGCTCGTCCACGGCATCGTCGATCACGTCGAAGCGGACGTCGAGGAGGCGCGTCGCGCCGCCGCCCGGCCCCTCGACGTGATCGAGGGACCGTTGATGGACGGCATGAAGATCGTCGGCGACCTGTTCGGGGCGGGGAAGATGTTCTTGCCGCAGGTCGTGAAGAGCGCGCGCGTCATGAAGCGGGCGGTCGCGGTTCTCGAACCGTTCATGGAGGCAGAGAAGGAGGCAGCCGGAAGCCGCACCTCGCAGGGCAAGATCGTGCTCGCGACCGTCAAGGGCGACGTCCACGACATCGGCAAGAACATCGTCGGCGTCGTGCTCGGATGCAATGCCTATGACGTCGTGGACCTGGGCGTGATGGTCCCGTGCGAGCGCATCCTCGCCACCGCCGAGAAGGAGGGCGCCGACATCATCGGGCTGTCGGGTCTGATCACGCCGTCGCTCGACGAGATGGTCCACGTCGCCGAGGAGATGCAGCGACGCGGCATGGAGCGGCCGCTCCTGATCGGCGGCGCCACGACATCGCGTCAACACACGGCGGCGCGCATCGCTCCCGCGTACGCGGCACCGACGGTCCACGTGAAGGACGCCTCCCGCGTCGCGGAGGTCGTGGGACGCCTGCTGGACCCGGCGCGCCGGCGCGAGCTCGACGCGGAGAATCGCGCCGCGCAGGAGGAGTCGCGGCGGCAGTTGCGCGACCGCGCGCGCCCCCTGCTTTCGCTCGCCGACGCGCGCGCGCGGGCGCCACGACCGGTCGATCGAGCGGCGGACGTGCCGACGCCGCTCCGAACCGGACGCTTCGTTCACGCGCCGATCCCGATCGACACGTTGCGGCCCTACATCGACTGGACGTTCTTCTTCACCGCGTGGGAGTTGAAAGGGCGGTACCCGGCGATCTTGGATCACCCGCGGCAGGGTGCCGCCGCGCGCGAGTTGTTCGGGCACGCGCAGGCGTTGCTCGACCGCCTCGAACGCGAAGGCGGACTGGAAGCACGAGGCGTCCACGCGATCCTTCCCGCGAACCGGGACGGCGACGACCTCGTCGTCTGGACGGACGAGCGTCGCATGCACGAGCGCGCGCGATTCCCGATGCTTCGCCAACAGACCGAGCCAACCGAGGACAAGCGCCTGCAGTCGCTCGCCGACTTCCTCGCACCGATCGGGTCGGGTCTATCCGACCATCTCGGGGCGTTCGCGGTGACCGGGGGGCTTGGAACCGAGGACCTCGTCGCGCGCCACGAGAGCGCACTCGACGACTACGGGGCGATCCTCGTCAAGGCCGTCGCCGATCGCCTCGCCGAGGCCGCCGCCGAGTGGCTGCACGAGCGCGTCCGCCGCGAGTGGGGGCACGGCGAAGACCCGCCTCTTCCGAAGGCCGAACTCCTCGCCGAACGGTTCCGGGGCATCCGTCCGGCGTTCGGCTACCCGGCCTGCCCGGACCACTCCCTCAAGCGGCGCCTGTTCGATCTGCTCGATGCGGCCGAGATCGGCATCGGACTCACCGAGTCGTGCGCGATGACGCCTCCCGCGAGTGTCAGCGGGCTCTACTTCGCACATCCGAAGGCGCGTTACTTCCACGTCGGGCGGATCGGTCGCGATCAACTCGAGGACTACGCACGGCGGGTCGGCGTACCGGTCGTCGAGGCCGAGGTCTGGTTGCGTCCCTGGCTCGCGTGATCGCCCGGCGGCCGCGCCGGGACTTGTCAATTCGCCCGGACCAGGGCAGGCTCGTCCCTCCGAGCCGGAGTGGCGGAATCGGCAGACGCAGAGGATTCAAAATCCTCCGCCCGCAAGGGCTTGTGGGTTCGAGTCCCACCTTCGGCACCAACCGCGAAAGCCCGCGCATCTCGCGGATTCGGGCGTTGAATCGAGTGTTCGGGGCACTTGCCTCCGACACCCCGGGAACCGCAACGGACCGCAGGTTGCCGCGCGTCTCAGTCGCTCGCGGGGCCAAGAATTGGTACCACCCGAGAAAGCGACTCCACGGCCCCGTGGAGGTCGAGCGCCCGAAGGTCGGTGTGCGCCTTCATCGTGAGTTCGACCGTCGAGAGCCGCGCGAGGGCCTGGGCCGTCCGCGGATGCATCCGGGCGCGCGCGAGCCCGGTGAGGAGCGTCGCCAGCAGGGAATGGAAGCCCGCGATGCCGCCGTCCGCGGCTCTGTAGGCGACGCCCGCCGCGTTGACTCAAGGCGCGGGACTTCTGCCCTGCGCTTCCGATCGCCCCGAGCACGATTCCCATTGACGCGGACGGCGTGACGGCTACGGTGCCTACCATGCTCTCCGGCTCCCCGGCTCCCCGGCTTCCCGGCTCCTAACTGCCGTCGTCGCCTCGCGAGGCGTCCCCGCACGTCGCAATCCGCCTTTCGCCTTGCGGCCCGCCTCCGCCGATCGGGGCGGGCATGAGTG
>CAZPGF010000037.1:0-24902 GCA_964586025.1 uncultured Planctomycetales bacterium
AGGATTCCGAGGGTCGCGAAGAGTCAACACCAGTCGGGGACGGAACACACTCCGGCTGGCGCTGCGGGCCCGGGCCTTCAGCGCTGCGAATCGGGCACTTGACCGCCGCGGCCGAGCGGTGGTAGCGTCGTCCCCGTCCGCTCGTGGGCGATCGCCGTGGTGCGATCGCGAAAGGAGGAACCGATGACCTTTCCGTGGCTGCCGCTCGGGATTCTCGAGATCGTCAAGTTGGCGACCCTTCCCCTCAAGCCGGTCGCTTTCGCCAAGGTTTGGGACTACGGCGGCCTGCAAGACTACCCGCACCAGGAGTGGTGGCTGTACGAGAACATTTCGCTGGGCCAGGCGTCCGTTTACCCCCTCAACGAGCCGATCAACATTCACGAACTCCACGTTGCAAACGCACCGCCGGTCATTGACGAGGCTTCCTTCCGCACCTACGTCGCCTTGGCCTATCCCAACATCCATGCCATGGACCCGAACTCCTGGTCGTTCGCCACGGTCTACCCCCGGCTCAACGCTCCCTGTCCTGAGGATGCGATCGCAGGGCCCGTGATCCCGGATCCCGTTCCCCCGCCAGTGATATCTCCGCCTCCACGCAAGAAGTGACGCCGTCGGATGGATCCGCTGGCGATCTCGCGCGAACTGCTCGTCGCTGAGGCCGCGCTGCGGCTCGGCGTCGCCGAACCGCGCGACGTGGCGCTCGCCCTGCAGCGCGCCTGGGAACGCCGCGATCATTCGGACACGTCGTTGCTCGCCGAGCTCGGCCGCATCGCCGAGCTCGGCGACGACACCGTCGGGCGCATCCGCGCTGCGGTCGAGCAGTCCCGCGCCGCTACCGCGACCGTTGCGGGGCCGCGAGCGCCGCCGACGGAGGTCGATTCGGGGCTGGGCGAAGTCGATCCGGCTCCCTCGCTCACCCTGCACGGCGTACCGGTCCGCGCGGTCCTGCGCCCTCTGCCTCCGGGGCGCTACACGGGCTTCGAACCGGTGGGCGCGGGGGGCATGGGCGTCGTGTACGCCACGATCGACTCCGAGATGAATCGTCGGGTCGCGATGAAGCTCGTTCGTCCCCCCGTCCCCGACGGGGCAACGGACGGGCCACCGCCGTCGAGCCCGATCCGCCTGACGCGTCCATCCAGGCAGTCGCCCGAATACGCACTCTTCGACGATCTGAAAGCTCGCCTCGTGCAGGAGGCCTGGGTCACCGGCGGGCTCGAGCATCCCGGCATCGTTCCCGTCTACGAGATGGGGCGGACGCCTGCCGGGATCCCCTACTACACCATGCGCTACATCCGCGGCGATCGGACCCTGGCCCATGCCATCGCGGAGAAGGGCGATGCCGCATTCCACCACCGCATCGCGTTGCTCGAACCGTTCCTCCGAGTCTGCGACGCCGTGCACTACGCGCATGACAAGGGAATCGTCCATCGTGATCTCAAACCCTCGAACGTCGCGCTCGGCGAGTACGGCGAAGTCGTCGTGCTGGACTGGGGCCTCGCCCATCTCGAGCATCACGGCGACCAGCCCGGATCCGTCTGGCGCTCGCAGGTCGACGTCCTGCGGGAAGACGCTGGTTTCCGCACGGCGGACGGAGGGGTGATCGGCACCGCGGGATACCTCGCGCCCGAGGCGGCGCGCGGCCGGCGCGAAGAGATCGACCGCGCGAGCGACGTCTACAGCCTCGGAGCCACCCTGTTCGAACTGCTCACCGGCCGCCTCCCGTTCACGTTCGACTCGTACGCCGACTACGCGAAGCGCATCTTGCACGACGTGCCTCCGCTCGCACGCGCGATCGATCCCACGATCCCGGACGCGCTCTCCGATCTCTGCGCTCGCGCCCTATCACGAGACAAGACCGCAAGGCCTCCGTCCGCGCAGGCCATCGCCGACGCGATTCGCTCGTGGCAGACGCAGGACGCGATCGATCGTGAAGCAGAAGCCTCGATCCGCGATGCGCGCACGATGATCGAGTCGGCCGAGAGGCTGGCCGGGGCGGCGCGCCTCCGTGAGGCGGATCGGGCGGCGGCGGCGCTCGCCCTCGCGGCCTCGCGACGCCCCGCGGCGGATGGCGAGAAGGAACTCGGCCGCCGCATCGAGGCGTTGCGCGAAGCCGGCGTCCGAGAGCGTGCTCGCGCCGGCACGCGGCGCGCGCTGCGGATCGTCGCCGTGGGCGGCCTTGCGGCAGCCGCCGTTGCCGCGACGATCTTCGGGAACGTCGTCGACGGCAAGCGGCGCGAGGCTGAGGACGCGCGGTCCGCGCTCCACGTGGCGGTGGCCGAGAAGTCGGATGCGCTGAGGGCGGTCGAGAAGGAGCGCGATGCGAAGAGCGAGGCCCTGGACGCCAAGCGTGTGCGTGATCTCGCCGACGACGCGGAGAGACTCTGGCCGATCGCTCCCGGGACCCTGCCCGCCCTCTCGAACTGGATCGAGGAGTGCCGCGAGGTCCTGTCGCAGCGCACCCTGTATCGAGATCGCCGCGCGGCGTTGCGCGAACTCGCGCGGCCCTACGACGAGGCGGCACAGGCAGCGGATCGGGCCGAAGCGCACCGGCGCGTCGAGGAGGCGACGGAGCGCCGGGACCGCGCCGTCACGCGTGCGGCGCGACTCGTCGCGGGCGACGCCGATCCACAGCGCGGCGCGCTCTTCGCCGAGATCGCTCTGCTGGAGAAGACCATCGAGCGCCTGCGGACACGAGCCGGCGAGCGCCTCACCTGGTCGTTCGACGACAGCGAGCACGCTCGGCGCCACGCGATGCTCACCGACATCCTGCGCGGGCTCGATCGACTCGACGGTCGTGACGGGGGGCCGGACCTCTTCGCCACCGTCGTTCAGCGCGAGCGCCTCGCGCGATCGGTCGCCGAGCCGCCCCAGGGCGATGTGGCATCGCTGTGGGAGGCCACGATCGCCGGCGTCGCGGCGTCACGCCTGTACAGCGGGTTGCGTCTCGTCGCGCAACCCGGACTCGTGCCTCTCGGGGCCGACCCGCGATCGGGCCTCTTCGAGTTCGCGCACGTCGGCTCGGGGTCGATTCCGACCCGCGACACCGGCGACGGAACGCTTCTCCTCGCCGACGACACGGCGATCGTCCTCGTGCTGATTCCCGGCGGCACGTTCTCGATGGGAGCGCAGCGTGAGGATCCGGCCGCGCCGAACCACGACCCCGACGCCTCACCCGACGAGGGTCCGATCCGGTCGGTGACGGTTCCGCCGTACCTGATCGGCAAGCATGAGGTGACGCAATCCCAGTGGCATCGGATCTCCGAGGGCCTGAACCCGAGCACCTACCCGCGTCGCCCCCATTCCGATCGGACGCTCCCGTCGCGGCACCCGGTCGAGTCGATTCGTTGGGACGAGAGCCGTCGCCACCTCGAACGGCATCGCCTGACGCTTCCGACCGAGGCCCAGTGGGAACGGGCATGCCGCGCGGGATCCGCATCGCGCTGGTCGTTCGGATCGGACGTCGCGCTCCTCTCCCGGTACGCGAACATCTCCGACCGCCACCTCCGCCTCCACGGTGGGAAGCCCACGTTCGAGTACACGGACGAGGTCGATGACGGGCACGCGATTCACGCACCGGTCCAGTCCTACGAAGCGAACCGATTCGGCCTTCACGACATGCACGGAAACGTCATGGAGTGGTGCCTCGACATGTACGCGACCTTCGGCGACGACATCCCGCCGGCGCCGCCCACCGAGCGACCTTCGCGGGTCGTCCTTCGCGGGGGATCGTGGGGCGATCCCGCGCGCAACACACGGTCGTCGTTCCGGATCGCCGTCAGCCCGACGATGGCGATGTCGGTGATCGGCGTGCGCGCGGCCGCATCGCTGCACACCGAGTAGCCTCACGGCGCCGTCGTGGGCCCTGCGCCGCGAGCGTGGGGGTCCCCTCGACTACAACGCCTCCGTGCAGATCTGCCTTCTGACCTATCAGGACCTCGACGCTCCCGAGCCTCCCGACGGCGACTGGCTCTGCGATCCACGTCCCCACCTGCCCGAGGCCGACTGGACGCTCGTCTGCCTGGAGAAGGCCGACTGCGTGACGACCGTGGAGAGGCTCGTCGCTGACGGGCACGAGCTGTTCTTCAATCTCTGCGACGCCGCCGAGGAGGAGGACGATCCGGGCATCGACGTCGTGCGCACGCTCGAACGACTGGGGGTCGCCTTCACGGGGGCGGACAGCTCGTTCTTCGATCCCTCCCGCGAGGCGATGAAGGAGGCCTGCGCGCAGGAGGGGATCGACACCCCCGCCTTTAGGGTGGCCCGCAACGAGCGCGACGTGGAGCGCGCGGCGCGCGCGTTGCGCTTCCCCCTGTTCGTGAAGCATCACCGCAGTTACTCGAGCATCAATCTGAGCCGGGCGTCGCGCGTCGCGACCCCGGCGGGGCTCCGACGCCAGGCCCGCAAGATCATCGACCGCCACGGCGCCGCGCTGATCGAAGAGTACGTCGCCGGCACGGAGTGCACGGTGCTCGTCGCGGAAGACCCCGCGCGCCCGGCGCATCCGACGACCTACCAACCGATCCAGGTCGTTTTCCCGCCCGGCGAGGAGTTCAAGCACTCCGACCTGAAGTGGGTCGACTTCGAGGGGATGGACGCCGTACCCGTCGTCGATCCGACGCTCGATGGGGTGCTTCGCGACATCAGCGCGCGATTCTTCTCGGCGATCGGCGGAGTCGGCTTCGGGCGGTGCGATCTGCGGATCGACGAATCGGGCCGGCCGTTCATGCTCGAGATCAACCCGAACTGCGGCATCTACTACCCGTCGTCGGCGTACGCGTGCGCGGATCTCTGCCTGCTGCACGATCCCGCCGGCCACGAGGGGTTCACCCGCCAACTCGTCGAGGCCGCGCTGAGCCGCCACGCGGCATCCCGATCGTCGCCCGCTTCACGGGCCGCGCGACGTTCCGAGGCCGGAGCCCGACGCGCGAGCCGTTGAGCGACCGGCGCGCTTCCTGCTCGCCGCAGGCCTCCTCCCTCCTTCGGGCGTGGGCGCGTCGAGTGTCCGTCGTGGGACGTAGGATCGCCGCCGTGGGCCGAATCCACGTCCTCGATCCGCATGTCGTCAACCAGATCGCCGCGGGCGAGGTCGTCGAGCGTCCGGCCTCGGTCGTCCGGGAGTTGCTCGACAACGCGCTCGACGCCGGGGCCCGACACATCCACATCGACCTGATCGACGGCGGCCTCGCTCGGATCGAGGTCGCCGACGACGGCCACGGCATGGACGCCGACGATCTGCGCCGCGTCTTCCTGCCCCACGCGACGAGCAAGATCCGTGACATCGACGATCTGCTGCACATCGGGACGCTCGGCTTCCGCGGCGAGGCCCTCGCGAGCGTCGGATCGGTGGCGCGGGTCTCCGTGACCTCCGCGGAACGGGCCGCCGGCGACGGGGGCGTCGCACCGGGCCATCGGATCGTCGACACGTTCGGCTCGCTCGGACCGGTCGAACCCGCCGCCGCGTCCGCCGGCACGGTGGTCGTCGTCGAGGATCTGTTCCATCACGTGCCCGCCCGGCGGAAGTTCCTGCGCACCCCCACCACCGAACTCGGCCACGTCCGCGACATCGTCGATCGCTTCGCCGCGGCGTTTCCCGATGTCGCGTTCCGGCTTCGCGCGAACGGCCGCGACCTCGTCGATGCCCCGGCGGGCGAGGGGCGGCGCGCCCGTCTCGCTCGGCAGGTCGAGGAGGACGTCGCGCGCACGCTGATCGAAGTGCGCGACGACGACGGGCGATTCCGCTTGGAGGCGTGGATCGGCCCTCCCTCGACGACGCGCAGGGACGGCCGTCACGAGATCGTCTGGTTGGCCGGTCGCCACGTTCGCGATCGCACCGTCGCCCACGCGATCCGCGAGGCCTATCGCGATCTGCTTCCGCCCGGCGGCGCGCGACCGATCGCGTTCGTGTTCCTCGACGTGCCGCCCGACTCGGTCGACGTCAACGTCCATCCGCAGAAGAGTGAGGTGCGCTGGCGCGACTCGAACGCGGTCCATCGGCTCGTGTTTCGTGCCCTGCGTCGTGCGCTTGAGTCGGCCGCCCCGGGCGTGCCCGTCACGTTTCACTCCGAGCACGCGGCGCGAATCGCCGATGCGGCGGCGAGAGGGTTCGCGTTCGGGGCCGAACGCCCGGCGGCGTACGACCCGGCGGCACGGCGCTCTCACGACCCGACGGAGTTCGTCCGCGAGGATGCCGAGCCCCTGCTCGGCGAGGCGGGTTCGACGCCGGCTCCGGCGCGGGACGACCACGCTTCGTGCGATCACGGCCCGCCGACTCCGGCGCCGGTCTCGGCCGAGGCGCTGCGTCCGCTGGGGCAGGCTCTCGGCACCTACCTCGTGCTCGAAGCGGACGACTCCATCGTCTTGATCGATCAGCACGCGCTGCACGAACGTGTTCTCTTCGATCGCATCAACGACCGGTTGCGCGAAGCGGGTCGTCTCGACGTGCAGCGGCTGCTCGTTCCGGTCGTCGTCCATCTCGGCGTCGCGGCCGCGACACGCCTGGTCGAGGAAAGCGCGTGGCTCGCCACGCTGGGCTGGGAGATCGAGCCGTTCGGCGACGGCGCGGTCGCCGTCCACGGCGTGCCGTCCGTGTTGCGCCGCCCCGATCCCGAGGCCGCGCTGCGCGAGGCGCTGGACGTGCTCGAAAGCGGCCGGAAGGAGGGTCTCGACCGGACGGCGCTCGTTTCGGAGGCGATCGACCGTCTGGCCTGCCGATCGGCGGTGATGGCCGGCGACCGGCTGGGGCACGACGAAATCCTCGCGCTGCTGGCCCAGGCCGAATCCCTGAACCACGCGCACTCATGCCCGCACGGTCGTCCGACCCGGCTCACGCTGCGTCGCGCCGACCTCGAACGCTGGTTCCACCGAACCGTCTGAAGGCCATCGCCCTCCCACGCGGGCGGATCGGCGACAGGGTCCACGTCGTCACGACGCGCGGGCGTCGTCGCGTCCGGACCTCACCGGGACGCGAAAACGAGCACGTCGTAGAAGCCGTGCGCGAGCGCGGCGATGCCGAGGCCGCGCGTGACGTAGATCGTCCCCAGGACGAGCCCGGCGTGCAGCCGGAACGCGAACACCTCCGCCACGTACGGCTCGCCACCGGGTCCCGCGTGATGCCACGCGCTGAACACCCACGCCGCGATCGGCACCATGATCAGCGCGGCGATCGTTCGACCGGCCCCGAACAGGTGACCGATCACGAACACGCCGCCGCCGACGAGAGCGCCGCGAAACAGGAGTTCTTCGAAGATTCCGGCGCCGAGCGCAAGCCCGAGGTTCTCCACGTGGATGCGCATGGTCGCGATCACGGCCGTGCCGAGTTCGCTCGGGGGCGGCGCCCACGACGGACCCTCGACGCGCACGAGCGCGGTCGTCTGCGCGAGGGTCTGGGCGACGATGCCGAGCAGCGCGCCGTAGACGACGCTCTCGAGGAGCATCCCCCCGAACACGCCGCGGTCGCGCGACGCCTCCCGCAGACGGAGCAGAACGACGAGGCACAGGAGGAGCGAGACGACGAGGGATCCGTAGGTGAACCCCTCTCGCCCGAGCGCCGAGACGCCCGAGCGCAACCACGCCGCGGCGGCGTTGTCGAGCGCGGTGCCGGATCCGAACAGCGCGAGTTGGTAGATCGCGAGCCACGGCATCAGGAAGAGCAGGTTGACGGCGACGCGACGCGTGCGGCCGACGTAGTCGAACGACGGGGGCGGGCGACGGCCGGCGTGCGGACGGGGCATCAACGGGCGGATCGGCCACCCGACGGTCCGCCTTCAGTCCGGGGCGGGCCACGGCCTCGCACCGTCCCCACGGCCCGGCAGAATGCCGCCATGGCCGCCCGCCCCGCCTCTCGGACCGACGCCGCCTCCGGTCTCGCGCCGGCGGCCTTCCTCGGCCGACTCGCCCGTGAGGCGCCGCCGACCGTCGTCGTCGCGGCGGGCGCCGAGCGGTGGTTTCGCGACCGGGTCGTCGAGGCGCTCGTCCGCCGCGCCTTTCCCGACGGGGATCCGGGAGGCGGCCTCGTCCGGCTCGACGGCCGGCGGAGCGAGGACCGCCCCCGCATCGACGCGATCGTCGATGAGTTGCGCGGCACGAGCCTCTTCGCCGCGGAGCGACTCGTCGTCGTCGACGAGCCGGACGCCGGGGCGGCGCCCGGCCCCGGAAAGCCGCTCCGGAGCACGACCCTGGTCAAGGCGGCGATGAGCGACGCGCCGACGGGGGCGCAACTCGTCGTCTCGACCGCGCGCGGCCTGAAGGGGAAGTCGGCGATCGGGGTGGCGGCCATCGCGAAGGCGGGCGCGTGGATCGTCGATTGCCGCTCCCTCTACGACGCCCCCGCGCCTTGGGAGCGCGGCAAGGCCCCGCACGATCACGAACTGGCGCGCCATCTCGTCGAACGCGCGCGCAAGGCGTACGACCGGCGCATCTCGCTGGAGGTCGCCCATGCGTTGACGCGCCAGGTCGGCAGCGATCTCGCTTTGCTCGAGAGCGCGCTGGATCGACTCGCGCCGGCCTCGTCGCCGGGCGCGACGATCGGTCTGGACAAGATCACGACGCAGCTCGGGCGCTCCCGCGAGGATCCGCTGTGGACGCTCGTCGACGCGGTGCTCGACGGAGACGTCGCCCGGGCCACCGACCTCGTGGAGCAGGCGTTCGAGAACGGGCTTCACGACGAACGCGACGCGCCGATCCACGGTGCCGCGAGCGTGTTCCCGCTGATGAACCGCGCGCTGCAGAACGGCGTGACGCGCATCCACTCCCTCTCCGAGGCGCTTGCCCGCGGCGAGGGCGATGCCGAGGCCCTGGCGGCCGCCGGCATTCCGAGTTTCTCGGCGGAGGTCGCGCTCGTGCGCGCGCGTCGCAACCCGGCACGCTTCGAAGCCCTCTCCCGGCATCTGTTCGAAGCGGAGCTGAGCGTCAAGACCGGACGCGTTCCGCCGCGTGTCGCGGGCGAACGCCTGGTCGCCGCCCTCGCGCTCGGCCTCGCCCGCAGCCACCCCACCACCTGAGACCCTATTTCGTCGCGAGGTGGATGCAGGCGATCCCGAACGTCAGCGGCACGATCTCGACCGACGAGAAACCCGCCGCGCGGATGCGGGCCGCAAGGGCTGCGGGACCCGGCCACGCCTGGACGCTGCGCGCGAGGTAGGTGTAGGCGTTGTCCGCACCGCCACTCACCAGGTTGCCGATCATCGGCAGCACGATCATGAAGTAGAGGTTGTAGAGCATGCGGAACACGGGGTTCGGCGGACGCGAGAACTCCAACACGAGCAGGCGACCACCCGGCACGAGGACGCGCGCGAGTTCGCCGAGTCCGGCATCGAGTCGTTCGAGGTTGCGGACGCCGAAGCCGACGGTCGCCACGTCGAAGGTCCCGTCCGCGAACGGGAGCGCGGTCGTGTCGGCCACGTCGAAGGCGATCTTCCCGCCTCCCTTCCGACGTGCGATCTCGATCATCGCCGGCGCGAAATCGGTCGCGACGACCTCGCCGGCGCCGCCCGCGACCAGCGCGAGCGCCAGGTCGCCGGTGCCGGTGCACGCATCGAGCACGCGTTCGCGGCCCGTCAGGGCGAGCCGCCGGACCGCCTCGCGTCGCCAGCGCACGTCGATCCGTGCGGACAGCACGCGGTTCAACACGTCGTAGGTGGGCGCGATCCGGTCGAACATCCGCGAGATCCGCGCGCCGCGCTTGCGCGCAGACTCGTCCGAAAAGCGCAGGGCCGGGGCGACATCGACGTCCATCGGCGGCGAGTGTAGGGGCGTCACCCGAGGTTCCACCGGCCGGCACCGACCCTCCCGCGCGATCGGCCCGGGGACGTCGAGGTGCGGCCGACGCACGGCTTCGCCGACCGGGGGCAGGACCCGCGCGGCTGCCCCTCGACCTCCGTTCCGACCAGCGCAGACGGGCCGACCACTGGGGGAACGATCCTCGTTTTCCCCCCACCGGTTGCGGATGTCGCGGCTCCCGGCTACCCTTCGACGGCCCGGCGCGCGGAGCGGCCCGGGTGAGGGAGCGACCCATGGCCGCGCGAAAGTCCGGTCGGACGGTTCCCGACGAACCCGCGACGGTGATCGCCATGAGCATCGGCGACGAGCGCGAGGGCACCCTCGAGGGCCATCTGCGCCCTCGCACGATGGAGGAGTTCGTCGGCCAACCCGACACCGTCGCCAACCTCGAACTGGCGATCCGCGCCGCACGCGCCCGCGGCGAGGCGCTGGATCACGTCCTGTTCTGCGGGCTCCCCGGACTCGGCAAGACGACGCTCGCGCACCTCGTTGCCGACCGCATGGGCGGACACCTGCACGAAGCCGCCGCGCCCGTGCTGACCCGCGCCGCGGACCTGGCCGGCCTGCTGACCCGGCTCGAACCGGGCGACGTGTTGTTCATCGACGAGATCCATCGACTGCCTCCGGCCGTCGAGGAGTACCTCTACTCGGCGATGGAGGACTTCGTCCTCGACATCGTCCTCGACCAGGGACCGAGCGCCCGCAGCCTGCGGATCGACCTGCCGCGATTCACGCTCGTCGGCGCGACGACGCGCGAAGGGTTGCTCTCGGCGCCACTCCGCGACCGCTTCGTCATCCGTGAACGACTCGAGCCCTATCCGGTCGATGCGCTCGAGCGGATCGCCCAGCGGACCGCACACCTGCTCGGCGTCACGATCGACGACGACGGGGCGCGCTGGCTCGCGCGTCGCGCGCGCGGCACGCCGCGCGTCGTGAATCGATTCGTCCGACGGGTGCGCGACCTCGCCCAGGTCGAGGGTGACGGACGCATCTCCGAAGCGCTGGCCCGAGACGGCCTCGCCCGGATCGGTGTCGACGAAGACGGACTCGACCGCCTGGATCGGCACGTGCTGACCGCGATCTCGCGCGGCGGCGGACGTCCCCTCGGCCTCAAGACGATCGCCGCCGCGGTCGGCGAAGACGAACGGACCCTCGAGGACGTCTGCGAGCCGCATCTCCTGCGTGAAGGCTACCTGGTGAAGACGTCCCAAGGTCGCCGGCTGACGCCGCGCGGATGGATGCTCCTCGGCGCCACGCCGCCCGCGGACGACGCCGGCTGGCTGATCGCGCCCGGATGATGCGGCGCGCGGCGCCCCGTTGGCTCGCGACGACCCTGTTCGCGCTGGCACTCCTCGGTGCCTGCGGCGACGGCTATCCGCCGGCGTTGCTCGCCTCGACCGAGCCGCCGACGATCCGCGTGCTGCTCGCACGCACCGGCGCGACACCGAAGATTGCGGTCCGCGACGGCGCGTGGCGCCTCGAGGTCGGCGAGCACCGCCGTGAGGGCACGAACGCGATCGAGTTCGCGCTGAGCGCGCATGCCGGCGAACTCACCATCGAGGGGCGACCGGCGGGTGGCGCGACGATGCGACTGACCGTCGATCGCTCGTTCGAGGTCGATGGACGCCGGTACGCCGGGCTCCTTCGCGCCCGGGTGAACGACAAGGGACGCGTCGAGGCGGTCGTCGAACTCGATCTCGAGACCTACGTCGCGGGCGTGATCGGACACGAGGTCGGTCCGGGGGCCCGGCCCGCGACCTATCGGGCGCAGGCGCTCTGCGCGCGGACCTACGCCTACGACAAGCTCAAGGACGCGGGCGCGGCGAATCGGCCGTGGCACGTCACCGACGACACGCGCAGCCAGGTCTTCGGCGGACTCGACGTACCCGCCGACTACGGCATCACCTTCGGACAGATGCTCCAGGCGACCGCGGCGAACCGCGGCGTGATCTTGACCGCGCGAGGCCGTCCCATCCGCGCGTACTACAGCAGCACGTGCGGTGGGCACACGACCGACGCGGCCTGCTCCCATCTCGATCCGGGGGCATCGCCCGAGGTGCTGCGCGGCGTCGAGTGCCCGTGGTGCGCGCCGTCCGACGCCTACAACAGTCGCTACCACCGGTGGACCGAGACGGTTCCCGCCGCGCGGATCATCGAGGGTCTGAAGAGTTGGGGTGGTGTCAGTGAACCCCTGCATGCGATTCGCGTCGCGGAGGTCGGACGCGGCGGTTGGGCGGCCGAGATCGAAATCGTCTACGGGCCGCAGAAGCGATCGAAGCGACTGCCGGGGATCCACTTCCGCTCGGTCGCGGGCCTGCGTAGCCATCGGATCGACGCGATCCGCCGGTCCGCGGACGGCTCGTTCCAGTTCACGGGGGGAGGCTGGGGCCACGGGGTCGGACTCTGTCAGGTCGGTGCGATCCAGATGGGGTTGAAGGGTGCGACGGAGAGCGACATCGTTCGCTTCTACTACCCCGGCGCGACGCTCGCGCGCGTCTATTAGGTAGGCTGAAGGGCGATGTCGGCCGCTCCCTCGTTCACGCTCGAGGCCACCGCCGGAACGGCGCGCGCGACGCGCTTCCTGACGGCACACGGCACGGTGAAGACGCCCGCCTTCATGCCGGTCGCGACCCGGGCCAGTTGGAAGGGCCTCACCCACGATCATCTGATCGCCATCGACCCCGAGGTCGTCCTCGCGAACGCCTATCACCTCCACCTGCGGCCCGGTGAGGACGTCGTGCGCGACCTCGGCGGTCTGCACGGCTTCACCGGTTGGGATCGTCCGTGGCTGACGGACTCGGGCGGCTACCAGGTGTTCTCGCTCGGTCGTCTCGTCCAGGTGGACGATGCGGGCGTCTCGTTGCGCAACCACCTCGACGGGCGACGGCTGCGGCTCGGGCCGGCCGACGTGATCCGCATTCAGGAGGCGCTCGGCGCCGACATCGTGATGGCGCTGGACGAATGCGTCGCGCTGCCCGCGGCGCCCGACGCGCTGGAGCGCGCGGTCGCGCGCACCACGCGCTGGACGCGCGAAGCGGCGGCGGCGCGCACGCGCAACGACCAGTTGCTCTTCGGGATCGTGCAGGGTGGAACCGACCTCGCCCTGCGCCGCCGCGCCATCGAGGAACTCGGCGCGCTCGACCTCCCGGGGTACGCCCTCGGCGGTCTCGCGGTGGGCGAGGGCACGGTCGCGTTGCGCGAGACGGTCGCCTCCGCGGCGCCGATGCTCCCCGCCGATCGACCGCGGTACCTGATGGGCGTCGGGCATCCGGTCGATCTGCTCGAAGCCATCGAGGCGGGCATCGATCTGTTCGACTGCGTGCTTCCGACCCGCAACGGCCGTCGTGGCTGGCTGCTGACGCCGGACGGCACGGTGCGCATGGGCACGATCGAGCATGCTCGCGACGAGCGTCCACTCGATCCGTCGTGCCGCTGCCGTACCTGCCGAACCCATAGCCGCGCGTACCTGCGCCATCTGTTCCACGTGAACGAGCACGTCGCGACCACCCTCGGCAGCCTTCACAACCTCACGGCCCTCGTCGATCTCGCGCGCACGGCGCGCGAACGGATCCTCGACGGATCGTTCACGACGTGGAAGCGCGACGTGATCGAGCGCTTCGAGCGGGGCGAGGAGCGACGTCGCGCGACGCTGGCCGCCGATCCGACGGGCGCCCGGCGCAGCCGCCTCGCGCGCGATGCGGAAGGCCGCAGGCACGCCGAGGGGTAGGTTGGAAGGGCGGTTGCCTGCGCCGTCACGGCGCGCCTCACTCGATCGATTTGAGGTCGACCACCGGAAGTCCGAACAGGCGCTCTCCCGGGCGCCTTCCGACGTAGGTGTGTTCGACGCCCTCGAACCTCTTCAGGTCTGGATGGGGCAGCGGCATTCCGGTGGTCAGACGGATCACATGGGTCGGCACGTCGCCGTTCCAGAGGATCCACGCGCCGCCGGTCCGCCACGCCGGCACCGGCTCGAAGCGCAGGACCCCGGTAAGCCGGACGGCCTCCGCGCTCTCGGCCCGTGCCGGGTCCGGCCCCGGGTCGAGACCCCGCGCCCGCGCGACCGCGGCGTCGCGGAGGGCCACGCGCAGCGCCAGTTCCGCGTCGAGATCCCCGCGCAAGGCCTCCGCGACGCGCCGTAGGGGAGGCGGCGCGAGATCGGCGGCCTCGAGGGCGGCGTCCATTCGGTTCGCCAGTTCGACGATCGGCGCGCGGTCGTGACCGCCGTCCATCCGTGCGCGGTAGAGCCCGTCCTGGATGGTGCCGAGCGCATCGCGCAACGCCGACTCGGCTCGTTTGCGTCGCGTCTCGATGCGACGCGCGGCGAGTTCCTCGATCCAAAGAACGCGACGCCCACGCGCATCTTCCAGCGCCGCGTCGTGGAGGTCCTCGTCCGCGAGGTCTTCGGGATTCTCGTCGACGTAGTGGGCGTGGACGTACACGCGCGTCGTCTCCGGGGCGACGACCCACGACCACCCGGGCGCCGCCTCCTCGATGCGAACGAAGCGATCGCCGCGAACGGCTCGATCGACGAACGCGGCACCGGGGTCGGCGCCTTCGGCTGCCGGTGGATCGAGGCGCAGCGTCAGGCGATCCGCCTCCACCATCATGGTGTCGGGATCCAGCACACGCACATGCGCATCCGAGACCGCCGCGCGGAATCCACGCGGGATCCGCACGCCGAACCAACCGGGTAGGCGCTCGACGACTTCGACGAGATCTCCGTCGTTCAACTGCATCACCGGCCGACCGCCGACGCGCGGGCCGATTCGGACATTGACGCGTTCTCCCCGGACGCGGCCGAGCCGGGGAAGAGGCAGCGGCTCGCGCGGCGCTGCCGGCGGATCCTCGGGCGCGCGGGGAGCGGCCGGCGGATCCTCGGCCGCTGCCGGGAACGTGAGGACCAGGGTCAGCAGGAGAACGCCCGCGCCGCGCATGCCACGATCCTCGCGCCGCGACCACCAGGCCGTCGCGCGCACCTCGGAGAGTATCCATGCCCGACGACGGTCCGTTCGTCGCTCCGTTCCCGCACATGCGCCACGCGAAACGGCATGCGTCCCATCCCGGCGCGCGCCACCTTGGACTGAGCGGAATTCACACGCCCCCGGCGGCCCTGCTCCAGGAACTCGGCGTCGAGCCCCTCGACGACGCCGCGCGAGGTGCCGATCTCTGGCGCGAGGCGGTCGCGCGACGCGAGGGCGTGCCGGTGGCGTCGGTCCTCCCGGCCCTCGGCACCTCCGGGGCAAACTTCCTCGTCGCGCTGACCCTCGCGCGCGGCGGGCGCATCGCGGGCGAAGAGCCCGGCTACCAGGCCTTTCGAGCGATCGCCGAACAGTGCGGGGCCTCGTGGCATCCGCTGGCGCTCGACTTCGGCGGGCCCCGCCGCATCGATCCGTCTTCGCTCGAACGCCTCGCGAGCGACGGGGTCGATCTCGTGTTCGTCTCGGACCTGCACAACCCGACCGGAACGCGGCTGTCCGAGGAGGACTACGACGCGCTCGGCCGTTTCGCCGAGACGACGCGCGCGTGGATCGTCGTCGATGAGGTGTACCGGGACTTCGATTCCTCGAGGCGCCCGAGCGCCGTCCATCGCGGGCCCCGTTTCCTCGTCACGTCGAGCCTGACCAAGTTCCACGGGTTGAGCGGCCTGCGTGCCGGCTTCATCCTCGGCCCGAGCGACGTGATCGAACGCCTCGACGCGGTCGGCGACGTCGTCTCGCCCGCTCTTCCCCCCACCCTGCTCACGCAGGCCGCCGCGTACCTCGAGCACGCCGACGACCGCGCGGCGGTCGTTCGTGATCGCGCCGCGTACCGCCGAGAGCGCATGCAGCGATGGATCGATGCGACGCCCCATGTCTCGTGGATCCGGCCCGACGGCGGCATCTCGGCCTTCGTCCGAATCGGCGACGGACCCGAAACGGATCAGGGCGACCGCCTCGCCGCCGCGCTTGCGTCCCGTCACGACATCCAGGTGATGCCGGGATCCTTCTTCCAACGACCGGCGTGGGTGCGAATCTCGTTCGATCTGGACGACGACGTCCTGGGTGTCGCGCTCGATCGGGTCGCGCTCGTCGCGCGCGAAATCACATCCCGCCCGGAGGCCTAGACCGTCTCGCTGCCCGCGCCCGAACGCACGCCGAGCATCTCGTAGACGGCTTCGGCGTTGTACGAGGATCGGACGAACGGGCCGCACGCCGCTGCCTTGAAGCCGAGACCGAGGGCGCGATCGCGCCATCCGTCGAACTCCTCGGGCGGAACGAATCGTTCGACCGGCAGTTGGGCGAGCGTCGGTCGCAGATACTGCCCGAGGGTCAGGATGTCCACGTCGCAGGCGCGAAGGTCCGCGAGCACGGCCGCGAGTTCGTCCTCGCGTTCGCCCAGGCCGAGCATCAGTCCCGACTTCGTGAAGCAGGTGGGGCGACGTTCCTTGACGCGCTGCAGCAGATCGAGGCTGCGGCGGTAGAGGGCGCCGGGCCGCACGCGCCGGTAGAGGCGCGGCACGGTCTCCAGGTTGTGGTTGAAGATGTCCGGGCCGGCGTCGGCGACACGATCGACGCACCCGGCGTCTCCGCGGAAGTCGGGCGTCAGGACCTCGATCACCGCGCGCGGGAGGCGTCGGCGCACCGCCTCGATCGTCGCCGCGAAGTGCCCGCTTCCCTGATCCGGAAGGTCGTCGCGATCGACCGACGTGATGACGACGTGGTTCAGTGCGAGCCGCTCGGCCGCTTCCGCAACGTGCTCTGGCTCGGCGCCGTCGAGCGGGTCGGGGCGTCCCTTCGGAACGGTGCAGAAGCGGCAGGTCCGCGTGCAGATGTTGCCGAGGATCATGAACGTGGCCGCCTTGCGCGACCAGCACTCGTTCAGGTTCGGACAACGCGCGCTGCGGCAGACGGTGTGCAGGTCGAGTCCATCGACGAGCGCCCGAACCTCACGGACCTGGTCGTCCTTCGGAAGACGTTTCTTCAGCCAGGGCGCCAACCGTTCGCGGGGTGCCGCGAGCGGCTTCAGCTCCGGATCGTGCAGCGGGTGGAACGCAGCGGCGGTCGGCGGCGGGCCCTCGGTCGTCACGGCGCCAAGGATACGGCGTCCGCCGTGCCGACGGACAGGCGGTCGTAGAGTGCCGCGGTCTTGTCGGCGAGCGGGTCGGCGTCGAAATTCGCTCGGACGTGGTCGCGTGCGGCCGCGCCCATCGCCGCCGCACGGGCCGGATCCGCGAGGACGTCGGCGAGCGCCGCGGCCAGCGACGCGAGGTCGGTCGGTCGAGCCAAGCGTCCGTGCACGCCATCGACGACGACATCGGGGATGCCGCCCACGGCGGGTGCGACGACCGGCTTGCCGAGCGCCATCGCCTCGAGGAGCGTGAGCGGAACGCCCTCGCTCGCCGACGAGAGGGCGACGACATCCGCCGCTCGGAGATGAGGGGCCGGGTCGTCCACGGTGCCGAGGAAGCGGACCGCGCCACGGAGATGGTGGCGACGCGCCAGCGCCTCGAGTGCCGGACGCTCCGGCCCGTCGCCGAGGACGTGCAGTTCGAGGGCCCGGCCCGCCCCGCGCAACAGGCCGACGGCGTCGAGCAGGCGATCGACGCGCTTGACCGGGACCAGACGTCCGGCGAACACGACGCGCGCGCGTCCGGGGGCGGGCCCCGCGACCGTCGTGGCCTCCGCCGCATGCACGTAGGCCGCGATGTCGAAACCCGGCGAAATCGTCGTGACCTTGCCGGCCTGGAGGGGGCCCAGCACGCGGATCAGATCCGCGGCCTGCCGAGGGGAGAGCGCGACGGTCGCGGTGGTGCGCCGCGCGAGGAGGCGCTCGGCGACCCGCGCGGCGAGCCCGCGACGTCCCGGCGCGCCGAAGTGATGCCCGTGCAGGGTGTGGACGACCGGTACCCGCAGGCGGTGCGCGACGATTCGCCCGAGCGCTCCGGCCTTGCCCATGTGGGTGTGGATCAGGTCTGGCCGAAGGGCCCGGACGGTCGAAAGGAGGGCGCGGTACGCGCGCGCGTCCTCTGCTAGGGAGAGCCCGCGCGAGAGTCCCGGCACGTCGATGACCTCGACCCCGAGCCGCTCGATGTCGGCCTTTGCGCTTCCTTCGCCCGGCTCGCAACGCCCACACAGCACGGGACCGTCCCAACCGCGCGACCCAAGCCGGGGAGCGAGCGCTTCGATCTGCCGGGACGGCCCGCCGCGATTCAGCCTCGTCACGATCCGGACGACGCGCTTCATCGAGGTCGGCTCATGCAGCGAGGATCTCGTGCAGGGCGTCGATCGCCGCGCCGACGCTGTCGTCGCCGACATCGTGGTGCGTGACGAAGCGCAAGGTCGACGCTCCGCTCGCGACGGCGAGGACGGCACGCGTCGCGAGCGCCTCGACCAGGGTCGCTGCGTCGCGTCCCGCGCACCGCACGAACACGATGTTCGTGTCGGGCAGCCCATGGGGTAGGTCGACGCCCGGCATCCGCGCGAACGAGTCGGCCAGCGTCCGGGCGCGGGCGTGGTCATCGACGAGTCGATCGCGCATCGACTCGAGGGCGATCCGCCCAGGTGCCGCGAGCACGCCGATCTGGCGCATCCCCCCTCCGAATAGCTTGCGCACGTGGCGCGCGCGATCGATGAACGAGCGATCGCCGATCAGGAGCGACCCGACCGGGGCGCAAAGGCCCTTGCTCAAACAGACCATCAGGCTGTCGGCCACGGCGCCGTAGGCCGCCAGCGGTGTACCGGTCGCGACGGCCGCGTGCCAGAGCCGCGCACCGTCGAGATGGAGCGCGGCGCCGCGCTCACGGCAGATCGAGCGCAGTTCGGTCAGGTGCTCGAGAGGAACGATCGCACCGCCGTGGAAGTTGTGCGTGTTCTCGACCAGCAACAGGCGGCACGCGGGGCGATGACCCGCCGGCGTCGGTCGGAGCGCGGTGCGCAGCGCTTCGGGATCCACGCAACCGCGACGACCTGGGAGCGCGCGCGGTTGGAGGCCCGAGAGCGCCGCGAGTCCCCCCATCTCCCAGTCGTAGGAGTGGCCCCCGTCCACGGTGGCCACCTCCTCGCCCTGTTGAGCGTGAAGGCGGGCCGCGATCTGATTGCCCATGCTGCCGGACGGCACGAACAGGGCCGCCTCTCGGCCGAACAACGCGGCGGCCTCCTCCTCGAGTCGCTGCGCGGTCGGATCGCGTCCGAGGACGTCGTCACCGACGTCGGCGGACGCCATCGCCTCGCGCATCGCGGCCGTGGGCCGGGTGACGGTGTCGCTTCGGAAGTCGTGCAAACGACCGCGCCGTTACTGCTTGTCGTGGACGACGACGTCGTCGGCCGTGCCGACCTGTCCGTCGGCGCCGACGCTGACGAGCGAGTACGCCATGCGCCGCGACGACAGGTTTCGGGCACGGATGCGCCAGGGTCGTCCCCAGGGGTCGCTCGGCACGTCCTCGATGATCTCGGACTCGACCAGTTCGTCGAGGTGGGTGGGCAGACGATCGTTCGCCGCAACGAACGCGTCGACGTGCTTGGAGATGAACAGACCCTGCATCCGCGCCATCTCGGTCTGGGCGTCGCGAACCTCGGTCGGCGTCTCAACGACGTGCGGCCGAATTTCGATGGGCCCCCGCATCGGGGCCGCCGCGCGGAGGCTGACGAGCGCACCGGCCGTGATCGCCACGACCACCACGCCTAAGAGCGGCACCGGGCCTTGGGTCGTCATCGAGATCCCGTCGCGGTTCCACGTCACGAACCGGGCGAGGCTGCGCAGGTACGGCCGCACCGTGCGGGTCGCCGGGAGCAGTGCAAAGTCGAGCGGCGGAAACTCCTTCGGCATCACGTTCGGCTTGGCGAGCGTCTGCAGCAGCGGCACCGCCGTGTCCCAGACCATGGTCGCGACGCCCTGCAGGTCGAAGTACTCGACCGACCCGGCGTCGCGCGGACGGGCGCCGAGGATCTCGCGGAAGTCGTCCTGTGCGGCGAGGCCTCCACCGGCGGGACCGCCCTCCGCGTTACGCAGCACGATCTCCTTCATCGTGTGCGGGACGAGCGTGACGACGAACGCGTCGTCGATCCGAGCCCAGGTCGGCGTGAGCGGGATCATCTCGCTCTTGCGATGACCCTGCAGGTCGAGCAGGTGCAGCGTCGTGCCGCGATAGTCGAGGGTGCGCGTCGTCGCGACGATGCCCGCCTCGGCGGTGGCGACACCTGCGATGCCCTTCATGAGTCGGTCGAGAACCTGTTCGAACGCCGTCGGATCCTTCGCCCCGACAAAGAGGGCGAGTTCGGGGAACAGTCCGCCCGTCTCGGGGAACGTCGCGTAGAACATGGAACGGCCGTCGAGCCCGGCGAGGACCTCCTTCTCGATATCGACGCCGACCTGGTCGCCGATCCATGCGAGGCCCTGATCCAACTCGCGCACGGCGCGCGGATCCATCCCGCTCATCATGCGGCGAAGACTCGGCATCAGACCGTCGAGCGCGGCACGACTCTCGGTGTAGTAGAAGGCCGACGCGGGGACGTGCTTCAGCCAGTGCGGCTCGTACGGTTCGAGGTGGACCATCGGCACGAGTCCGTGGGCCGCACCGGGCGCGTGGATCACCAGCGACTCCCGGAAGCCCTCGCCCTGGAAGCCGATGCCGAACGCGGCGGCATGCACGGTGTCGAGACCGAGCACCTGCGCGATGTCGCTGATCGGACCCTCCATGAAGAGGTCGACGATCAACGGCACGTCCGCGTAGCAGAACAGCGCGAGGTCGCCGCCGCCGACGCGCGAATGCAGCGTCGCGTACGTACCACCCGTGGCCCCGATCGCGGGTGCCGAACTCCCGTTGATCGCGTTCGACAGCGTGGTGGGACTCGTCGCCGCCACGAACGTCGTGCCGTGAATCGTCGCGGTGATCACGGGCCCGCCGGGGACGACCATCTCGAACCAGCGCCGCCCGTCGCGCTCGACGACGCGGATCTGCTCGCCGGCCGGATCGACCTCCTTGCGGAGCCCGTCGAGGAAGTTCACGAACGACCCCACGTTCGGCCCGAAGTCGATGCTCGCGATCAGATCCGGTCCGTAATCCGGATCCATTCCGACCCATGCGAGCGCGACCTGGCCGTGGATCCCCTGCACCTGCTCCAGCGCGGCTCGAACGATCGGCGGAGCCTCGGCGAGCGGCCCGCCATCCCCGGCGAGGTTCTCGAGGAACTGGCGCAGCGGCGCGAGGAACGCCTGGATCTCGGGTTCGCGCAGCAACTTGCCGAGGGCGGTCTGTTCGAGCCGGCGTGCGGTCTCCGCGACGTTCTCGACCGACACGATCGCGAGCGTCCCCGCAGGCACCCGCTGTTCGAGTCGCCACACCGACTCCGGCTCGGCGTGGCCGGCCGGAAGCCCGAACGCGACGATCGCGAGCATGCCCACGGCGAGCGTTCTCGAGAGAATGTTCATGGGGACCTCCTGCCGCCCGGAACCGGGCCCGAAGCCGCGATGATCGCCGCCCGCGAGGGACCCGGGAGGATTACGCGGAGCGACCCCGACGATCCGCGTCGGCGAACCCTCGCCGGCGGCGATCGGCGCGCGGTGGGAGCCACGGGAGCGCGACGTCAGGGACGGCGTGTCCCCGCCGGAGCGGGGCCGGCCTTCCCCATCGCGCGCATCCGCGCGAGGGCCTCGCCGATGCGCGCGCGGTTCGCCGCGAAACTGAATCGGACGAAGCCGGCGCCGCCCGCGCCGAACGCGGGTCCTTCGACACAGGCGATCCCCGCGTCCTCGAGGAGGCGTTCCGCCAGAGCCGTCGCATCGAGGCCCGTCCCGCGGACATCCGCAAACGCGAAGAACGAACCCTCGGGCCGATCGCACGCGACGCCGGGCAACGTCGTCAAGCCCTCCACGAGGAGGTCGCGACGCATCTCGAACTCGCGAACCATCGCGACGACCTCGTCGTCGGGTCCGGCGAGCGCGGCGAGCGCGGCGTGCTGCACGAAGTGGACGGCGCAACTCGCGGTGTTCGTCATGATCTTCTCGAACGCGCGGGCGATGGCAGGCGGTGCCGCGGCGAACCCCAGCCGCCAACCCGTCATGCTCCAGGTCTTCGAGAACCCGTCGAGGAGGATCGTTCTCTCGGCCATCCCGGGGAACGTCGCGATGCTCACGTGCCGCGCATCCCCGTAGAGGATCCGGCTGTAGATCTCGTCGGACAGCACGACGATGTCGTGCTCGACGCACAATCGGGCGATCGCGGCGAGTTCGTCCTGCCGGTACACGATCCCGGTGGGATTCCCGGGACTGTTCAGCACGAGCAGTTTCGTGCGGGGCGAGATCAGCGAGGCAAGGCGATCGAGGTCAGGACGGGTTGCCGTCCCGGAGCCCGGAAACCACGGGCGGCGCCTCGCCCCGAGCGCGTCGGTCATCGACTCGAAGATCGGGAATCCCGGGTCGGGGTAGATCACCTCGTCGTCGGGTTCGACGAGCGCGAGGAAGGTCGCGAAGATCACGGGCTTGCCGCCCGGGAAGACGACCACGTTCGCCGGATCGACCGGCAGGCCACGCGTTCGCCCGAGGTGCCGGGCGATCGCTTCGCGAAGCGAGGGCAGGCCCGCGGCGGGCGCGTACCCGGTGTGCCCGGCCGCGAGCGCCTCCTCGCACGCCCGGCGGATGAAGGCCGGGGTCGGGAAGTCCGGCTCCCCCATCTCGAGGTGGACGATGTCGCGACCGCCCGCCTCGAGGGCGCGCGCCCGTGCGAACACGCGGAACGCCGCCTCGGTGCCCATACGGCGGACTCGGTCGGCGAGAGGCAGGGGCATGGCGTGGGGACTCCGTTCGCTTGGTGTTCGCGCCGCGGCGCGGGCCCCGATCCTCTCCGAAGGCCCTGGATTCCGCCCCCGGCCGGACGCCCGAATCTGGGACAGACTCGGATCGATGGAAACGGAACCCCCCCCCACGTTCCAACTGGCTCCCGCCTCGCCCCTCGTCCCCCCGCTGCCGCCGCCCGCGGAGGCCGAGTTCGACGAGGTCGAACCCCTCGAGGAGCCGTCGCCTCCCGACGCGGGGGAGGTGCCGGTCTCGACGCCGGGCGACCGCATCGTCGCGGTCGGTGCCGTCGTGCCCGGGGCGGCGACGGTCCCCGCCGCGGCGCGCGCGATCCTCGGCGCGTTCCACCGCTGGGGCCTTCCCCCGGAGGCGACCTCGCTTCTCGCCGTCGCCGCGGCAGCGATCGCCGCCTCGGCGTTCGCGATGAACCACCCGGGCTTCGGCGCGGTGTTCGCGCTCGTCGCGATCGGAATCAGTTGGCTCTCGACCCTCGCGCTGACGTTGCGCCCCGGTCGCTACGCTCCGGGTGCTCCCCACGGCTTCGTCGAAGCGATGCAACCCAGCGCCGGCGCGTTGATCCTCGGTGGGCTCGTCCTCGACGCCGCCCAAAATGGCGGTCCGTTCGCGCAACTCGTCACGCTCGCACTGCTCACGCTCGAGTGGTGGTCGTTCTCGATCACCGCGTCCACCCCTCGCCGGACGTTGCTGCTCGGGTCGCCCGAGCGCCTGGCGACGCTCGCGGTCTGCGCCCTGCTCGGCCATCCCCTGTTCGGTGCGTTCGCCGTGATGCTGCTGACCGCGTTCGAGATCGCGATGCCGATCCTCCGGCTCTGGCCGGGCGGGTCCCCGCTCGGCCCGCGACTCCTCGCCACGTTCGGCGGTTCCCAGGGGCGATTGCCGATCTGGGTCCGCGCCGCGGCGTTCGGTGCGCCGGTGCTGCTCGCACTCGTCCTGCCTGCGGAGTTCGGCTGGCGGTTCTGATCCCGCGGTGACCGCGAGCGCCGGTCGCCGTTCGGTTCTCGAGAGCCCTTCCTGCCTCCGCGCCCCGTCGGATGTCCGACGATCGGGGATCTCCGGAGCGGCGGCCCCCCAGGCCGCCGCCCGTTCCGGGCAGAACGGACGAGGAGGGGGCGGGTATCGTCGCTCCCCATGCGCCTCTCCGTTCCTTTCGTCCTCGTCGCTGCGGCGATCGCTCTCGTCGCGCTCTCGGGCTGCGGCGCCGACGCACAGAGGCGTCCGCACGTCGTCGCCTCGTGGCCTCCCGAGGGCGCCCTCCTCGACGGCAGCGTCTCGGCTGTCCACGTCACCTGGAACGAACCGGTCACGATCCTCAATCCGGATGCGATCGCGGCGTCGGCCGACGGCGTGGGCATCGCCGTTCGGTTGATCCAGGCCGAAGGCGATCCGACGGGTACGACGCTGCTGCCGAAGGCGGGCGCGTACTTCCCGCTCGACGCCGAGATTCGCGTCCACCTCGTGGCGGGTGCGGTCGTCAACGCCGACGAGCACTACGCGCTCGACACGCACGTTTTGACCTTTCGCACCGGACCGCTCGCCCAACTCTGGGTCGGGCGCACGGGGAGCGCGACCTCCCTCGATCCCGACACGCTCGTCGCGGGAGCGGATGTCGCGACGCCGGCCGGCCAGGACCCGCGCGCGTTGATCCGCGCCGACGTCGGCGCCGACCAACGGATCTGGGTCCAACTCGCCCACGGCAACGGGAGCGGCAACGCCCTCGCTTGGTTCGGTCCGCTCGACCTGACCATGACCCCCATCGCGCTCACCACCGGCGGCGGTGATCTCACCGCCCCGACGGCGCTCCTAGCGGTCGATGCGGACGGCCGCCACCTGCTCGCGGCCTTCCGTGACGAGGCCCTCGGGCGGGTGCGGGTCGTTCGCGTGGACATGGACACCCAAGCGGAGTCCGACACCCTCCTGCTCTCGCCCGCCGCGGACGCCGCGACCGCACCGTACGGGCTCGCCCTCGACGACGATCGCCGGATCCTGCTCGTCGCGTGCGAGGGTCCGGACGGCCCCGTCTTGGCGCAGGTCGATCTCGCGACGTTCGCGGAGATCGATCGGAACCCGGCGATCGCGGGCGTCCATGCCGAACCGCTGCCGATCTCGGCCGGACCCATGACCTACGGTCGCGGTCACGCCTGCGTCGTCGAGCGGGACGGCGACGAGGCGGCCCTCATCGACGTCGATTCGTACTCGATCCAGCACGGCCCCCATGGCGTGACGGGCACGCACACCGCGCAGGTCACCGATCTCCGGCGCACCCTGCGCCTCGCCGGCCTCGCTGGCTACGCCGACGACGAGGGGCTCGTGCTGCGGACGATCGCGGCCGGCTTCCT
>CAZPGF010000038.1:0-24733 GCA_964586025.1 uncultured Planctomycetales bacterium
CACGCCGCCCTCGGGAAGTCCCAGGTTCTCGCGCGAGACGAGCCCCAGCACGCGCGCCGCGGCTTGCGCCCCGATCGCCCGCTGCTCCGGAGTGCCTCGGGTCGCCGCTTCGCCGCGCGTCAGATCGACGATCACGCAGCGGCGTCCGGCGAGGGCCTGCTTGGCGAGGAGCCCGCCGCAGCACATCTCGACGTCGTCGGGGTGGGCGCCGAACGCGAGGAGGTCGGCCGGTTCGGGGAGGTCGCTCATGACCGGAGGATGCCGGGGCCTTGGCGCCGTGTCACCCGTCGGCGGGGTCCGACTCGAACCGCTCGACCAGATGGGGCCCGGCGGCGAGGGGGTCGAGGGCCTCGAGCCCGGCCCGGACGGCCGCAAGGCCGTACCGCGCGGCGAGGGACCAGGGAGAGAGGAACCGCTCCTGGGGGCGGCCCCGGGGCCAGACCACCTCGACGGCCCGCGCGAAGCGGCCGCCGGCGCGGCCGGCCTCGGCGGCCCGCGCGCTCCGAACTGCGGCCGCGGCCTTCTCCCACGCCCGCCGGGTCGCCTCGAGACCCCGTCGGAGGGCCGCCGCCGGCTCTCCGCCGGCGTCGAGGACCGCGCGAACCTCCGGGGGGGCCGCGGCGAGATGGGCCTCCATCGCCCGCTCCCACGCGGCGTCGGCGGCCAGCCCGGGCGGCTCGAGCCGAGGACCGGCCCGCAGCACCGAGGCCGCGTCCAGGCCGAACGCCGCGAGACGTTCCTCGGTCTTGCGATCGACCCAGGTGGCCTCCGGCCTCGGCACGAGGATCGGAAACGGCCGCCCCCGAGCCCGCTCCGCCGCTCGGATCTGCGCGAGGTAGGCGGCCTCGGTCGGGCCGACCACGGTCGCGACGACGGGGAGGTGCGCGTTCTGGATCAGGACCCGCCCGATCACGTCTCCCGACGCGAGATCGGGGCGTTCCGCGACCTCGCGCGCGAGCGCGTCGAGATCGGCGGAGGCGGGACGACGCCGCGGACCCGAAGGCGACGGGCGCACGAACAGAGGCAATGCGTCGGGAGCGGGATCGAGCGGTGCCGGCACCCCGGCCTCACGCTGGCGTGCGCCCGCCTCGCGCACCCCTTCGCAGACGCTCGCGCCGTCGCGAACGAGCGCGGCGAGGTCCGCACCCGTCGCCGGCAGGAGATCGAACGGATCGAGCAGCACGACACCGCAGTCGGCGAAGAGCACGCCGAGCGCACGATGCGCGTGATCGACGAATCCCTCCGCGGGGCGCGGCGCGATCCGCCCGAGGATCGCGTCCGCGCGCGCCGTCGCGGGCAGGGCCTCGCGAAGCGCCGCATGGACCGCGCCGAGGTCGATCGCCTCGGAGGCCAGGTGCTCGAGGCTGCGACCGTCCGGTGCGATCGTCGCCGCCAACCGCTGTGCGACGCCACCGCGATCGAGCACGCCGAGGCGATTGGCCTCGTCGAGGTCGTGGTCCTCGGTCGCGGACCAGAACACCGCGACGACGGGCGGGCCGCCCAGGGCCGTGAGGCGGCGTGCGAGCGAGATCGCGCCCGCGATCTTGTGCGCGGTCAGCAGCGCCCCGCCATAGAGGGCCGGCTGCTGTCCCGTGACGACGGCGACGGCCTCGCCCGTGACGAGTTGCCGTGCCGCCTCGAGCGACGCCGCGCCGAGCCCGGCGCGGCGCTGACGCGCGAGGACCGCCTCGGCGACCACGGGGTCGAAGGCGCAACGTCGCATGGAGACCGCGGCGAGCGCCTCGCGCCACGCGGCGTTCCCGCTCGGCATCCGCTCCACGAACGCGCTCGCCGGCCCGTCACCGTCGCGAAGGGCCCGCACGAACGGCGCGGGCGGCGGGGCCTCGTCCGGCCGCAGGATGCGAACGCGCGGTCGCGCTTCGCTCACCGCGGACGGCGCATGACGCGCACGCAGCGGGGGGCGTCGGCGTCGAGCGGACGGCCGTCCACGTGACCGAGCCGTTCGCCCACCGGCTCGAAGCCGGATTCGGCCAACAGCGCATCGAGTTCGTCCGGGGTGTAGAGCCGGACCTGCTCGGTGAACGCACTCACCGGGCGACCGCTGCTCGCGTCGCGGATCTCGACGCGTTTGCGAACGACCGGCCCTTCGGGAGACGACTCGTCGATCGAGCGCTCGACCTCGATGTCGAGTCCGTCCTCACGACGCTTCTCCTCTGGCGTGAAGGTCGCCCGAACGTGCGCGTCGTGCAGGTAGTCCATCAGGAACCGACCGCCCGGAACGAGCGCGCGAAACACGCCGCGGAAGAGTCGGAGATCGTCGCCGCGCGCGTCGAAGTACCCGAACGAGGTGAACATCGAGATCGCGCCCTCGAACTGCCCCGAGAACGGCAGCCGTCGCGCGTCGCAGCGCACGTACTGCGGGGTGCCGGGCAGGAGGGGGCTGCGCTCCCGCGCCTCCGCGAGCAACTCCTCCGACAGGTCCACGCCGGTCACCCGCAGCCCCGACGCCGCGAGCGCGCGGGCGTAGCGCCCGGCGCCGCACGCGACGTCGAGCACGCGATCCCCGGCGCGCACGCCGAGCAGCCGCCGGATCGCCGGGGCCTGCGCCCGGGCCTCGGCGTCGTTGCGATGGGCATAGAGCCGCAACCACGCGCGACTGAAGGCGCGCACGTACCACGGTTCTCGCTCACGAAGCGGCAGTTGCTGCATGGATGCTCTCGGCGGCCTCGTGGGCGGCGCGCGTGACGGCGTCTTCCCATGCGCCATCATCGACCGCCGGGTGGATCACGCTACGCGATGCGTTGACGACGGCACCGGAACCGTCCGCTCGAAACGCCGCGGCGACGTCGCTCGCGGTTCCGCCCTGCGCGCCGAATCCCGGCACGAGGAACGGGGTCCGCGGCAGCGCCGCGCGCAACGAGGCCAGGGCGCGCGGGCTGGTCGCGCCGACGACGGCGCCGACGCAGCTCCAACCGCTCGTGGGCGAGACGTGCGGCGCACCGAGTTCTTCGACCAGCTCGGCGACGCGCTCGAAGACCCGGCGACCGGCGGCGAGATCCCTCTCCTGCACGTCGGCCGCGCCGGGGTTGCTCGTGCGAACGAGGACGTACAGCCCCTTGCCGTGCGCGGCGGCCACGTCCACGAACGGCTTCAGCGCATCGCGTCCGAGGTAGGGGTTCACCGTCAGCGCGTCGGCCTCGAAGTCGCCGCCCGGGGCCAGGAACGCTTCCGCGTACGCCTCCGCCGTCGAGCCGATGTCGCCTCGCTTCGCATCGACGATCATCAGTTCGCCGCGCGCGCGCCCCGACTGCACGAGGTTGGAGAAGGCCGTCAGTCCGGCGAGCCCGTGGGCTTCGAAGAACGCGATCTGCGGCTTGAAGCAGGCGGCGTGCGCACGCGTCCGTTCGACGACGGCGTTCGCGAACCGTTCGAGCGTCCCGCGCACGTCGGCGCCGCGCAGCCCCGCCGGGATGCGATCGAGGCGCGGATCGATCCCCACGCAGAGGGCCGACTTTCGCGAGCGGCGTACCGCCTCGAGGCGATCGAAGTACGGCGTGGTCATCGGCGGGGGAGCATACCCGCCCGGCGCCGCGCGATCCCGACCCGTTCGAGGAACGCCGCGAAGAGCGACGGTCCGGTCGGCGTCAGGTAGCTCTCGGGGTGAAACTGCACCCCCTCGGTCGGGTACCGGCGATGACGGAGCGCCATCGCCTCGCCGTCCTCGCTGACGGCGGTGATCTCGATGTCGCGGCCGGGATGCGTCGAGTCAACGATCAGCGAGTGATAGCGCGCCGCCTCGAACTCGGCCGGTAGGCTCGCGAGCAGTCCGCGACGGCGACTGTGGATGCGGGTCGCCTGCCCGTGGATCGGGTGCTTCGCGCGAACGACCCGCCCGCCGAACGCCTCGGCGATCGCCTGGTGCCCGAGGCAGATGCCGAACAGGGGCGTGTGCGGTGCCAGCGCGCGGATCAGCGGGATGCACACGCCGGCGTCGCGGGGCCGCCCCGGGCCCGGCGAGAGCACGATCCCCGCGTAGTCCGCCGCCTCTTCGACCGAGACCGCGTCGTTGCGGCGCACCTCGACCCGCGCACCGAGTTGCGCGAGGGCGTCCACCGCGTTGTAGGTGAACGAATCGAAGTTATCGACGACGAGGATTTCCGCGGACCGTCCCATTCGATGTCGTCCTGGTCGCCCGCCGCCGGTGGAGAGATCGGGGAGAACCCGGCCGGAAGCGCCGCAGCATAGCGCTCGCACCACCTCGTGCCATCGTGGAGAAACGGTCTTCGGCGGGGGTGCGAAGGCGGCCCCGTTCAGGCCCTGCGCTCGCGCACCGGGCTCAAGGCCCGCCAATCGCGACCGCGGAGGTTCCGCATGGAACGCGTCTATCTCGACCATGTGGGCTCGGCGCCGTGGCGTGCGGGCGTTCGCGAGGCCTACGTCGAGGCCCTCGCCGCGTTCGCCCATCCTTCGTCCACCCACCGCGAAGGACAGGCGGCGCGCGCACGCTTGGAGGAGGCGCGGACCCGCGCCGCCGCGGTCCTCGGCTGCCCGCCGCGGGAACTCGTCTTCACGTCGGGAGGGACCGAAGCGCTCCGACTCGGACTCGCGGGCCTCGCCCGCGCCCGGAGGGACCGCTCGACGCGCGTGCTCGTCTCGGCGATCGAACACGTCGCGGTCCGCACGGCCGCCGACGACCTCGCCGCGGAGGGCTTCGAGGTCGTCCGCATCCCCGTGGGATCCGACGGGCGAATCCTCCTCCCGGCGCTCGATGCCGAACTCTCCCACGGCGCCGCCTGCGGTGCGATGATCGCGGCGCATCACGAGTCGGGAGTCGTCCAGCCCCTGGCCGAGGTCGCCGCGCGATTCGAGTCCCACGGCGTGCCCTGGCTCTGCGACGCGGCGCTGGCACCCGGACGGATCGCGTTCGATGTCGCCGCGCTGGGCGCGCCGCTCTGCGCTTTCTCGGGCAGCAAGGCGGGAGGTCCTGCGGGCATCGGATGGCTACGCGTGGCGCGCGGAACGCGCCTCGTGCGGTCACCGGCCGCGGCGGGCATCGAGGAGGAGGGGCTGCGCGGCGGTCACGTCGCGGTCGCCGCCGCGTGTGCGGGCGCGGTCGCGCTGGAGGATGCGTCCCACGATCGGGCCCGGCGCGCCGCCGCGCACGATGCGTGGATCGATTCGTTCGTGACGACCTTGTCAGCGGCGCGAACCGACGTCATGATGATCGGGGCGCGCGGTTCCCAGTTGCCCGGCGTGCGAACGCTCCGACTCGGCAACGCGCACGGCGACGCGGTCGCCACCGCGCTCGATGTCGAAGGCCTGGCGGTCGCGGCCGGGAGTCCGTGCGCACTCGGCGGCATCGACCCCTTTCCCGGGCTGCTCGCGATGGGACTCGACGCGCGGATCGCATCGTGCACGGTGCGCGTCTCGATCGGTGACGACACGTTACCGCACGATCCCCGCGACGTCGCGCGCGTGTTCGAGCGCGTGCTCACGCGAATCGAGCAGTTGGGCGGACACGAATCGTCGCGTTCACCACGATCCAAGCAAAGCCCTTTGTAGAGCGGTTTCCATTTTATGCAGCGTTCGATGACGAGCGGCCTCGGGGTGCGCACGACCTGTTGACGAGGTGCGCCGCCGTGCGGATGGTGTCCACGTGGCGAGATCGACTCGTGGTCTCGCGTCGGCGCGGAGGGAGGTTCGCGACGCACGCGGGTCCACCACCACGGACTCGTCAGCGGTCACGATCGATGCGCGGGGGCGGGCTCGATCGCCGACGAAGAAACGTCGCAACGGGCACGAAGGAATCGGGAGGTCGAACGACGTGAACGAACAGGTCGGGAAGGTCGAGGCGGAGGCGGTGTCGGACGGTCGGTACGAACGTCTGCTCGACGGGTTGAGCCGGCGGCTCAACGCGAGGAACTTCAGCCTCTGGTTCAAGGAGATGCGCCTCGAGTCGTGGCGCGACGGGCTGCTCCGGATGTGCGCGCCGAACCGCTTCACGAAGGAGTGGATCGAAGGGAACTACATCGTGCAGATCGCCGAGGAGGCGGCGGCCATCGACGACGCGCCGGTCCGCGTCGTCGTCGCGGTCGCGATGGACGTCCGGCCCTCGGCCGCAACGAACGGAACGCCCGTCGAGCCCACGGCGGGCACGGCGAATCCGGCCGACCGCGTCGCCGAGATCGCGCTCTTCGCGCCGGCGAAGTCCCCGGCGGACCGGCCCTCCGCGCCGGTGCGTCGTCCGGCGGAGCCGAACGACGTGTTCGACACGACGCCGCTGAATCCGCACTACACGTTCGACGCCTTCGTCACCGGCCCGAGCAACGAGATGGCGTACGCGAGCGCCCGCGGGGTCGCCGACGACCCGGGTGCGAACTACAACCCCCTGTTCATCCACGGCAACGTCGGGCTCGGCAAGACCCACCTGCTCCACGCGATCGCGAACGAGTTCCGTCAGTCCTTCCCCGACGAGCGGATGTGCGTGCTCTCCTGCGAGGAGTTCACCAACGAGTTCATCGCCGCGTTGCAGCACAACCAGGTCGATGCGTTCCGCGAGCGGCTGCGCAACGTGCGGCTCCTGATCGTGGACGACATCCACTTCCTCGCAAAGAAGGAGCGGACGCAGGAGGAGTTCTTCAATACCTTCAACCGCCTGCACCAACTCGGATGCCAGATCGTGCTCTCGTCCGACGCGGCGCCCGGCGACATCCCGGCCCTGACCGAGCGCCTGATCTCCCGCTTCACCTGGGGACTGGTCGCGTGCCTCGAGCAGCCCGAAACCGAAACGCGCATGGCGATCCTCGGGCGCAAGGCCCTCCAGTTCGGCATCGAGCTGCCCCCCGACGTCGTCGAGTTCGTCGCGACGAACTTCCGGAACAACATCCGCGAATTGGAAGGGGCCGTGCAGAGCATCAAGGCCCGCGCCGACATCGAGGGAGGCGCCGTGGACCTGGCGCTGGCCGAGCGCGCCCTCGCCGGCCGGATCCGGCGCCCGGAACGGCGCGTGGACCTGGACACGATCATCGCGGCGGTCAGCGACCTCTATCAGATCGACGCCGCCGTCCTCAAGAGTCGCGCGCGGACCCGCAACGTCAGCCAGCCGCGCCAGGTCGCCATGTACCTCGCCCGGGAACTGACCTCGCTCTCGTTGAGCGAGATCGGCGCGGGATTCGGCGGCCGTGACCACACGACCGTGATGTTCGCCCTCCGCGTGACCGAGGACCGTCTGAAGCAGGACACCTCGCTCGCCGGCACGATCGCAAGGCTCAAGGACCGACTCGGCGCCCGCTGACGGGCCGCAGGGAACGACGATCCGATTCCCCATGCGGGCGCCGGGTGCGCCCGTCGGTCCGCCGCCGCCCCCTCTCCACGAACTCGGCCGGATCGCAAGTCGTTATCGGAGAATCGCTTGCGTCATTTCTACCCGATCCCTCCACAGCTCGGACCGGGACGACCCTGGGCGGTCGAGCGAGCCGCCGGTGACCGCCGGACCGTCCGATTCGTGGGGAGAGACGGCCGGTTTCGGTGGACCGGCGGAGGAGGCATTCCTCCTTCCGGGCGAGCGGGTGGGAGCGGCCGTTCCCAAGGCCTCCGACCCGCGGAAACCCTGCCCGCGGCGACGGCCTGCGACGTAGAATCCCGGGGAGTTCCCGGATGCCGATCCGGGGGTTTCGGAGGCGCTCTAAACCCTTGCAGGACCGAGGCTTCGGTACGCGACGCGGGGCGTACTCCACAAACCGACAGGTGGTGAGTCGATGACGAGTTCAAAGACAGATCGTTCTTCTCCTGTCCTCTCCGAGACGGCGCACGGCATGCGCGTGACCGTGCCGACCAGTCGTCTCCTCGACGCCGTCGGTCACGCCGCCTCCGTCGCCGCGACCAAGAGCACGAAGCCGATCTACGAGTGCCTCGCCCTTCGTGCGGATCCGGCCACCGGCCTCTCGATCGAGGCGACCGACCTCGACGTGGGCGTCCGCATCCACGTGGACGAGAGCCGCACCGACACGCCGGGTTCGGTCGCCCTCTCCGCAGCCCGCTTCCTCTCGATCGTCCGGGAGATCGAGGAGGACGGGACGACGCTCGCAGCGACCGAGCGAGGCCTCGAGATCGCGACCGCCGGGAGCCGCTTCACGGTCCGCCACGAAGACGTCGAGGACTTCCCGGCCCTCCCGCGTTTCCCGGCCGAGGCCTCGGTGCGCGTTCCCTCGGCCGACCTCCGCGACATGGTCCGTCGCACGGCGTTCGCCACGGCGAAGGACGCGGGCCGCTTCGCGCTGCACGGCGTGCAGATGCGCATCGCATCCGGACGCATGCGCCTCGTGGGCACCGACGGCCGGCGCATGGCCAGCATCGAACGGGGCCTCCCGGCGCTCGACGGGGTCGCGCCGCTCTCCCTCCTCATCGGTCCGAAGGCCTTGCTGCTGCTCGAGCGGGTTCTCGGGTCCGGGCTTCACGGCGATGTCGAGATCGCGTTGGTCGAGAGGCAACTCATGGCGCGCAGCGCCAACACGTTCGTCACGAGCCGTCTGATCGACGGGTCCTACCCCGACGTCGATGCGGTCATCCCGCGGGCGCCGGCGCACAACCTGCGCGTCGGGGTCGCACCCCTCGCCGCGGCGCTGCGTCGCGTCACGCTGCTGACCACCCGCGAGTCGCAGTCGATCGAGGTCAATCTGGAACCCGGCGCGATGCGACTTCGCAGCCGCGCGCCCGAGCTCGGCGAAGCGCAGAGCGAAGTCGAGGTGACCTACGACGGCCCGGCGTTGAGGCTCGGCTTCAATCCCCTCTACGTGGCCGAGGCGCTCAAGGCGATGGACCCGGCGGCCGAGATCACCATCGGTCTCGGCGCCAACGCGGCCAAGGATCCGTTGCGTCTGACCGACCGCGACGACTACGTCTACGTCCTCAGTCCGGTCTCGCTGGAGTAGGCGCGTGGGGCGTCGCTTCCCCGGTGGTCCCGCCCGGCGGGGGGGCGAGGACGGTCCGTCACGCAAGCCCCGACCCGTCGGAGACCTGCTCGGTTCGGCGCTGAAGAGTCTCGGACTGCCGTCCCGAGCCGTGAGCGAACGCGTGCGCAACGCGTGGAACCTCGCCGCGGAACCGGCTTGGGCGAACGTCACGCGACCGATCGCGATCGAAGGCGGTGTCCTGCGCGTCGGGGTCGCCTCGGCCGCCCTGCGACAGGAACTGACGAACTTTCACGCGCCTCGCCTGATGCGGGTCTTGCTGAGGGCCTTGCCCGACACGCCGCTCGTCGCGCTGCGCTTCGAAGAAGTCGCCGCGCTGCCTGGAGACCGATGACCACGCCCGTGCCTCCCGAGACCGGTACCGACAAGACGTCCAGCTACACCGCCGACGACATCCAGGTCCTCGAGGGTCTGGAGGCGGTCCGCAAGCGCCCCGGCATGTACATCGGCGACACGACGTCGCGCGGTCTCCACCACCTGGTGTACGAGATCGTGGACAACTCGATCGACGAGGCGATGGCGGGCTACTGCACCCAGATCGCCGTGCGCATCACGGCGGACGGCGGCGTCGTCGTCCTGGACGACGGCCGCGGCATTCCGACCGGCATGAACGTGAAGGCGGGCATGCCCGGCCTGACCGTGGCGTTCACGAAGCTGCACGCGGGCGGCAAGTTCAAGAAGGGCGCCTACCAGGTCTCCGGCGGTCTGCACGGCGTCGGTGCGAGCGTCGTCAACGCGCTCTCGGAGCGTTGCGAGGTCGAGGTCCACCAGAACGGGCGGATCCACGTCCAGGCGTTCGCGCGCGGCGAGATCGTCGGCCCGATGGAGGTCCGCGGCCAGACGGACCGCACTGGCACGAAGGTCTACTTCAAGCCCGATCCGCAGATCTTCGGCGAGATCCAGTTCGACGCGGACGTGCTGACGACGCGGTTCCGCGAACTCGCGTTCCTGAACAAGGGCGTCACGATCCGCTTCATCGACGAGCGGGCCGAGCATCCGGCCGATCACGTGTTCCACTTCGAGGGGGGCATTCGCGAGTTCGTGCAGCGCCTGAACAAGGCGCGCTCGGTCCTCCACGACGACGTGATCTACGTCGAGCGAGTCGAGCAGGACGTCACCGTCGAGATCGCCGCGCAGTTCCACGACGGCTACAACGAGGTCCTCCAGTCCTACGCGAACAACATCCGCACCGTCGAGGGAGGCACGCACGTCAGCGGCTTCAAGAGCGCGCTGACGAACGCGTTGACCGCCTACGCGCGCAAAGCGAACCTGTTCCGTCCCGACGACAAACCGTCGGGAGACGACTTCCGCGAGGGGCTGACCGCGATCGTCAGCGTGAAGGTGCCCGAGCCGCAGTTCGAGGGCCAGACCAAGACGAAGCTCGGCAACGGCGAGGTGGACGGCATCGTCCGCAAGGTGTTCGGCGACGCGCTCAAGACCTACGTCGAGGAGCATCCGAAGGAGGCCCGCGCGATCCTCGACAAGGTCGTGCAGGCGTTCCAGGCGCGCGAGGCGGCCCGCAAGGCGCGGGACCTCGTCCGTCGCAAGAGCGCGCTCTCGAGCGGAGGGCTTCCGGGCAAGCTCGCCGACTGCTCGACGCGCGACCCGGAGCGAGGCGAGTTGTTCCTCGTCGAGGGCGAGAGCGCCGGCGGTTCGGCGAAGACCGGACGGGACCGCGAGTTCCAGGCGATCCTCCCGTTGCGCGGCAAGATCCTGAACGTCGAGAAGGCCCGCGTTGACAAGATGCTCGGGCACGAAGAGATCCAGTCGCTGATCACCGCGCTCGGCACGGGGATCGGTGCGGAGGACTTCGACGCGTCCAAGTGCCGCTACGCGAAGGTCATCATCATGACGGACGCGGACGTGGACGGCAGCCACATCCGCACGCTGCTCCTCACATTCCTGTTCCGCCACATGATGCCGTTGATCGAGTCCGGTCGCGTCTACGTCGCGCGCCCGCCCCTCTACGCGATCAGCAAGGGCAAGACGACCAACTACATCTTCGACGAAGACGACTTGCAGTCGCAGCTCCAGGACCTCGGCGCGGGGCATCTCGTGCTGGAGACCGTGACCGCCGACGGCCCGCGGAATCCGATCGAGGGCGTCCGGCTGCGCAACCTCGTCGTCGCCCTCGGGCGGATCGCTTCCTTCGCCAAGCCGCTGATGCGCCGCGGCATCGATCTCGGCGCGTGGCTCGCCGAAGCCGACGGCGACGGGGCGCTGCCGCGGTTCGCCGTGCGCCTGAAGCGGGCGCCCGAGCAGATCCATTTCGTTCGCGACGCGGCGGCGATGCCGTCGTTCCTCGCCGGCGAAGCCGCGCTCGCCGGAGGAGCGCAACCGACCGTGTTCCGCGAGGGCGACGATCCCGCCGGTCGCGACGCGGCGGACGTGGTGGTCCTGCCCCTCTACGAAGCGGTCGAGGTCGAGAAGCCGGTCCGCACCGTGCGGGACTTCGGGCTCGACGTCACCACCTGGTCCCACGCCGGCGGCGACGCACCCGCCCGCTACACCCTGCGCTCGGAAGCGGGCGAGCCGCAGGCGCTCGCCTCCCTCGAGGACGCGCTCGCCCAGGTGCGGCAGTCTGGACAGAAGGGCGTGGACGTGACCCGGTACAAGGGGTTGGGGGAGATGAACCCCGACCAGCTCTGGACGACGACGATGGATCCGGCGCGCCGGATCCTGATGCGCGTCCAGATGGACGACGTGGCCGAGGCGGATCGCCTGTTCAGCATCCTGATGGGAGAACAGGTCGAGCCCCGCCGCGAGTTCATCGAGCGCCACGCGCTCGACGTGACCGAACTCGACGTCTGATCGCCCCCGATCGGCCAGGCCGCGCATCCATCGGGGCCCTGGACCACCCGGAACGGATCCGACGGGCGCAGGCCCCCTCGACGGCCCGGTGCGGGCCCTCCCGGGGGGCTACGGCCCGGGGGGCGGAACGGTCGATAGGGGCCGCGAGGAAACCGACGCCCATGGACCCCTACGACCGGTACACCCGCCGAAGCCTCCGGGACGTCCTCGTCGCGGACGGCGTGCTGTCGAGCGACCAGGCCGACGAACTCGTCGAGTCGGCCTACGAGATGTCCGAATCGTTCGCCGCCGTGGTCGTCGATGCCGGCTACCTGACGGCGTGGGAGCTCGCCAAGCGCATCGCCGCGACCTGGCAGATGCCCGTGATGCCCCTCGACGGGTATCGGCTGCCGACCGACCTCCTCCAGGCCGTGCCGCCGACCCTGCTCTACCACCACCAGATCGTGCCCCTCGCCCAGTTCGGGCAGGTGTGGACCTGGGCCTGTGCGTCGCCGCCGACGCGCGAGATGATCGACTCCCTGCGCGAACACTGCGGCAAGTCCCACTTCTTCTTCGTCGCGGATCTGCAGCAGATCCACCGCCTCCTCTCCGAGAACGTCCAGGTGCTGGACGTCGCGGCCGACGACGCCTGGTCCGGCGTGTTCGATGCCGGCGAGGAAGCCGTCCGCGAAGAGGTCGGAAACGTCTGATTCGTCAGACGGGGGGCGGCTCGTCCAGGGCGACCGACGGACGGGACGGTCGCGGGGTCGGAAGCGCCGGCGCGTCGCGTCGCTCCCTCGCGCCCGGTTCGTTCGCGCCTGCGGGCAACGCCGCGGGGTCGTAGGGCGGGACGACCGGCGTGGCTTGCCACGGACGCTTCGGTGTCGTGTCCACGTCGAGTTCTCGACGGAACGCCTGCACCTCCTCGCGGACTGGCTTCGTGACCTCGGACAGGCTGCGTCGAAGCTTCGCGTAGGCGCGTCCCGCCTTGCGCATCGCCTGCGGCAGCTCGCCTCCGAACACGATCAACGCGACGAACGCGACGACGAGCAGCTCGGAGAACGACAGGTCGATCACGGCGAGCGTCGTCATCGCTGGTCCTGCGGCCTCCAGAGGATGCGGCTGCCGTCGAGGAAGATCGGCAGGCCGTCGCGCAGGTCGATCACCACGCGCTCGTGATCGCTGGCGAGTTCCGAGGCCTTCTGCACCGTGACGCCGCGGGGCGGCGTGCCGGTCAACGTCGCCTGCGCCCGCGGGACGTCGAAGTCGAAGCGCGTGCCCCAGATGCGGACGGGCGCGTCGCGGGCACCCGCCTCGAAGAAGGTGTCCGGACCGGACGCGATCATCCGATCCACCTCCACCGGTTCGCGCGAGAGCAGATTCCGCCCGAGCACCTCGAGCGTTCTCGCCATGAGCGTCGCCGGCGGGGACTCGCTGCCGTCGGTGCCGTCGCGCACGGTTCGCTCGACGACGACGTGCTCGGCGTTCAGGCGCTCCGGCAGGAGCACGATCGAGCCGCGGTACTGGATCACGTAGCGCTCGAGACGCCCGGGACGTTGCGCGTCGCGCCGGAACAGGCGGATTCGCGCGGTCTTGCCCTCCGCGGCGCTCGCCTCGGCACGCTTCGCCTCGCCGTCCTCCCAGACGAGGCCGAGCCGCGTCGCCTCGATCTCGGTGCGGGCCTCGCCGTCGCCGAGCCATGCGCCCGCCTCGCGCTGCGGCCCGGCGCTGACCTCGACCCGACGCAGCGCCCCGGTGTAGCGAAGGCGCTCCCCGGTCACGCGGCCCATCTCCCCGGACAGATCGACTCCGCCGGTCGCTTCGAGCCACGCGACGTCGCCGTTCGTCAGTTGCACTTCGACATCGCCTGCGGCGACGAGGACGCGCAGGCGCTGGGCGGCCGAGACGGCCGAGGCGACTCCTCCGGCGCGGCGCCGCTCGCCCGTCGTGGCGGGCGGTTCGAACACACGTGCCAAGGGCGTTGCCGTTCCGGCGTCGCGCTCGACCTTCGCCTCGGAGGCGAGCACGACCTCGAGCGATCCGGCCTTCAGGCGATCGACGACGAGGGAATCGCTTCGCAACTCCGCGATCACCTCCCCGTCGATGCGGACGCTTTGCTCTCCGCTCTCGTCGAGGCGTTGGCTTTCCGGATCGCGCACGAGCGCGACGTCGATGCGGGTGTCGGTGCGAATCGTCAGCGATCGCGCGGGGCGCACCTCACGCGGCGCCCCGAACCACCCCTGCGCATCGCCGTCGGCGAGCCAGATCACGCCGCGGACGCCGTCCCGCGCGGTGATGCGGCCCGTCGCCGGGTTCATCGAGAACGATTGCGCCTCGATCTCGTGATCCTGCTCCGGTGCGACGCGCGATCGGATGCGGGCCGGGGCGCCGGGGGCTCCGACGAGCCGGGCCGAGGCGAGGTGCGCCTCGTAGATCGCCTCCCTCGCCGTGACCCAGGTCGGAACGCCCACCGAGGCGCCTCCGATCGAAGTCTGGATCTCGACCTCGTTTCGAGCGAACAGGCGTCGCACCGTCCAACGTCCCGCCGTCTCGCCCTCCGCGCCACCTTCCGTCGTGCCTTCCCGGCCTTCCGAACCGAGGAGACCTTGATCCTCGCGAAGGAGCGGCAGCGTCACGACCGTGCCCGCGCCGATCGCGTGGATCCGCGGGCGCTCGGTGTCGAGCGCCTCGGCGACGAAGCGGGGCGTCGTCCCCTCGATCCACGGACTTCCGATCCGCACGTCGCCGTCGGCGACGAGGGTGGTCACGGAGGTTCGCGAGGGACCGTCCTCGTCGGCGGGCGATTCGTACACCAGGAACTCGATGCGATCCGCCGCGAGCGTGTCTTCGCGAACGCCGAGCGTCGGATTCTGTCGCGCGAGGCGTGCCGCGCCGTCGAGCACGATCCGCCGCATGGCGTGGGGCGCGTGCCCCGGATCGACGAGCGCGGCGGCGACCGGCTCGATCCAGGCGCGTTCCGTCGCCGTCGCGAGGATGCGGTCGCCGTCGCGGGCGAGCGCGCCGAGCGAGAGCGCGCCGCGCACCGTGATGCGCGGCTGTCCGGCCAGTTCGGTGCGCGCCGCGCCGGTCGGCGGAACGAGGTGGAGCAGTTCCTTCGCTTCGAGTCGGGCCAGGTAGGTGCGACCGTCGGCGGTAGCGTCCTGGTAGTCCACCGTGACGCCCCGATCGGCGTGGAGTTCGCGCAACGCCCATCGCCCGCCGACGCCGCGACTGTCCGCTTCGGGCGGCCCGTCGCGCACGGCGAGCAGTTCGAGCCAGCCGGCTTCGAGGAAGCGTCCGCCGGTCTGTTCGGCGCGAACGCCCCGCGGAAACTGCACGCGCAGACGGGTCTCGCTGCGGGCCGCCTCCCGCACGAGGAGGGCCTCGTGATCGGCGACGATCGTGGTCGGGCGCATCTCGCCGTCGCCGAAGCCGAACACGGCGCGGCCTTCCTTGTCCTTCAGGTCGCCGTGGATCGTCAGACGCGGACGATGGAGGATCCGCACCCGCGACCACCCGTTGTCGGCACGATCGATCTCGAGGCCTTCGCCGGTCAGGGAGAGGGCTTCGTGATCGATGCGGAACGGCCCGCGACCCTCGACCCGACCCTGGTTCGGATGCACGGTCAACTGGTCGCCGTGCACCTGGATCCACTGTTCCAGGTCCTCGAGTTCGACCCGCCCCGCCAGGTGGACCACGTTGCGCGACGACATGGGGGAATCGACGCGCCCCTCGGTGCGTTCGAGCTCGCGCGCGAGGCTGCCGATCGCGATCGCTTCGTCGGCACGCACGCGCTGGTGCAACACCGCCTCGAGATGGCCCGCGAGGCGCGCGTCGGCCTCGGCGAGGGTGCGCGGCGGGCGATAGAGTTCGAGCACGACCCGATCGCACCTAACGCCCTGCCGACCGCCTCCCGTCGCGGGCAGGGGCTCGAACCGCGCACAGCGGAAGCGCCAGGTGAACCAGCCGAGGATCTCGCGCCGCGCGCCGCTCTCGGGATCTTCGAAGACGAGCGTCTCGGTCGCCGATTGGACCGTCACGCCCTCGCCCCCCGAGGTGCGCAGCGGCAGGTTGCCCTCGGCCTGGAGCGCGATCGCCGAGCCGCCCGACATCGGTCCGGGCTGGACCACGTCGATGGTCGGCGTGGACTCGGGCGAACGATTCGAGCCGAGGCCGCCGCCCGCGACGATCAACGCCGCGACGCCGACCGTCGCGAACAGGAGGCCGAGCACCAACCGTTTGATCACGACGGCACCCGCGGCTTGGCGTCGTGTCGCTCGAGGATCGCGTCCCAGAGCCGTTCGCGCTTCAGCAGCACCTCGATGGCCTCGCGCACCGCGCCCCGCCCGCCCTCCAGGCGGCTGACGAACGTCGCGATCGCACGGACCTCCTCGGCCGCATCGGCCGGGGCCGCCGACCAGCCGGCGATCCGCATCGGCGGGATGTCCCCGAGGTCGTCGCCGAGAAAGGCCGCCTCGAGGGGGTCGAAGCCGAGTTCGCGGCATAGCGCGCGCAGGCGCTCGGCCTTGTCGTCGATCCCCTGCAGGACGATGTCGATGCCGAGTTCGGCCGCGCGGCGGGCGGTCGCCGCCGAGGAGCGCCCGGAGAGGATCGCAGGCCGCAGTCCGGCCGCGGCGAGGAGCTTGATGCCGGCGCCGTCGCGGGCGTGGAACGACTTGAGCTCGAGCCCGTCCGCCGTGTACGTGATCCGGCCGTCGGTCAGCGTGCCGTCCACGTCCATCACGACGAGGCGGATGCGCGGGGAGAACTCGCCCATGTCGTGGTTCCGGGTCGCCGGGGGAGTCCCGTAGTGTAGGAGTTCGGCTCATGACGGGCCCGGATTCAAGCGGGCCACGGTCCGCCCCGCCCAACCCCCGGAGGCCTTTCCGCCCATGGACGACCTGCGCGTCGATCTGGCGGCCTTCCGTGGGCCCCTCGATCTGCTGCTCCACCTGGTCCAGCAGGAGGAGGTGGACATCCGGGAGATCCCGGTCGCCACGATCGCGGACCGCTTCCTGGAGGTCTGCCGCCGTCACGTCCAGGACCTCGACGTGGATCAGGCCGGCGAGTACCTGGTGATGGCCAGTCACCTCCTCGTCATCAAGAGCCGCGCCCTCCTGCCCCGCGACGAGCCGGTGGACCTCGAGGACCTCGACCCGCGCCTCGACCTCGTGCGGCAGTTGCTCGAGTACCGCGACTTCAAGACGATCTCCGAGGAACTCGAGCGACGCGCCGGAGAAGAGTCGCTCAAGCAACCGGTGCGCGTGCGTCCCGACGTCTCGAGCGCCTCGCCGGTCGAGGACGAGATCGAGGTCGATCTGTTCGGCCTCGTCACCGCGTTCCAGAAGTTGCTCGCCGAGACCGGCGACACCGAAGCGGTCGCGATGCCCCGCGAGCGCCTGCCGATCACGCACTTCGTGGGACGGATCTTCGATCGCCTGGTCGCGGTCGGCGGCAAGGTCGGCTTCCGCGAACTGCTCGGCGGCAGCCGCGATCGATCCGAGGTGATCGGCACCTTCCTGGCCCTGCTCGAACTGATCAAGCTGCGCAAGGTGCGCGCCGTCCAGGACGCCTTCGAGGACATCCGCATCGAGCTCACCGCCGAGGCCCTCGATCCCGAGGTGGCCGACGCGGCCGAGGCCGCCGAGCGTGCGCTGGAGGCCTCCGCCCTGGCCATCGACGAACGCACCGGACCCCGCGTCGTGTTCATGGGCACGCCGGACTTCGCCGTGCCGACGTTGCGACGGTTGGTCGGCGCGGGGTTCTCGCCGGTACTCGTCGTGACGCCGCCGCCGCGTCCGTCGGGTCGGGGCCGCAGGGCCCAGGCGACGCCCGTCGCGGAGGCTGCCGAGGACTTGCAGATCCCCGTCCACCGCACGCACGACGTGAACGCCGCGGCCAGCCTTCGCGAGATCGCCGCCGCCGCGCCGGACGTGATCGTGACCGCCGCCTTCGGCCAGAAGTTGAAGCGTCGCCTGCTCGAGTTGCCCAAGCGCGGCTGCCTGAACGTCCACGCCAGCCTGCTTCCGCGATACCGGGGCGCGAGCCCGATTTCCGCGGCCCTGCGTGCCGGAGAGCCTGAGATCGGTGTCTCCGTCTTCCTCATGACGAAGGGCTTCGACGCCGGCCCCGTGCTGGCGCGCCGGGGCGTCGCGGTCGGCTTCGATACGACCCTCGACGACGCCACCGCGCAACTCGCCGAGATCGGCGCCGATCTCCTCGTCGAGGTGCTTCCCGGCTGGCTCGATGGATCGCTCGAGGCCGAGCCGCAGAACGACGCCGAGGCCACCTACGTCGGACGCCTCGACAAGTCCGACGGCGTGCTCGACTGGAGCCTTCCCGCAACCGCCGTCCACGACCACGTGCGCAGCGTCACCTCGTGGCCCGGTGCGCAGACCGCGTGGCAGCCGAAGGTGCGACACGATCCGTTGAACCTCCTCTTGACGCAGACGGTTCCCCTCCCGTCCGAGGAGGCGCCGCCCACGCCGCCCGAGGCACGCCCCGGTCAGGTGTTGCGTGTCGGTCGAGACGGCATCGACGTCCTCTGCGGCGACGGCGTGTTGCGCGTGTTGCGCGTGCGTCCGGCCGGAGGGCGCGACGTCGCCGTCGCCGACTTCCTGAATGCGCGTCGCGTCGCGGTCGGAGACCGCTTCGTCGCGCTGCGGGTGGAGTGAGGAAACGTCATGCGCGGCTTCGACAAGATCCTCGTCCCTCTCGACTTCTCCGACGGTCGCTCGGAGATCCTCGACATGGCCCTGCGCGTCCGCTCCGACACCGGCACGGTGATCCTGCTGCATGTCGTCGAGTGGTTGCCGCAGGTGACCGAGGGAGCGTTCGGCGTGTACGCCCATCGCTCGGACATGGAGAAGTACAAGGTCCAGGCGCAGGCGCGATTGGAGCGCTACCGCCGCCAACACGCCGAGGTGCCCATCGTCTGCCTGGTGCGCGAGGGCAAGCCCGCGACGACGATCCTCGACGAGATCGCCGAGCACCAGCCCGACTGCGTCGTGATGGGGACGCACGGGCGGACCCGCCTCGACCATCTGCTGCTCGGCTCGGTCGCCGAGCGCGTGCTACGCCGCGCCGGTCGTCCGGTGCTGGCGGTGCCGTTCCGCGGGTGATCCCGCATCGAGCCCCGATACGAAACGGGCCGGGGCGAACCTCGCCCCGGCCCTCATCCCGCAGAGTTCACGGTCCCTCGGACCCGGCTTCGGGCCCATCGCGAGGGAGGGGGGCCCGGGCTCACCACACCGGGCCCCCTCCTCGCCTCGAAGGAGAGAGGTCCGCCCTATCGCATCCTCCGTGCCGTGGCCCCGAGGCCCATGGATCCGGGCCCGCGCGTCGCAATCCCGCGACATCGGCCCCCCGGCGCGACGCGACGACGCAACGCGCGGTCCGATGCGGTCTGCCTCTCGGCCTCGCGTTTGCGTTCGCCTTCCTGATCCTTGGGCGACCCGCCCACTCGGGCGAAGCCCGCACCGCCGAAGGCGACCTCGTCGTCTGGCCGGACGGGCTCGACGGGCTCGGACGACGCGTGCTGGATCTCCTCCCCGGGATCCGCCGCGACGTCGCCACCCGGGCCGGGCTTTCGACCGAAGGCACGACCGCCCGGATCGACATCGTTCGCGGTACCGACGGCGCCCGCGCGCTCCTCGGCGCCTCCGCCCCGGAGTGGGCCGCCGGGATGCACCAGGCCGGCCGCATCGTGCTGCGCTCGGACCTCGTCGATGCGGGAGCACCCTGGCGAACCCTCGCGTCGGTACTTCGACACGAATGGGTCCATTTCGCCTGGTGGCGCCGCGCCGGGCTCCGCGCGCGATCGCTGCCCCGCTGGTTCGAGGAGGGGCTGGCCGAGGACGTGGGCGGCGGGATGTCCCTCGACGGCACCGATGCCCTCGACCGTGCGATCGCCTTCGATCGCCTCCTGCCGCTCACCGCGATCACCGACGAGTGGCCTGGCCTCGCCCACGAGGCCGCCCTCGCCTACGCCCAGAGCCGGAGCCTGGTCGCATGGCTCTCTCGCCAACCCGCGTTCCCCCGAATCAAGGACCTCCTCGACCTGATCGCCGACGGCCGCACCCCCGATCCCTACCTCGTCGGCGAACCCCTCTTCGATGCCTGGGTCGCCGCCCGCACCGATCAGCGCCTGGGGGCCTGGGTCGATCAATGGAAGACCGAGACCGAGGCGTCGGCGCGTCCGTGGTACCTGGTGGTGCTGCGCGACTTCTGGGGCACCCTCTTCGCCGTGCTCTCCCTGTTTGCCGCCATCGCCTACCGCTTCATCCGTCGCCGCCGCCGGCGCCAGATCAGCGAGCTGCCGGATGTCGGGGAGTCCTGATTCTCCCCGTCGTGGGTGAGTCCGAACCGCCGGAACGGGAGAACGGGGCGGGGCAACCGGGGAGCCTGGGAAGGAGGCGGGGGCACAAGTTGGCTCGTCCAGCGCCCCGCCCCGTAAAGAGCGAGACACGTTGTGCGCCGATCGTCGCGGCCCGGGCTTGGGAGGTCGGGCGATACTCGGCTCGGCGCACGAGAGACGTTTGCACACGCGGTGCCAGCCGCATTGGCACGCCACTCGCGCCAAATCACGCCACGTTCACGTGGCGCCGCAAAGTTCGTAAGCACCTGTTCATCAAGGGGTTACACGAGAGGAGGTCGGGAGTCTCATCCAACCACATGGCGCCGGGCCCAGCGTGCGCGCGGAGTCTATGGGAACGCGCCTGGGATCTCGCGCCACATCGCGCCACCGTGAATTGTGGAGTGCGCGGTTTAGAACTCAAGCCCGGCGGCTGAAACGCGCCGGTACCGGCGCGAACGAGCCTCGCCAGTGCGCTCGACATGCCCCTGTGCCACGAGCATCGCTAGGTCGCGATTCAGAGTTCGGTGGGCCGCGCCGAGACGCTCGGCCAGATCCGACGCAGTCCACCAACCGCCTCGCATCGCGTCGAGGACGGCCGCCGCGCGCGGCGCGAGGTGCGGCCACGGCATCTGCCGCTGTCGCGACCCCCTCCGGCCATCGAGAATCGGCCGGATAGTGGATGCGGAGATCTCTCTGCTATCGCTCTGCAGGGCGGCGGCACGAAGCACGGACTCAAGTTCTCGGGCATTCCCCGGCCACTCGTATGAGGAGAGCGCTCCGAAGGCATCCGGATGAAGGCTCCTCTCCGGTGCGTGCTTGGCAATGAAGTGCTCTGCCAATAGGGGGATGTCTGTGAGGCGCTCCCGCAGTGGCGGCAACTCGATGCGCACCGTGGTCAGTCGATGGAAGAGGTCCTCGCGGAAACGTCCTGTGCGCCGGGCGACCTCAAGATCGCGATTTGTGGCCGCGATCGTCCGCACGTTGACCGTCCGGGCCGATGTCCCACCGACCGGCCGGATCACTCCGTCCTGAAGCACACGTAGCAATGCCGCTTGCAACTCCGGCGATGCCTCGCCGATCTCATCGAGAAACAACGTGCCCCGATGAGCGACTTCGTAAATCCCCCTGTGACTGCTGGTCGCGCCGCTGAACGCGCCCTTGACGTGTCCGAAGAGCTCCGAGAGCAGCGTGTCGCCACGCAGCGTCGCGCACGAGACGGCGACGAACGGAAACTGGGCGCGCCCGCTGGTCAAGTGAATCGCGCGCGCGACGACCTCCTTGCCAGTTCCGGTCGCCCCGGTCAGTAGCACGGGCACGTCGCCGCGCGCCGCGCGCCAGACATCGTTGAGCACAAGCCGCCACGCCGGGCTATCGCCCACAATGCCCAGCAGGGAAACGCGATTGCCCGGTTCATCGAGGACCATGCCGTGGTGCACCGCGGTGGCGCTGATCAGCGGGCGTCCCGGCGTCTCGATGCGCTGTCGAAGGAAGCCCAACACAACGCGGACGGCCTCTACCTCGGACGGACGGAACGCCCTTCGTCGCATCAAGCAGACGACCCCGTCGCCAAGCGGGAAGCGAAGGACGGCGCGGGGACGGCGCTGCTCCGGCCTCCAGAACTCCGGTCGACGCCGCACTCGTCGGGTCGCAACCGATCCCGGACGAGCGAGTCCACGTATAGTCCAAGTGCTCAACGTGTGCTCGCGCTGTGGCGCAAGCACGCGATAGCGCCCGCATTCGTAGTGCAAGAGAACGCGAGCGCCGACCATCCGCGCCATCTCTCGCACGACGCGGTCGTGCAACCCTTCCGCATGACGCCCGCCGCCAACTGCGACCAGTGCGTCCAGCGCCGCAATCGTTGTCCGAAGTCGCGAGCGCCTACGCCTCGGCGGCAGTTGACGAACAGCCGCCGCTAGAGCAAGGACGGGCGACTTCCCCGCCCGCAGCGGCGGCGAGAATGAACGCAGTACGGCGCGGCACTGATCCTCGTATCTCACCAGCGTCTGCGGCCGCGGACCCTTGGCCTTACGCGCCTTCTCCAGTCGTCGCAACGCGTCGTACGCCCGCCGCCCCCGCAAGATGATCCTCCCTGCCCACGCTACGTGACCCAATCGAAGGGCCGCGATCGATGCACTCATCGCCACGATCACCCGCCGCGCCCACGTCGTTTCGTCATCCAGCCTCCGAACGAGGAAAGACAGCATGTCAGGGCTGATGCGATCGCCGAGCAACGAGTGAGCGCAAAGGCGATCCGTCGCACCGATAGGCTGAGCTCCAAGGGCTGATTCGCCGGTGAGGGCCTCCAGCGTCCAGGTTTCCGTCCCGCGGACGAGCGCAGTTGTGCTGGCCGGAAGGAAGAAGTGAGCGGACTGTCCAGTGACTAATGAAGCTACTTGTACGAGGCCAAGAGACGACCAGTGGATCAGCTCAGCTCCCTTCCGATCCTCCGGTGTGAGCGCGCGTGTCGCACGCGAGAACTGGTTGAGAGCACAATGACGGGCGACCGTCCGATACCCGGTCAACGGAAGGTTCAGGTGTGGTCCAAGACCTAACACCTGCGGGCGCGCCGCCAATCTCAAGTGGGGCTCGATTGGATAAGGCGATCCCGCATTTGTCCACGCGCACAGTGCCGAACGAACTCGGCCCGCTGGACACTCTCCACCACGCAGCCGCAAATAGATGACTGCATTGGTGATGAGCCAAGGCGTCGCGGTTTCGCCTGCTACGACGAGCGGACGTATCATCAGCACCAGCGCAGTGGCCGCCGTGTCTGCACGGAGTTCCTGAAGCACCTTCCGACGATACGAGCGAATCAGGGCCGCCCGGACAGCGTGACCGGCACTCCGAGCAAATCTCTCCGCGCGCAGGATCGAACGTAGGCGCACGTTGTCGGGGTTTTCGAGCGCCGTCGCTTGACGGGCAGCCTGCTCGGCGATCAAACTGCGCAGAACGCGGGCCCAGTAGGATCTGCGCGCTCGCCGGCAAACCGACCTGTACGCTTCGAGGGGCAGTCGTGGGGTCATTCCGCCGGCGCGGGCACTAGTTCGAGCACGTACAAGTTCCCCTGCGAGGTCCAATGCGGCGGTGGGCGCGCTGGTGTCCGCGAGCGCGAGCGAGCGCCGCACGAGATCCGCGCGCAATTCGGCCAGGTCCGTTCGGGGTGACGGGATCGACATCGCTACCTCGAGCAATGCCCGCGCGACACGTTCACTAGCACAGGTAGTGATCCGCTCACTCAGCCCTCGGGCCCATGCTGCGTCGACGTCTGCGTGGACGGGGCTGCACCGTCGCAGATTGCTCAGCGCCGATCTCGCGCTCGGTGAAGGATCACACAGGGCCGACAGCGCAAACATAACCGCCCAGTGTCGATGATTCGGGACCGACACTTCTATCGCCACAACGCTGATTGGCTGACGTCGGCCCCGCGACGCGCGAGCGAGTTGCAGGACGATTGCCATTCCCACCGACTCATGGTCGGGCGCGCGAATGACCAACCGCCCTCTTGACCCCAACGGAGCCGGCCGGGCGGCGACGCGAGTCAGCGAGTCAGCCACTGGGTTGAAGACGGCTTGTTCGATCGTTCGGCAAACCAGTAGTGGGCGAAGCACGGACTGCGGAATGTCCGGGGGCATTACAGGAGCCTGGACCGGGGTCCCTTGCCGGTCAAGGGGTCATGCGTTCGTAGTATGTTAGGTACACTCCGTCCGAATTGCCGAACAGGCGATCAGTCATGTCCACTTTCTCTGACGTCGGCGACTTCCAATTCCGACGCGACGTGTCTAGACTGCCCGACGCCCGGGGACAGAGGTCCCCCGGGGGAGGCAACCATGCGACTCACATCCGTCCTGCTCTTGGCCGCTCTCGCCTTGGGCTCCACGACGTCGGTTTCCAACGTGGAGGCCGATCCGCTCGCCACGTCGGCGACGTTGGTCGTGTTTCCCGAGGGCGCAGGCGCAATCGTCGATGTCGGCGGACCCTTCGGTACGCCCTTCCTTGTGCATGAGCCGCTGAGCGGCACCGTCGTGAACGGCGTGTTGGTTGTTCCGAACACGCTGGTGCCGTTGCCCCCGCTCCTTGAAGGAGCGCAAGTGACGGTGCACGTTGGTGGGGACATCTACCAACTCGGCACCGATCCATACGACTGGGAATGGCTGTGATCTGAGGCGCGGCGGATTCGACCGATTTCTCAGGGTGGGCGCCAGCGCTACGATTCGCTGGCGCCCACTTGATGCGCTCGTTGAAGCATCGCTAGGAATCTGGGCAACACAGCGCGAGCCGATTCGAGGCCTGAAGGTGAACGACGGTCGGTCCAGCACTGGGCATCAGACCGAGCCCTCGACCGTGCGAGCCTGATCGGCTGCTTAGAGCCTATTCCAGTAGGAGCTGATCGCAACCGATCTCTCCCTTGCCGGACGTGGTGTCCGACAGCGAGGGCATCACGGGGCTTGTGGCACGCGACGACGGCTGGCGCATTCCCGACGCGCTGTGGGAGCGGATGGAGCCGCTGATCCCGGCGGGCAAGAAGCATTCGCTGGGCTGCCACAACCCACGCGTGCCGAACCGGGGCGCGATGAACGCCATCCTCTTCGTCCTGCGGACCGGGTCTCGCCGCCCGATCTCGTCGCTGAGCAGGCGATAGAGGAACTCGCCGTGCGAG